>DATFPH010000331.1:0-6173 GCA_035264905.1 Thermoanaerobaculia bacterium
GGGGACTGGACCGATCACAATATCCACATCGCCGGAGATCTCTATACGATCGGGGCGGACGTCGTCTCGACCCGGCTGCGGCGGATCGTGCAGATCGTGGCCGATGCCTCCAACGAGCCGCTCGCGAATTTACGCGTCCTCGACCTGGCCTGCCTCGAAGGGCTGTATGCCATCGAGTTCGCCCGCCAGGGGGCTCGCGCCGTGGGCATCGAGGGGCGGGAGGCCAGTCTTGAGAAGGCGCGGTTCGTCCAGAAGGCGCTGGGGCTGGACCATCTCCTCACGCTCAGCCAGGACGACGTCCGCAACCTCTGCCGCGAGAAGTACGGCGAGTTCGACGTCGTCCTCTGCCTGGGCATCCTCTATCACCTGGACGCGCCGGACGTCTTTCGTTTCGTCGAGAGCATCGCCCAAGTGACCACTCGGCTCGCGGTCATCGACACGTACGTCAGCACCGCCAGCAAGGATGTCCGCCACTACGAGGGCAAGCCCTATTGGGGACGGGACATCTTCGAGCACTTCCCCTCCGACTCGGCCGAGCAGCGTCTGAGCCGCGCCTGGGCCTCGCTGGACAACCCGAAGAGCTTCTGGCTGACCGAGCGGTCGCTCTACAACCTGCTCTCGACTTGCGGCTTCACCACCGTCTACCAGTGCCAGGCCCCGGCGGATATCCACAAGCCGGCGGACCGTGTCACCCTGCTCGCTATCAAGGGGAAGCCACAGACGCTGGTGTCGACTCCCAGGGTCAACGAGATGCCGGTGGCCGACTGGCCGGAAGGATGGAAGCCCCGCGTCTCGCCGGAGCAGGACCCGCGCGTCCAGATCTCCAAGCGGCTGAGCCACATGGTGCCCTCCGCCCTGAAGCGGCCCGTCAAGGCGGCCCTGCGCGCGGTCGGGCTGATGGCGAAGAGCCCGCAGCCCTGGAGGGCCGAGCCACGGCCGCCGCGCGAAGGAACGAAGAGCTGACTACCGCTTCTGCCACAGCCCCAACACATTCCCCTCCGAATCCCGGAACCGCGCCCACCACCCCATCTCCCCGACGCGGGTGACCGGCAGGTCGATTCGTCCGCCGGCCACGACGATCCGCTCCAATACCATCTCCAGCTCTTCCCCTTCGATGTGGATCATCAGGAGCGGATGCTCGAGCCCACCGCCGGCTTCGGTGATCCCTCCGTCGATCCCCTCCTTGCCGGTGCCGGGCTCTCCCGCGGAGCCCCGGACCTTGTAGTAGGGCCGGTCCCAGGGGAGAGGCTCGACGCTCCAGCCGAAGACCTCGCGGTAGAAGCGCGCCGCCCGCTCGGGATCGCGGGCGGGGATCTCGAAGTGGCTGACCGTAGCTTTCACGCCGCGCATCATAATGCTGCTATGTGGACGCCGGACGCTCTCGCCCAGGTGATGGACGGACTACGGAAAGGAGGCCCCCATTTGCGCTCTCTGCCGGCCGGCGACCTCCTCGACGCTTGGGCGGAGACGGTGGAGGCGTTTCTCGATCCCACCTCGCCGGAGCGCGGGGCGCTCGATCCCGACTTGGCCCGCCTCTGCCGGCTTTCACCTGAAGGGCTTGCCGCCGGGCTCGAGGCGGTCCTCGGCGGCGTGCGTCGCGAGCCGGCCGCGGCCCTGTTCACGGCAGCCGAGGGAAAGACCGCGCCAGAGGAGCCCGTGCTTGTGGTCCTCGCCTCCAATCTGCCGGCTCTCGCCGTTCAGCCATTGCTCCCCGCGCTGGCGCTCCGCCGCCCCGTCCTTCTCAAATCCCCCTCGGCCGAGCCGCTGTTCGCCTCCGCGTTCCTGGCGGCCCTGATCCGCCGCGAGCCGCGCCTCGAAGGCTGTCTCTCGGCGGCGGCCTGGCCCGGCGGGGACACGCTTCTCGAAGCGCCTGTGCTCGCCGCGGCCGGGACGATCCTCGCCTACGGCGACGCTCCAGCCCTCGCGGACCTGGAAAAGCGGGCACCAGGGAAGGTGATCGGGTATGGACCGAAGACGAGCCTGGCGGTGGTGGGGGAGGGGATCGATTTGAGGGACGTTGCGGAAGGGCTGGCACGCGATATCGCGCTCTTCGACCAGAGGGGGTGTCTCTCGGTGGTCGCGGTCTACACGGCAGGGGATGCTGATGCTCTCGCGGCCCGGCTGGAGGAGGCTCTGGAGGATCGCGCGCGGGCCTGGCCGCCGGGGCCCGTCGATCCGGCGGTGCAGGCGGGGGTCCAGCAGATTCGGCTGGAGGCGGAGATGCGTGGCCTGCGCTCCCCCCGTCTTCCTCTCGCCGCCGGCACCGTTCTGGTCGATCCCGATCCCGCCTTCCGCCCATCCCCCGGTCTGCGGACCGTTCGCATCCATCCCCTTCGGGATCTGGGGCGCATCTCTGTCCTGTTATCCCCCTGGCAGGGACGCCTCCAGGGCGCCGCCCTGGCGGAGGACGCCTGGAATCTCGTCTCGAAGCTGGAAGCTCTGGGAATCTCGCGGTGCGCCGCGCCCGGCGATCTGCAGTCGCCGGACGCGCGCTGGCACAATGGTGGGATCGATCCGCTGGAGGCGCTTACTTCCCGGTCTTCCCCGCCCCGCCCAGCATCACCGACAGCGCAACTTCCGGAGCGGCCCAGTCGTTCCGGGTGAGGCGGCCGATCTCCCGGCCATTGCTGTCGTACACCACCGCCGTGGGCACCTCGCTCACCTTCAGACGCTGCACCTCGGGGTCTTTGAAATCGCGCGAGATGCCGCGATAGTCGAACTGGATCTTGGACCCCCGGATCTCGTCCTCGACGCGCAGCAGGTGCGGCAGCATCTCCTTGCAGTGCGGGCACCAGGAGCCGAAGAAGACGACCACCCGCACGGGCGCCGCCTGGCTCTTGAGCTTCGCGAGCGACGTGGGGTTCGGCGTGTAGGCCTTCGCCCCCTGGACGTACTCGGGGGTGTGCTTCTTGAGCTCCGCCGACTTCTTGAGGCCGATCAGCGGCGGCTTGGGACCCAGGCTGGCCTTCTTGCCTTCCGTGGTGAAGTCCACCCGGCCGTCCCCGATCACGAGCTTGCCCTGGGGCTTCGTCACGGCGTCCGCCAGCAGGTCCACCGTGCCGTCCTTCTGGCGGACGATCTTCGCCTTCGGGACGGTCGCGACGGTTCCGGCTCCGGGCGTGATCAGGATCGGCGACAGCGTCGTCGGAAGGATCAGGTACGCCGGAAGGCTGCGGTTCACGAAGACCTCGGAGCCGAGATCGGCCTGCCCGTTGACCAGCAGGACGTACTCGCCCGTGGCCTGGAAGCCGCGCAGGACGCTGTCGGACGGGGTGGCTTGCCCGCGCGCGGGGAGGGCCGCGAAGACCGCGAGGGCAATCAGCAGGCCCGCCGTCTGGCGGAAGGGGAGTCGGAAATCGCTCATCGGTTTGACCTCATCAAGTCGACCTTCATCAAATCGAGGTTCAGGCCGGTGTCTTCAGCGGTTCGGAGCCGCCGGACGCCACGCGCGCGAGCGGCGGCAGACCGGTCCAGGTCTCGACGACCTCGCCGTCTTTCACCCGGAAGGCCCGGGGAAGGCGCCGGTAGAGCGGCCGGAGCAGCTCGGCAGGCGTCTCGACCACCTGGAAGACGGGACCCTGGGTCCAGCGGAACTGGAAGACCTGCTCGGGGGTGGCGGCGGAGAGCACCCAGACCCGCGGCCCCGCCGGATCGCTGGCGGTGTCGTTGAGCGCCGCGACCGACTGGCGGAAGGACGGATCGGCGAGATCCGCGATCACCACCAGGTGCTCCCCTTTCATCAGCCCTCCCGCGACCGTGTCCAGACAGAGCGGGCTCTCACCCTGGACGCAGATCTGATCGACCGCGGTCCCGGGGCGCAGCCGCGTCGCCAGATCGTCGAGCGGCAGCTCCGGGGCTTTCCAGGCGAAGAGCAGCACGGCGATCGTCCCGAGGGTCACGGCCGCGGTGCGCAGCGGCGGGAAGAGCCGGCTGCGCCGGTCGCGTCCCAGGAAGGCCAGGACGAGCGGCGGAACGAGCAGCAGCAGGTCCTGCCAGAACGCTTCGGCCGGCGAGCGCTGCACCAGGTTGCCGAAGCAGCCGCACCCGGCCGTCTCGGTGCGCAATCCATGGGCCGCGAGATACCACGTCCGGCCGGTGAGGAAGAGGAAGAACGCGACCAGCAGGGACGCCGGCACGAGGACCCACAGCCGCCGCACGCCGAGCAGCAGCGCCAGGCCCAGCCCGGCCTCCAGCGCCAGCGCGGCCAGGGCCACGGCCTGCGCCGAGAGGAGGACGTCCAGCCCCTCGGTGCGGATCTGCTCCGCGAACGCCGACGGATCGAGAGCCTTCGCCCAGACGGCGAACAGGAGCACCGCGCCCAGCACGAGACCGGCGGCCGTCCCCACCCAGAAAAAGCGGGGATGCCGCGCGGAGCCTGCCGTCGCGGGGGTGTCCTGATTCATCACGTGCTCCATCGAACGCTCATCCTAAGCGGTGGCTCCCACCGCTGCAATACGGATTCAGCGGACAGAACACGGGAGGCGCGAGGAAAATGCCAGCTGCTATCCGACCGCCGCCACCCGCTCCGGCCATTTCAGATGGCGGCGGAGCTCGTCGGCGGTCGGGCTCTCCACCCGGTCGAGAAACGGCTCCAGCGGGCCCGCATAGAGGACCTCGCCGCCGTGGATCCCACCGCCGGGGCCCATGTCCACGATCCAGTCGCAGCGGGCGATCAGGTCAGGGCTGTGCTCGACGACCACGACCCCGTCTCCGCGCTGCACCAGCCGCCGCAGGGTGTGGTAGAGGACGTCGATGTCGGCCAGGTGGAGGCCGGTGGTGGGCTCGTCGAACAGGAAGAGCCGCGGCTTGTCCGAGGCGGGGCGGTCGAGGAAGCTCGCGAGCTTGAGCCGCTGCGCCTCGCCGCCGGAGAGCGTCGAGGTCGACTGGCCGAGCCGCAGGTAGCCGAGCCCCGCGTCGGTGAGCAGGCGCAGCCGCCGCATCAGCTTCTTGTGGTCGGCGAAGAAGCTTTGCGCATCCTCGACCGTCAGATCCAGGGCCTCGGAGATGTTCAGACCCTTGTAGCGCACGGCCAGGACCTCGGGCCGGAAGCGATGCCCCTGACAGATCTCGCACGGCACCGTCACCGGCGCCATGAACTGCATGTCGACCTCAGTGATCCCCGTCCCCTCGCAGGCCGGGCAGCGCCCGCACTCGACGTTGAAGGAGAAATGGGCCGGCGTGATGCCGCGCACCCGGGCGTCCGGCGTGCCCGCGAAGATCTTGCGCAGCTCGTCGTAGGTCTTGATGTACGTGATGGGATTCGAGCGGCTGGAGCGTCCGAGCGGCCGCTGGTCTACCAGGGTCACGTCCTCCAGCCCCGCGAGGCCGCGGACCTCGTCGCAATCGCCGGGCTCCACGTCCACCACGCCGCGCGACCGCTGGTAGGTCCCGTAGAGGACGTTCTCGACGAGCGTCGACTTGCCGGAGCCCGAGACTCCAGTCACGGCCACCAGCGATCCGAGCGGGAGCTCCACGTCCACGTTCTTGAGGTTGTGGGCGCGGGCGCCGCGCACCGTGACCCGGGGGAGCGAGGAGATCTCGTCGTCCAGCGTCTCCCACCCCTGCTCGCGCCGGAACCGCGCCATGTGCCGCCGCGCCGGCGTCGGCGGACGTTCCCGGAGGTACTTGCCGGTGAGCGAGTGCTCGCTCGCCAGGATGGTCTCGATCGGACCCTCCGCCACGATCTCGCCCCCCTTTTCGCCGGCGGCCGGACCCATGTCGATGATGTGGTCGGCGCCGCGGATGAGCGTCCGGTCGTGCTCCACGACGAGCACCGTGTTCCCCCGCTTCGCCAGGTCGCGCAGCAGCAGGAGCAGGCGGTCGCTGTCCTGCGGATGGAGGCCGATGGTCGGCTCGTCGAGGACGTAGAGGGTGCTGGTCAGGCCGGAGCCCAGGGCCGCGGCGAGATGGATACGTTGTGTCTCGCCGCCCGAAAGAGTGCGCGCCTGGCGGTCCAGGGTCAGATAGTCCAGGCCCACGCGGTGCAGCACCTCGATCCGCTCCTTCAACTCGTCGAGAAGATGGCCCGCCATCTGACGCTGGCGGTCGGTCCAGCGCTGCGTGGCGAGCCAGGAGCGCAGCGCCTCGATGCTCATCCCGGTCAGGTCCGGCAGCAGCTTTCCCTGCAGCCGCACGTTCAGCGCCTCGGGCTGGAGGCGCGTGCCGCCGCAGTC
>DATFPH010000332.1:0-1567 GCA_035264905.1 Thermoanaerobaculia bacterium
GCACCGTCCGGCGCAGATGCTCGCCCCAATACGCCGGATCGGTCGCCTGCTCGGCCGTCACCCAGGTGCCGGTGAGGTTGGAGATGTAGGGGATCTGCGGCGCTGCCGGGCGGGCCCGGCGGACCTCCTCAATGAAGGCGGCGAGGATCGGCTCCACGTGGCGGGAGTGGAAGGCCCTCTCGACCGGCAGGGGGCGGGCCTCGACGCCCCGCGCGGCGAGCCGCTCGCGCAGGCGCTCGATCGCCTCGGGCGCGCCGGTCGCCACGCAGCGGTCCGGCGCGTTGACGGCCGCGATCTCCGTCTCCGCGTCGAGCAGCGGACGGAGGTCCTCTTCGGAGAGCGAGACGCTCAGCATGGCGCCGGGAGGGAGCGACTGCATCAGCCGTCCCCGCAAGGTCACCAGGCGCAGAGCCGTTTCGAGGGAGAAAACCCCCGCGAGGCACGCCGCCACGTACTCCCCCAGGCTGTGGCCCAGGAACGCGGCCGGCTGCACGCCCCACGACTGCCAGAGCTTCGCGAGCGCGTACTCCACGGCGAACAGCACAGGCTGGGTGATCTCCGTCGCGTTCAAATCCTGGAGCGGATTCCCCTCTCCCGCTCCGCGGGGGAGGGGCCAGGGGAGGGGGAACGCCTTGCGGAACGCCGGCTCGCTCTCGTACAGCCCGGCCGCCATCCCGGCGTGCTGGGCTCCCTGCCCGGGGAACAGAAACGCCACGCGCACGTCGCCCTGCGGAGCCTGCGCGGTGAGCAGCCGCTCCGGGCTCCGGAGCGCCGCGACGGCGTCGGCCCGGTCGCGGACGACCACGGCTCGCCGCGCCTCCATCTGCCGGCGGCCGGTGCGGAGCGTGTGGGCCACGTCGCGCAGGGCAAGCTCCGGATGGCGCTCCAGGTGATCCGCCAGGCGAGCGGTCGCCGTCTCCAGGGCAACGGCCGTCCGCCCGGAGAGAATCAGCAGCTCGGGGCGTTCCGGGGTCTCCGCGGCCGGCTGCACCGGCGCTTCCTCCAGCACCACGTGCGCATTGGTTCCGCCGATGCCGAACGAGCTGACTCCGGCGCGCCGGGGCAGCGCGTCGGTCTCCCAGGGACGCAGCTCGGCCGGGACGTAGAACGGACCTCCCTCCAGGCCGGCTTCTGGGTGGGGCTTTGTAAAGTGGAGCGTCGGCGGGATCTGGCGGTGCTCCAGCGCGAGCACGGTCTTGATCAGGCCGGCCACGCCCGCGGCGGCGTCCAGGTGCCCGAGGTTCGACTTGAGCGAGCCCAGGCCGCAGAAACCCGTTCGGTTCCCCTCCGTGCGGAACACCCGGTCCAGCGCGCGGACCTCGATCGGATCCCCGAGCGGCGTGGCCGTGCCGTGCGCCTCGACGTAGCTGACGTCCTCCGGCTGCACTCCGGCCACCGCCAACGCCGTGGCGACCACCTCCGCCTGCCCGGCCACGCCGGGCGCCGTGAACCCCACCTTGGCCGCGCCGTCGTTGTTCAGCGCCGCGCCGAGGATCACCGCGCGGATCGTGTCGCCGTCCGCCAGCGCATCCTCCAGGCGCTTCAAGACCACCAGGCCCACGCCATT
>DATFPH010000333.1:0-92762 GCA_035264905.1 Thermoanaerobaculia bacterium
TTGTTTTCGATCGTCTCGGCGATGGCGTCCCGATTGCCTTTCATGCCGCCGAGCCGGGACGCGATCGCGCTCGCGAGGCCGGTCTTGACGATCAAATCCAGCAAACCCAGATTGTCGAAGGGCGAGATCTTCCTCGGCTCATCCGCCTCGATGTAGGTGTCGATGAGGTGCCGCATGTCGGCCTCGTAAGGCTTGACGTCGAGGCTCTCGCCGCTGGCGTTGCGAATGATGTCGCGGATATCCAGGTAATGGCCGAGCTGCTGCTTCATGCGGGCAATGTCGGCGTCCCCATAGCCGGCGCGGTCGAGCTCGTCGGCGAGGTTGGCCCAGGCGCGCACCAGGCCCACGGTCGCCTTGTAGAGGGCGGTGCGCTGCGGCTCGCGTTCCTGCAGGTCTGTTGGGATCTCCGTGTTGCCGCAGAAGTAGCGAATGTGTTCGTGCTCGCCTTTCCGGGGCTCGACCGGCTCGCAGAGCAGGTGGAGGGCTTCCAACGCGTTGTCGAGCCGCTCTCTGCCTTTCGTCAGGCGGTCCTGGAGCAGCACTTCAGGCGCCGGGCCGCCGGCGCTGTGGTCGAGCTCCGAAGTGTAGACGGCAATGGCGTTCTCGACTTTCTTGAACAGGTCCTTGTAGTCGACGATGTAGCCGAAGTCCTTGTCGTCGCCGTCCAGGCGGTTGACGCGGCAGATCGCCTGGAACAGGCCGTGGTCCTGCATCGACTTATCGATGTAGAGATAGGTGCAGGAGGGCGCGTCGAAACCGGTGAGCAGCTTGTCGACCACGACGAGCAGCTTCATTTTCGCCGGCTCCTTGATGAACAGCGCCTTGGCCCACTCTTCGTAGGTCTCGGTCCGCGTCATCCCCTGCTTGGCGACGACTTCCTGCAACAGCTCGTCGTAGGTGTTGTAGATGAGCTTCCTGTCGGTCTCGGTGTGGGCGCCGGTCTCCTCCAGGCTCACGTCTTTCGCCTGCGGATTGTAGGAGGTCACCACCGCGCACCGGCCCCTGAACAGGGTCTTCTGGAACAGGTTGAAGTACTTGCACGCCTCGTAGATGCTGGAGGCGACGAGGATCGCGTTGCCGCGTTCGTCGGAGAGGCGCCGCTTGACGCTGAAGTCGAAGATGATGTCACTCACCACGCGGTCCATGCGCGAGCGAGAGCTGAGCACCTTCTGCATCGTGCCCCACTTGTTCTTGAGCTCGAGCTTCTGCCAGTCGTTGAGCCCCTTGGTCTTGGCCTCGAACCAGGCGTCGATCTTTTCCTGGGAGCCGAGCCGCTGGTCGATGTCCCGCGCCTCGTAGACGAGATCGAGCACGACCTCATCCTCGACGCCTTCACTGAATTTGTAGGTGTGGATGTAGCCACCGAAAACTTCCAGGCTCGTGGCCCTGTCTTTGGCGAGGAGCGGCGTGCCGGTGAAGCCGATGAAGACCGCATTGGGCATCATGGCCTTCATGACCCGGTGCAGCTTGCCGCTCTGCGTGCGGTGGCACTCGTCGACGAAGACGAAGAGCTCGCCCACCGTCGCGCTGGGCCGGGCTTCCAGGTCCTTCAGAAAGGCTTCGAAGTCGGGTACGCCCTTGGGTCCGAACTTGTGAACGAGCGAGCAGAGGAGGCGCGGCCGGGCCTGGCCGAGCTGGCGCATCAGCTCGAGGCCGCTCCTGGTGCGTTGCACGGCTTCGCCCGCCGCAGTGAAGACGCGCTCGATCTGTTTGTCCAACTCGTCGCGGTCGGTGATGATGGCCACGCGGGCGTTGGGGTTGTTCTCCAGGATCCACTTCGCGAGGAGCACCATCACGATGCTCTTGCCGCTCCCCTGCGTGTGCCAGATGATGCCGCCCTTCCTCTGGCGCACATGTTCCTGCGCGGCCTTGATGCCGAAGTACTGGTGCGCCCGCGGCAGCTTTTTCCGGCCACCGTCGAAGAGCACGAAATCGTGCATCAGCCTGATCAGGCGGTCCTTGCGGCACATCTTGAGGAGGTACTTGTCCAGCTTGGAGCGGCTGTCGTCCTCCTCGTCTTCCTTCCACTTCAGGAAGTACTTTTCCTCGGTCTCGATCGCGCCGTATTTCAGCCCTTCCGAATCGCTGCCCGCGAAGACGATCTGGACCGTGGAGAAGAACCATGCGTTGAACAGACTCTCCTGGTTGGAGAGCAATTGCCGGATGCCTTCGCCGATGCTCTTGCGGCTGTTCTTCAGCTCCAGCACGCCGACGGCAATGCCGTTCACGTACAGCACGACGTCGGGCCGCCGCTGGTGGCTCCCCTGGAGCGTCACCTCCTCGGCGAGGGCGAAGTCGTTCTTCTCCGGCTCCCGCCAGTTGATGAGGTGGACGGTGTCCGTCACCTTGCCCGCTTCGGTCTTCACCTCGACGCCGTAGCGCAGCAGCCCGTAGACCGCCTGATTGTTGTCGTAGAGCGAATGGCTGTGGTTGTCCGCCTCGGTGCGCAGCCTGTAGAGGGCGGCGCTGATCTGCGCCGGCGCATAGCCTCTCCGGGTGAGCCAAGCCGAGAGCAGCCCTTCCTCGATATTGCTGTTGCCGTCGCGGTCCGACCAGTCGCCGAGATAGCGGTAGCCCAGCTCGTCGCAGAACAGGGCGACCACGCGGTTCTGGGTGGCGCGTTCGGGCTGGCCGACGAGGGTCATTTCAGGACTTCCCAGGATCCCGACTTGGTCGCGCCCACATGGCGAATAACCCCCGCAGCCTTCATCCTCTCCAAGTGGTACTTGATGCCATTGTCGCTCAAGCCCAGCCTGCTCGCCAGCTCCCTTCGCGTAATCGCAGGTTGGGCACGCAACAAGGCAAGCACCCTTTCTTGGGTGGTTTCTTGGGTAGTGCCGCTAATTTCTTGGGTAGTCCCGGCAGTTTCTTGGGTAGTTTCTTGGGTAGTCCCGCCAGTTTCTTGGGTAGTGATTGGGGTAATCCCCCTTACCTGCTCCAGAGAAGCGACTGGCAGATGCGAAAAGTTGGCGCGGAAGGTCAGCATCAGGCCCGCCATGCCGAAATCGTAGACCGGCGGCTCGATTCCGTGCTCCCGGCATTCGCGGTGGATCTTCTCGATGCCACGTCCCCAGGATTCAATGTAACCGGCGCGGAAGAAGGCATTGGCGAGCAGCGGGTTGAACGGGCAGGACGGGTGCTTGCCCAGCAGCTTTTTCAGCGTCCAGTTGTCCGGCAGGTCGCCGGGATTCCAGAGGACGATCCGGTCGTCATACACGCTGATCTGGATGGGGATGCCGCTGCTGTAGTCTTTGTGCACCACGGCGTTGAGCAGGGCCTCGCGCAGTGCGGCGTCGGGGAAGAGGAAGGTCTCCCGCCTCAGCAAGCCCTGGTAGCTGATGTACGCCTTGAGATACTTCGTGTGCAGGAGATCGAGCGTTTTCTCCACCTGCTCGAAGAGGTTCCCGTGCACCTCGTCTTGATAGCGGAGGTCGTCATCCGTCACGAAGAAGCCGATCTTGATCCAAGCACCACTCACGTACCGCTCGGGGAGGTCGGAGAACAGCAGGCAGGCGGCGCGTTTGAGACCGTGTTTTTCGGTGAGCTCCAGGTTCCCGAGAACGGCCTCCCGGCTGTCGCGTAATACCGCCCGGTCCATGCGCCCGCTCTCTGATGCCCGTTGCTTGAACAGCCGCAAGGCCGCGGCGCTGCAGGACCGCGCGGTGAAGGAGGGCTCCGGTGCATCATCCCAGTGGCGTCCGCGTTTCTTCAGCAGAAACTGCTCCAGCGCCGCCCCCTTCAGCTCCTGCTTGGTGCTACCGCTACGATAGTGGTATTCACCTTTGTAGCTGATGGGACTGGGATACGGCTCGACCCGTATCTCAATCAACTCCCTGCCTTCCTCTTGCCGCAAGTTCACATCCACCATGATGCCAAGGATGTCCCGCACCTTGTTGGGAATCTCCTCCATGAGCCTCCCTGCATCTTCGACGCCGACGACTCTCCCTCGATCATCGCGCCCGATGATCAGCGTGCCGCCCTCGGCATTGGCGAAGCCGCAGATCCACCTGAGATAGTCGTCACGCCAGGAGCTCTTCCATTCGACCTGCTGGTTCTCCTTCATACGAGCCGAATCCTCCCGGTGAGCAACTCCTGCATCATGCCCTGCTTGATTTGGCGGGCTTTGGCGATCTTGGCCTCCAGCGCGACGATCTCGGCGTCCATGTCGGAAAGGATGGCGGCGATGGCTTCCTGCTCCGCTTTGGTGGGAGGAAGGTAAATGGGGAGACCATCGAGCTTCTTCCGTTGTATTCCCATAGCCGTCGATCCTGTAGCGTTGATAGCAAGTTGCGATTGAAAGAATGAACTCTTCATGTAGTGTGCCAAGAAATCGCGAAGCAACCAATCCTGGGGCTTGATGAGAACAACGCGCTGACTGAGAATATATGTCCTAGAGTCGGGAATTTGAGCGACGTTTCCTAACGGAGCCTCCATTGTCAGCAGCACATCACCACGTTCACACTCACCCTGCACCATCCACTTGCGGTACAACTCGACACTGCCAAAGTAAGCTTCCTTGTCAGGATCAATCCGGCCCATCTGAACGTTGTTCGCAGAAAGCGCGAGAATGTCCCCACCTCCCCATGACAGCCCGAGCTTTCGAGGAGTGCGACCACGGTAGTCGATATAGGAAGCGACTGCCCGAACGAATGGCATGAGGTTCCAGTCGGCCGGAATCACTCCCACCTCAGTCTGCTTGTACCCGCGTTTGACCTCAAAACCCGGCAGGCGCCTCTTCCCCGTAAGCAATTCCTGCATCGCACCTTGTTTGATCTGGCGCTTCTTGGCGATAAGCTGCTTCAGGGATTCGATGAAGGCATCCGCATCGCTCAACGCCTCGGCGATGGCTTCTTGTTCGGCTTTGGTGGGCGGGAGAGGAACTTTGACCCGCTTCATCACGTCGTTCATCAGCTTCGGATTACCAAGGTGCCGTGAGACGTGTCGCGGGGCAATCTTTTCGAGAACCTTTGCCACGAAAAGATGATTATCTGACCTCAACTTGATGGTGCCGCACACGTTCGTACAATTAAACCTTCCATTGCGGGCGAACACCGTTCCAGCCTTTGCACCATCCGTTGTCCAAGTGATGTATTCGCCTTCGAACTCAAAAGTGTCGATGTATCCCATCACGCCATTGTTCGATGTCTGAGAGGAATAAACGGGATACCTAGGATTCAGCGATCGAGCTATCTCCCTGTGGCTAATGACTCTGCCACGGCCAACGATAGAAATCTCGTCTATGGCTTCGACTCGCCAATCCTCCGGAATCACACCCACCTCGGTCTGTTTGTAGCCGCGCTTCACTCCCATGTGAACCCCATCCTCTCCAGGTGTCGGTTCACCTTCTCCTCCAGCTCGGCCGCGTGGTCCGCCATCTTCGGCAGCGGAGCCTCGTAGCGTTCGGCCAGTTCCTTCACGCGCCGGGTGAGCTGCCGACTCACACGGTCCATCTCGCCATGGATGGCGGCATCGAGCGCGGCGAGCCACTTGTCGTCCACCACTAGCGCCTTGATCTCGGGCTCCGTGAGCTTCGGATACCTGCTGTAGGCGTGAGCGTCGAGTGCGGCCTCGGCCTCCTTGAGGCGCCTCTTGAGGTCTGCCTCCTCGCCGTTGAGCTCCAGCCACTCGCTCAGGACGACAGCTTCCTCCTTCGCGTCCCGATCGCCTTTGATCTCCCTCAACCGGGCGGCGACATTGGCCTTGTTCACCTTGTCGAGCTCGAAGAACGCCCCTTCCTCGCCGCCGTGCTCTTCCTCCCTCGGCAAGCCGGGCGGTGACGCCCTCCAGCTCGGCCGCGAGCTCATCGATGGCGGCCTGCTCTTTGGCGAAGAAGCGGGCGACGAGGAGGGGCTTGGGGATGAGGTCGCACGCCCAGCCCCTGTCCTTCTCCTTCCCCTTCTTGTCCTTCTCGATGATGCGCTCGGCCGTGGCCGTCCATCCGTCGGCAGAGATCAGGTAGCAGTCGTCCTGCATGGTCTCGGCCCAATAGTCCATCAGGCGTTGATAGACGTCATATGGATTGATGAGCGGCTTGCCGGCGTAATGGGCGAGCAAACTCTCGGAAAGCTCCGCGATGACCTCCTTGGGATGGCATCTGGCCTCCAAGGCTTTGAGCTTCGCGGCGCGCTTCTTCCGCCATGCGGTGAAGTGGGCGTTCATGCCGGCGATGAAGGAGGCGAATTCGGGGTGCTCGTAGATGGTGGACTTGATGGCGGACTTCTCCACCGCCAGCCGGACATAGCCTTTCCGGCTTCTCTTGAAAAGAACCTGCCGAAGGTCCGGGCAGACCTCCCAGTACCGCTCGAGCGCATCGATGTCCGCCACCGGGATGCCGCCCCGCAGGTGGCCCTCGATGTCCTGCAGGTCCTCGGGCGTCTGGCTGTCGATGTAACGCGGCAGGTTGAGATTGAAGTCGTTCTTCTCGATCTCCGCGAAGGGGACCATCCGCGCGTACTTCGGGACATCGAGCCGCTTGTTGAAGACGTCCACGATCCTGTGGATGTCCATCGCGCGCAGTCGGTTCTTCGGGCCATCCTTTATGAAGCCGCCGCTCGCGTCGATCAGGAAGATCCCCCTGCGGGCCGGGGCGTCCTTCTTGTCGATCACGATGATGCAGGCCGGGATGCCGGTGCCGTAGAAGAGGTTGGCGGGCAGACCGATGATGCCCTCGATGTAGCCTTTGCGCACGAGGGCGCGGCGGATGTCTGCCTCGGCGTTGCCGCGGAACAGCACGCCGTGCGGCAGGATGCACGCGCCCCGGCCGGTGCTCTTGAGGGAGCGGACGATGTGCAGCAGGTAGGCGTAGTCGCCCTGCTTGGCCGGCGGCACGCCGAGCTGGAAGCGGTCAAAAGGATCTTCCTGCGGATTGAGACCGGTGCTCCAGCGCTTGTCGGAAAAGGGCGGATTGGCGACGACGTAGTCGAAGGTCTTGAGGGTGTCCGTGCCGCGGAACTTGGGATCGGTCAGGCTGTTGCCCTGCAGGATCACCGCGGTTGGCTGGTCGTGCAGGACCATGTTCATCCGGGCGAGGCCGGTGGTGCCGGCGTCTTTCTCCTGGCCGTTGAGCGTGACGGGGGTGCCGGCCTCCTCGGCCACCTTCAGGAGCAGCGAGCCCGATCCGCAGGTCGGGTCGTAGACAGTCGTGGAAGCGCTGGTCTTCGCGGTGCGGATGCCGAGGATCTGCGCGATGACGCGGCTGACCTCGGCCGGGGTATAGAACTGCCCCTTGCTCTTGCCGCTCTCGGTGGCGAAGTGCCGCATCAGGTACTCGTAGGCGTCGCCCAGCAGGTCATCGCCGTCGGCGCGGTTCCTGGAGAAGTCGAGAGCCGGATCCTCGAAGATGGCGATGAGGTCAGTGAGCCGGTCGACCTTCTCCTTGCCGTCGCCGAGCTTCACGGGATCGTTGAAGTCCGGGAAGTCGGCCTGGGAGATCTGCTGGTTGGCCTTGGCCAGCGGAGCGATGATGTTCTTGTTGATCTGGTCGCCGATGTCGCTTTTGCCTTTGAGAGCGACCATGTCCTTGAAGCTCGCGCCGGCCGGGACCCGGATCGCCGCGTAGGGCTTGCCCGCGTACTTGTCGCTGATGTACTTGAGGAAGAGAAGGCCGAGGACGTAGTCCTTGTACTGGCTGGCATCCATGCCGCCGCGGAGGGCGTCACAGCTTTGCCAGAGGGAGCTATAGAGCGCGGATTTTTTGACAGCCATGTCGAGTAATGAGACCGCAGTGAAACAGAGGTTCTCGATAGAACCTGCCGGAGCGTTGTCGGTAAGTCCTTCACCTTCGTCGATTTTTAGCCATCCTATGCTGGACCTATATTCGCGTCAAACATGGTTCCCAATGTTCTCACCTCCCCCCCTTGACCTCCCCCCACCCACCCGTGCATCATCTCCCCCAATCTTGGCGCACCACAGACGCTGAGCCCGGTCCCTCGAAGGCCCTGCTGCCTGCCAGCCTTCGGGGCGAGGCTTCAAAGGAGAACGGCGATGCCGAATGAGTCTCTTGCAAAAACTCTGAGTAAGTGGCGGCTTCGCGTTGCGTCGCTGCTCGAGCACTTTGACGAGCTCCCGCATCTGGGGGCGCAGATCTCGCGGCTCGAAATGCTCCTGGCTCGGGCGAACGATTTGATGACCCAGCAGGCGGTTCTGACGGCTCAGAAGCAGGAGGTCTCGAAGGCTCTCGCCGAGGTCGTCGTCGAAGGCCGGAAGGTCATGTCGTTCCTGGATGCCGGAGTGCGGCTGCACTATGGGCATCGCTCGGAGATGCTGGTTGCGTTCGGGCAGCAGCCTTTCCGCGGTCAGCGCCGCGTTCGCCTGGTCGGGCCGGACGGTCGGCCGATCAAGTAGGGCTCGACGCGGTCTCTCCTTTCAAGCTCTCCTCTCCGGCTCGCGCCGGACCTCTTCCCTGTCTCAGTCGTAGCGTACGCCGCCTCTCCGTTGCGGTTCCGGCTCTCCGGGATCGGAGTCCGGCTCCGCGGTACAGCCGTACCGTTGAGCTGTACGGGCGTACCGCCGCATCGTACGGGCGTACGGCTCAACGGTACTGGCGAACGGCTCAGCGGTACTCCAGTACGGCTCAACGGTACTTGAGTACTGTAGAGCGGTACGGGCGTACGGCTGCGCCGTCCTGGTGGACTGTTCAGCCGTACTGAAGTACCGCTCGATGGGGATGGCGTATCGTTGATCCGTACGGGCGTACGGTTGAACGGTACGGGAGGACGGCTCAGCCGTACTGGAGTACGGATCGACGGGGAGGCTGTACGGCTGAACGGTACTCCAGGACGGTTGAGCCGTATGGACGTACTTGGCGGCGGTACGGCGGAACGGTTGAACGGTACTGGAGAACGGCTTGGGCGTACTGGAGAACGGCTCGACCGTCCTCGAGTACGGTGCTCCCGTACGGGAGGACGGCTCTACGGTACTGGAGGACGGCGCTGCGGGACGGGCGTATGGCTCTGCGGGACGGGAGTCCCGTTGCGCCGGACGGTCGACCCGCGCAACGGGACTTGGAGCTATCTCGTGGCTTCCCGCTGGTCGGCCGTCTCTTCCGCTCCGGCCGGCTCGGGACGGCTTCCGGGCTTCTCGGGCGGCGCGGCTCCGGACTGGCAGGCGGGGCACTCGTGCGGAGGGAAGGACGGGAGGTCGAGCTCCAGGAGGGAGCGGAAGGGGACGTCGAAGGGGTCCTTCCCCACGGTGCGGTCGATGATCGCTCCGATCGCTACGACCCGGGCTCCGCGGCCGGTGGCGAGGGCGGCCGTTTCCAGGGTGGAACGGCCGGTGGTGACCACGTCTTCGACGATCACCACCCGCTCCCCTTGGCGTATCGTGAAGCCGCGGCGCAGACCCATGTCGTCTCCCTTGCGCTCGGTGAAGCGGAAGGGGACACCCAGCGAGGTCGCGACCTCGTGGCCGATGATGACCCCGCCCAGGGCCGGGGCGAGGACGGAATCGGGGTGGTACTGCCGCAGCTCTTGGGCCAGCTCCTCCCCCACTCTGCGGGAACGCACAGGATCTTCCAGGAGCAGGGCGCACTGGACG
Source organism: Thermoanaerobaculia bacterium (assembly GCA_035264905.1). GTDB lineage: Bacteria > Acidobacteriota > Thermoanaerobaculia > Multivoradales > UBA5704 > UBA5704. Next base: position 9,535 of record DATFPH010000333.1, read on the forward strand.
TACGCCCCCGAATGGAGGCCCGAGGAGAGCAGGAAATGCCCACGGCGCAGCGCGCCGCTCTCCTCGAGCAGTCGCAGGATCAGCTCCCTCCGCTCGTCAAGGTTCACGGGGTGGCTCCTCTCGATGGATGTCGTACTGGTCGAGCTTCTTATAAAGGTTGCTGCGCGGCGTGTCGATCGCCGTCGCGGTCTGGGTGACGTTCCAGTTGTTCTCTTCCAGCTTGTGGAGGATGAACATGCGCTCCGAGAGATCCCGGAATTCCCGCAGGGTCTCCACGGCCATCAGGGCGCTCGACAGCTCGGGCCGGGTGCCGCCGGTGGCGGTGATGACGTCCTCGCGGACGACTTTCTCTCCCGGGGAGAGGATCAGCAGGCGCTCGACCAGATTCTTGAGCTCCCGCACGTTCCCTTTCCAGGGGAGGGATTTGAGGTGGGCCAGGGCCTCGGGAGTGAACTCCTTCGGCTTGTAGTTGTTCTGCTCGCCGTAGCGGCGCACGAAGTAGTCCACCAGGACCGGGACGTCTTCGAGGTGCTCGCGCAGCGCCGGCGTGCGGATCGGGATGACGTTCAACCGGTAGAAGAGGTCTTCGCGAAAGCGCCCGGCCGCGATCTCGTCTTCGAGGTTGCGGTGGGTCGCGGCGACCACCCGGACGTCCACCAGCGCCGTGCGCTCGGCGCCGACCGGCTCGACCTCGCCGCTCTGCAGGACGCGCAGCACCTTGGCCTGGGTGCGGGCGGACATGTCGCCGATCTCGTCGAGGAAGATGGTGCCGCCGTCGGCGGCGACGAACTTGCCGATCTGGCGGCGGACCGCGCCGGTGAAGCTCCCCTTCTCGTGGCCGAACAGCTCGGACTCGATGAGGTCCTCGGGGATGGCCGCGCAGTTGACCTGCACCAGGGGGCGCTCGCGCCGCGGCGACTGCCGGTGGATGGCCCGGGCGACCAGCTCTTTGCCGGTGCCGCTCTCGCCGGTGATGAGGACGGTCGCCGGGGTGGGCGCGGCTTTCTCGATGGTCTCGCGCAGGCGGCGCACGGCGGGCGCGCTGCCGATGTATTCGTCCATCTCCGGGCGCGCGACGGTGACGTCGGTCTTCAGGCGCTGCGTCTCGACGGCGTTGCGCAGGGCGACGAGCACGCGCTCGCGCTGGAGGGGCTTTTCGAAGAAGTCGTAGGCGCCGCGGCGGGTGGCCTCGACCGCGGTCTGCAGGTCGGCATGGCCGCTGATCATCAGCACCGGCATGTCGTAGCCCCGCTCGCGGAAGGCCCGCAGCAGATCGAGGCCGTCCATCTCCGGCATCTTGATGTCGAGGATCACGGCATCCGGGAGGCGCTCGCCCACCTTGGCCAGAGCCTGGGGTCCGCCCCCGGCCTCGTCCACCCGGTATCCCTCGTACTCAAGGATCATGCGCAGGCTGTCACGGATCGCGGCCTCGTCATCCACCACCAGGACGGAGGCGCGGAAGCTGTCGGTAGTCCTCGGCATCGCCATGCAGTCTAACAAGAAAATGGAAGAGCCCTCACCCCCGGCCCCTCTCCCGCGAGCGGGAGAGGGGTGTAGGTTTGAAGGGCTCAGGGATTTACCTGATGTTGTGCCTACCCCGAACGACCTAATCCACACCCCTATCCCGCTCGCGGGAGAGGGGCCGGGGGTGAGGGCTTACGGCACCTGCACCACCGCGAAGAACGGCTGGGTCTGGCCGTTGCGGCCGATGTTCTGGACGTAGAAGCGCAGGTACGACTTGGGCTTCGCCGCCTTGATCAGATCCTCGAAGTCCTCGACGGACTTGATCTCCTGGCCGTTGACCTCGGTGATGATGCTGCCGGGCCGCACGGCCTGCTCGTAGAGTGGGCTGGTCGGCGCGACGTTGCTGATCAGGACGCCTTCGACCTCGTCGGGAACCCCGTGCAGGGAACGCAGGCTCGAGGACAGACTCTGGTACTGCAGGCCCAGCCAGTCGATGCCGGACTCACCCTCCGCCGGGCGCGCCTCGGCCACCTCGTCATCGCCCGGGCGCTCGCCCAGCTTGACCTCTCTCTTGGTGACCTTGCCGTCGCGCCAGACGTCCAGCGTCACGGAGCTGTTCGGCTCCTTGGCCGCGACGTAGCTGATCAGGTCGCGGGTCTGCTTCACCTTGATCCCGTCCACCGAGAGGATGATGTCGCCGTGGCGGATGCCCGCCTTGGAGGCCGGGGTGCCGCTCTCGACCGTGCTCACCAGGGCGCCGTCGCTCGACTGGAGGCCGAACGCCTGCGCCTGCTCATACGTAAGGTTGCCGATCTGGACGCCCAGGTAGCCGCGGCTGACCGATCCCTTTTCGCGGAGCTGGGGCAGGATCTGCTTCAGGGTGTTGACCGGCACGGCGAAGCCGATGTTCTCGGCGCCGTAGTTGATCGCGGTCGCGATGCCGATGACCCGGCCCTGCATGTCGACCAGGGGGCCGCCGGAGTTGCCGAAGTTGATGGCTGCGTCGGTCTGAATGAAATTCTCGAACGAGACATCGCTGATGCCGATCGAGCGTCCCTTGGCGCTGACCACGCCGGTGGTGACGGTCTTGTCCAGGTTCAGCGGATTGCCGATGACCATGACCCAGTCGCCCACGCGGACGGTCTCGCTGTCGCCGAGCTCCAGGTAGCGCAGGCTGTCGCCCGCGTTGATCTTGAGGAGCGCGATGTCGGTGGCAGGATCGGTGCCCTTCACCTCGGCGGTGAAGTCGCGGTCGCCGAGATGCACCTTGACCTCGCTCGCCCCCTCGACGACGTGATAGTTGGTCACCACCAGGCCATCGCGGCTGATCACGAAGCCGCTGCCGCCGGCATCGGAGCGGAACTCTTCCGGCTCGCCCGGCTGCTGAGGCTGCTGCTGGTCGCCGGGTCCGCGCCGGCGCGGACCAAAGAAGAACTCAAAGGGGTCGACACCACCATCACGGCGGCCGCGCGGCCCCTTCTCGATCGTCGCCGCCTGGATCGACACCACGGCGGGATCGACCGCCTGGGCCAGATCCGCGAAGCTCGGGATGACCGCAACTCCCGGCTTCGCAGCGGCGACCTGGGTCGCGGAGAGCGGGGCCTGCGGATCCGCCATACCGGGCAGGGTCAGCTGCAGCCCTCCGGCGAGGACCATGCCGAAGATCACCGCGCCCAGGACCAACAGGAACGTAGCCAGGTTACGTTTACGGGTCGTGCTCATGACTGCTGAGGTCTCCTTTCTTTCCTCTTCTCATCGGGTCATAAGCAAAGCACTTGCCATGAACATTCCAGAGGAGAGGTCCACCGCACTTCCATCCACAGACGCCATTTTGGCACAAATCGGGCGTGAAAGGGCCTGCCCGGTTGACCCTCACCCCCCGGGTTGAAGGATGACCCGGGGTGTCCTATACTGCGAACAGCCAGCTTGCCCCGACCGGCGACCGGTCGGTACGGAGTGGGCATGTTCTGCCCACTCTTTTTGTTGTAGGGGTCAGCCGGCGCTCTCGAGACAAGGGAGGACGATGGGAGAGGGCGGCACCAACAGCGCCAGTGAGACGACGACCGCGAAGGCGGTGGGCAAGGCGGGCGGTTCGGCCGCCGGACGGCTTGCCGACATCCGTCCGGAGATCGAGTCGATCGCCGAATCGTCTGGCTGTGAGCTCTGGCACGCCGAGTTGAAGGGTGGAACGCTTCGCCTGTTCCTCGACAAGCCGGAAGGGGTCACTCTCTCCGATTGCGAGTACGTCTCCAAGCTGGTGTCGGCGTACCTCGACGTGGTGGATTTCGGCAAGAGCCGGTACGTCCTCGAGGTCTCGTCGCCGGGTCTCGACCGCCAGCTCTACAAGCCGCAGCACTTCGAGCGGTTCGTGGGACACAAGATGCGGGTGACCGTGGAAGAGCCCGCGACGGGAAAGCGCAGAACGGTGCTGGGCCGTCTCGAGAGCTTCGAGCGGCCTGGGGGCGTGTCAGAAGAGGACGCGCGCGTGGTGGTGGTCGAGGAGCCGAAGGGCGAACGCCTCGAGGTGAGGTACCGCGATATTCGCATGGCCCGATTGGACATCGAGCTGTAGACAGACGATACGGAGAAGGAAAAAGAAAGCCCATGCCTCAAGCACAAGCGGCAGACGTGAACCTCAACGAGATCCTGCGCCAGGTCGCACGCGAGAAGGATATCGACCTGGACCGTTGGATCGGGGCCCTCGAAGACGCCATGGCGTCGGCGGCCAAGAAGCAGCACCGCATCAAAGAGCCGGTGCGCGCTCACCTGGACCGCGAGACCGGAAAGTTCGACGCTTTCATCGTCAAGAAGGTCGTCGAGGAGGTCGAGGATCCGCTCGCCGAGTGGACCGTGGACGAGGCCCAGGACCACAAGCCTGGCGCGCAGGTGGGCGACGAGGTCCATCTCCCGATCCCGACCGACGGCCTGGGCCGGATCGCCGCCCAGTCGGCGAAGCAGGTGCTCTACCAGCGCGTCCGCGAGGCCGAGCGGGAGAACATCTACAACGAATACATCGACCGCGTCGGCGAGGTGGTCAACGGCACGGTGAAGCGCTTCGAGCGCGGCGACATCATCGTCGACCTCGGGCGGACCGAGGCGATCGTCCCCCGCATGGAGCAGGCCCGCCACGAGCGCTACAGCCAGGGCGAGCGCATCCGCGCGGTGATCGTCGACGTGCACAAGCAGCCGAAGGGGCCGCAGATCGTGCTGTCGCGGACCGATCCGCGCCTCCTGGTCAAGCTCTTCGAGACCGAGGTGCCGGAGATCTACGACGGCACGGTGGTGATCAAGAACGCGGTCCGCGCCCCCGGCGAGCGCGCGAAGGTGGCGGTCTACAGCCGCGAGCGCGACGTCGACCCGGTCGGCGCCTGCGTCGGCATGAAGGGCTCGCGCGTGCAGTCGATCATCCGTGAGCTCAGGGGCGAGAAGATCGACATCATCGAGTACAGCGACGACCTGGTGACCTTCGCCCAGAGCGCTCTCGCGCCGGCCAAGATCACCCGCGTGTCGGTGACGCACCACGGCGAGGTGCCGCATCTCGACGTGATCGTGGAGGACGAGCAGCTCTCGCTCGCCATCGGCAAGCGGGGCCAGAACGTCCGCCTCGCCTCGGAGCTGATCGGCTCCCGCATCGACATCAAGAGCGAGAGCGACGTCAAGGACGAGGTCGCCGACGCGCTGGCCCGCATGCTCCAGACCGCGATGAGCGGCGTCGAGGCCGCGGCCGCGGCGACCCCGGAGCGGCGGGAGGACATCACGTCGGTCGCCGGCGTCACGCCGGAAGTCGCCGCCGGGCTTCTCGAAGCCGGCCTCGACACGGTGGACGCCCTGCTCGACGCCTCGCGCAGCACGCTCCTGGCGGTCGAGGGGGTCGACGAGGCCCTCGCCGACCGGCTGGGGGACTGGGCGCAGGAGCAGTCGGCGAAGCGCGAGGCGGACGTCGCCGAGATCGGCAAGGCCTTCCGCGCGCCCGAAGCCGCCGGCGGCGGTACCTCGATGGGCGACGAGGACTTCATGGCCGCGCTCAGCCGGGCGTTCCAGGAGAGCGAGCAGCAGCGGAGCACGGTGAAATGGCCGGGGGAAGAGGGCGCGGAGGAGCAGCCTGCCGCGTCCGACGAGGAGCCTCGCGAAGGCGAGTAATCCGAGCCAGCAATGCGGAGCCGGGGGAAAGACCTCCGCGCGGGATCAATTTAGGGAGTGTTAGACAAGATTATGGGAAAGATTCGAGTCCAGGACCTCGCGAAGATGATGGCGATTTCAAACCAGGACCTCGTCTTCAAGCTGAAGTCCATCGGAGTGCGGGTCGAGGGCGATGACGCTGCCATCGACACCGACATCATCCAAGCGATCCTGCAGGGCAAGAAGCTCCCGCACCCGCGAGAGGTGATCCTGCGCGACGAGCCGGCGGCGCCGACCCCCGTGTCCGACCCGGCCCGGCGCCGGGCTCCGGCCCCGGCCGCGCCGCAGGCGCGCCGTCCGGCGGCAAACCCGCTGCGTCCGAACCGGCCGCGCACTCTGATCCAGAAGGTCGAGCCGCGGATCCAGACGCTGCCGGCGTCGGAGAGGGGCCCGCAGGCCGGGTTCCTGTCTCCGGAAGCGTCGATCCCCGCGTTCGAGGCGGAGCCGTACGAGCCGATCGAGATGCCGGCGCCCCTCCATCAGGAGGAGCCGCTGCCCGCCCCGGTCACGCCCGAGCCGCCTCACGTGGAGGAAACGGAGCCCGCGCCTGCCCTGGCGGCTGCCGCGACCACGCCGGCTCCGGCGCCCCCGGCGACGGCTTTGCCCAGCACACCGGTGCGTCCGGCGACGGCTGCTCCCCTACCGCCGCGGCGCGATCAGGGCGGCCTGCCGCCCCGCCGCGACCAGGGGCCACTGGGGCCGGTTCATCCAGGAGGCCAGCGCCGCGATCAGGGAGCGCCGGCAGGTCCGGGAGGCCAGCGCCGCGATCAGGGCGGTCTGCCGCCGCGCCGCGACCAGGGAGGCCCTGGAGCTCCGCGCCAGGCCGGTCCGGGTGGACCGGGCGGTCCGGGACCGCGCCGCGACGGCCCGGGCTATCCTGGACAGCGTCCGAGCGGCCCCGGTGGCCCTGGCGGTGGTCCGGGCGGTCCGGGTCCCCGCCGCGACGGTCCGGGTTACAGTGCAGGTGGTCCGGGTGGTCCAGGACCCCGCCGCGACGGTCCGAGCGGTCCTCCTCTGCAGCGCCCTGGCCAGCGGCCGCTCGGTCCGCCGCAGCGCCGCGACAGCGGGCCGGTGCGGCCGGGCGGTGGTCCGAGCGGTCCGGGAGGCCCCGGTCTGGGCCGGCCCGCCGGTCCGTCGGCGCCGCTCACGACCGAGGATTTGAAGCGCCGGGCCGCCGAGCGGACCCAGGAGCAGATCGGCCGCGACAAGAAGAAGAAAGGCGTCAAGAAGCCGGGGCCGCACGTCCTCGATGAAGAGGATCTGGCGGTCTTCAAGGGCTCGATCAGCGACCTGGATGAAGAAGAAGATGTTGCGCTGAACGGCCGGCGCGGCCGGCGGGCGCAGCAGCGGAAGGAAGAGGTCGGCAAGATCCTGACCTTCAAGGGGAAGGGCCGGCCGGAGGGCGCTGTGATGATCCGCGAGGGGATGACGTTGCGCGAGTTCGCCGACAAGCTCGGCGTGCGCGCCAAGGACCTGATGAAAGCGCTCTTCGACCGCGGCATCATGGCCAACATCAACCAGGTGCTGGAGCCTCATCTCGCCGAGCAGCTCGCCAAGGACCTGGGCGTCGAGGTGATGGTCGTCTCCTTCGAGGAGGAGGTGCAGCTCAAGGAAGAGCTCGCGGCCACCACCAAGGGAGCCGAGGTGGCCGAGGTCAAGGCAAAGACGAGCCGCGCTCCGGTCGTCACCATCATGGGCCACGTCGACCACGGCAAGACCTCGCTGCTCGACGCGATCCGCTCCTCCAAGGTGACGGAATCGGAGTTCGGCGGCATTACGCAGCACATCGGCGCCTATCACGTGGACGTCAACGGCCGGCAGGTCGTCTTCCTCGACACGCCGGGCCACGAGGCCTTCACGATGATGCGCGCCAGAGGCGCCCGGGTGACCGACATCGTGGTCCTGGTGGTCGCGGCCGACGACGGCGTCATGCCGCAGACGGTCGAGGCGATCAACCATGCGAAAGCGGCCCGGGTGCCGATCGTGGTGGCGGTCAACAAGATGGACAAGGCGAACGCCAACCCCGACCGGGTGAAGCGCGAGCTGTCCGACCAGGGTCTCCAGCCCGAGGATTGGGGCGGCGACACCGTCATGGTGCCGATCTCGGCGCTGCGCAAGGAGGGCATCTCCGAGCTGCTCGACATGATCCTGCTCACCGCGGACGTCCAGGAGCTCAAGGCGAGCCCCGAGATCCAGGCGCAGGGCGCCGTGCTCGAAGCCCGCAAGGAGGTCGGCCGCGGCATCGTGGCCACCGTCCTGGTGCAGAACGGCACGCTCCACGTCGGCGACGTCTTCGTCTCCGGCGCCGCCTGGGGGCGCGTCCGCTCCATGTCGGACGACCGCGGCCAGCGCATCAAGGAAGCGGGGCCGTCGACGCCGGTCGAGGTCACCGGCTTCAGCGACCTGCTGCCGAATGCCGGCGATCTGTTCCAGGTCGTGCAGGACGAGGCGCAGGCGCGGGGCATCGCGGCCTTCCGCCAGCAGGAGACGCGCGACCGGGAGATCTCGTCGGCGGCGCCGGGCCGCAGCATGTCGCTCGCCCAGCTCTTCAGCCGCATCCAGGAGGGTGAGGTCAAGGAGCTGGCGGTGGTCGTCAAGGCCGACGTGCAGGGCTCGCTGGAGGTCCTGCGCGACGCCCTGGGCAAGCTGTCGACCGAGAAGGTCAAGGTCTCGGTGCTGCATGCCGGCGTCGGCGCCATCTCGACGAACGACGTATTGCTCGCCTCGGCCTCCGAGGCCCTGATCGTCGGCTTCAACGTCCGCCCCGAGCGGAGCGCCATCGACCTGGCCGAAAAGGAAGAGGTGGAGATCCGCCTGCACACGGTCATCTACGAGCTGCTCGACGAGCTTCGCAAGGCGATGACGGGCCTGCTCGATCCGACCTTCCGCGAAGTGGCGAGCGGCCGGGCCGAGGTGCGCGACACCTTCAAGGTCCCGAAGATCGGAACCATCGCCGGCTGCCACGTGATCGAGGGGGTCATCCCGCGGAGCGCCAGCGTCCGGCTCCTGCGCGACAACCGGGTGGTGTACGACGGCAAGATCGCATCGCTCCGGCGCTTCAAGGACGACGCGTCCGAGGTGCGCACCGGCTTCGACTGCGGTATCGGCCTCGAACGGTTCCAGGACTTGAAGCCGGGCGACATCATCGAAGCCTACGTGCGCGAAGAGGTCGCGCCGGTCCTGTAAGACAGTCGAAGGTTGTCTTCCCCGCTCCCCGCCGCGGGAGACGGGGAGAGAACCATTCGCGAGACCAGACAGACGAGATCAGAATGATTGTTGGAATCTCCAGCTTCGAGCTGCACCTGCCCGGGAGCCGCAGCCTGAAAGACAAGCGGCGGGTCGTCAAGTCCATGGTGGACCGCATCCACCAGCGCTTCCGGGTGTCGGTCGCCGAGACCGACTTCCACGACCTGCACCAGCGGGCGGAGATTTCGATGGCGGCGGTGACCAACGGCGAGGGGGAGATGGAGAAGCTGATGGAAGAGATCCACCGCCTCGTGGAAAGCGAGCCCGAGGCGTTCCTGACCCGCTGGGATCCGCAGATCCTGGAGGGAGCGCAATGAAGCACAGAAACGACCGCCTCGGCGACCTGGTGCGCGCCGAATTGAACGACCTGCTGCTCCGGCACGTGCAGGACCCGCGCATCCGGCTGGTCAACGTGACCTCGGTCGAGGTCACCCCGGACCTGCGGCGGGCGCTGGTCAAAGTGTCGGCGCTGGGCAGCGACGAGGAACGGCAAGGCGCCATCGAGGGTCTGCGCCACGCCAAAGGATTCCTGCGCACGGAGCTGGCTCACCGGCTGCGTACGCGCACGACCCCGGAGCTCGTTTTCGAGCTCGACCGCGGGGCCGAGCACAGCCAGAAGATTTCCGACCTCTTGGAGAGCTTGCACGATGGGCGGGATGAAAGCTCCTGAAGATCTGCTACGGAGAGTCCGGCAGGGCAACCGCTTCCTGCTGACCAGTCACGTCAACCCGGATGGCGACGCCATCGGCTCGGCGCTCGGCCTCGCCCGTCTGCTCCGCCGCATGGGCAAGGGCGCCGTGGTCTGGAACCGCGACGAGACGCCGACGATCTACCGTCCGCTGCCCGGCAGCGAGCGGATTCACGTGGGCGCCGAGCCGCCGGCCGGCTTCCCCGACGTCTTCGACGCCATCATCGTGCTGGAGTGCCCCAGCCCGGACCGCACCGGCATCGAGCAGTACCTCGGCGAGCGGCCGGTGATCAACATCGACCACCACCTGGGCAACCAGCACTACGGCACGATCAACTGGGTCGACACCGCGGCCCCCGCGGTCGGCGAGATGGTCTACCGGCTGGCGCAGGGTCTCAAGGTGGCGCTGGAGCCGGAGACCGCGAGCTGCCTCTACCTCACCCTGGTCACCGACACCGGCGGCTTCCGCTTCTCCAATGCCACCCCGGTGGCGTTCGAGGCGGCGGCCTCCCTGGTGCGCGACGGCGCGCACCCGGAGCAGGTGGCGCAGTGGCTCTATGAGAGCCAGCCGCTGCCCGTCCTCCGCCTGGCCGGCGAGATGCTGCAGACCCTCCAGGTGCACGAGGGCGGACGGATCGCCTCGGCCCTCCTCACCCAGGAGATGTTCGCCCGCGTCGGCGCCGCGCCCGGCGATTCCGAGGGGCTCATCGACTACCCGCGCTCGGTGGCGGGCGTCGAGGCGGTGACCCTCATCCGCGAGCGCGAGGACGGCACCCACAAGGTCTCGCTGCGCAGCCGCGGCGAGGTCGACGTCGAGAAGATCGCCCGCCAGCACGGCGGCGGCGGCCACCGCAACGCCGCCGGCTTCGTGCTGGAAGGGGACCGTGAGGAGGTCCGCCGGCGCGTGGTCGAGCTCCTCGCCGAGGCTCTGAACGCGCCCGGCGAGGCGGATCAGGCCGGCCAGGAATCAACAGGACGATGAAAGACGGATTGCTGTTGATCGACAAGGAGGCGGGCTTCACCTCCCACGACGTCGTGCAGAAGGTCCGCCGGATCCTCAAGCAGAAGAAGATCGGGCATTGCGGCACCCTGGATCCGGACGCCACCGGCCTCCTTCTGCTGACGCTGGGGACGGCGACGCGCCTCACCCGCTTCCTGATCCGGGCTCCCAAGGTCTACGAAGGGCTGATCCAGCTCGGCGTGGCCACGGACACCTACGACGCCTCCGGCCAGGTCGTCGCGCAGGCGCCGGCCGAAGCGGTGGCGGCGCTGACCGGCGACCAGGTCGCCGCGGCGATGAAGGCGTTCGAGGGGGAGATCGAGCAGAAGCCGCCCCCCTACTCCGCCAAGAAGGTCAACGGCGTGAAATTTTACGAGCTCGCCCGCCGCGGCGAAGAGGTGCCGGACGAGCCCAAGGAGGTCACGGTCTTCGAGCTGACGCCGGTCTCCGATCTGGAGGAAGGGCGCATCCGCTTCCGCCTCGCCTGCTCCTCGGGCACCTACGCCCGCGGCCTGGCGCACGACCTGGGCGCCGCGCTCGGCGTCGGCGGCCACCTGGCGGAGCTGCGCCGGACGCGGATCGGCACCTTCGCGGTCGAATCCGCCGCGACCCTGGCCCGCCTGGACGAAGCGGCCACCGCCGGGCATCCTCCCGGAGAGGCGTGGATCCCGTTCGACCAGATCCCTCTCCCCTTCGGCGAGGTCACCGCCGACCCGCAGCAGGAGCACCGGATCAGCCACGGCCAGACCGTGCTGGTGCGGGAGCTCGCAGGCGAAGAGGGGGACTGGGTCAAGCTGGTCAACCGGCGGCGCGAGTTCATCGCCGTCGGCACCGTCGTCGAGCGGATCGGCAACGCGGGCGTGGGGATCGTCCAGCCCAAGGTCGTCTTCCGTTGAAGCTGTGCTACACTATCGCGCGAGTTATGTAAGGAGGAGTTTGCTTTGGCGCAAACCACAGAAGTGAAAACAGACATCATCGAACGGTACCGGGTGCACGAGAGCGACTCCGGATCGCCCGAGGTCCAGGTGGCCCTCCTGACGAACCGGATCACGGAGCTCACCGAGCACTTCAAGATCCACTCGAAGGATCACCACGGCCGCCGTGGCCTTTTGAAGCTGGTGGGCCGCCGCCGCCGCCTGCTCGACTACCTCAAGGGGCAGGACGTCGAGCGCTATCGCTCGACGATCGAGCGCCTCGGGCTCCGCAAGTAGTCCAGCTCCCGCCGCCGGATAGGGAACCGTCCCGACGCGCTCTGATCTCCTCTCCCCCAGAGAGGGGACCGGATCGACCTGTCGGGACCCTCTGGCTTCGGCCTCCCCCGGCCGCCACAAGCGTAGGCAGAAGAGAAAAAGACTAAAAGAAAGACAGAAAAAGACTATGAGGCAGCGTAAAGAAATCCCCATCGGGGAGGGGATGCTCATCCTCGAAACGGGACACCTCGCCAAGCAGGCGAACGGCTCCTGCACCGTGCGCTACGGCGACACGGTCGTGCTCGCCACCGCCTGCATGGAAGTCAAGGCTGGTGTCGAAAGAGACTTCCTCCCTCTGACGGTCGATTACCGGGAGTATACCTCGGCGGCGGGCAAGATCCCCGGCGGCTTCTTCAAGCGCGAAGGGCGCCCCACCGAGAAAGAGATCATCACCTCCCGCCAGATCGACCGCCCCCTCCGCCCCCTCTTCCCTGACGGCTACACCGCCGACACCCAGATCATCGCCTTCTGCCTCTCCGCCGACGGAGAGAACGATCCGGACATCCTGGCGATCAACGGCGCCTCGACGGCGATGGTGCTCTCCGACATCCCCTTCTACCACCCGGTGGGCGCGGTGCGGGTCGGATTGATCGGGGACGAGATCATCGTCAATCCCACCAACAGCCAGCGCGACGTCTCGGACTTGGACCTGGTGGTCGTGGGCACCGAGGACGCGGTGGTGATGGTCGAGGCGGGCGCCAACCAGATCTCCGAAGAGATGATGCTCGAGTGCATCTTCCGGGCGCACGCCGAGATCCAGAAGATCGTCAGGGCGCAGCACCAGCTCTTCCGGGACGGCGACCGCGAGAAGCCCAACTGGACGGCGCCGGAGCTCTATCCGGAATCGCTCTACGAGCAGGTCAAGGGCGACCTCCAGGCCCGGCTCAAGGCGGCGCTCTTCACCAAAAAGAAGTTCGAGCGCAAGTCCGCGGTCAACGCGGTCGTCAAGCCGTACCTGGAGCAGCTCCCGGCCGAAGAGCCCGAGAAGAAGGGGCAGGTCAGGAAGATCATCTCCCGCCTGGAAGAGGAGATCCTGCGCGACGTCGTGCTCAACGAGCGCACCCGCTTCGACAGCCGGCGGCTCGACGAGATCCGCAACATCGACATCGAGATCGGCCTCTTGCCGCGCACGCACGGCTCGGCGCTCTTTACCCGCGGTGAGACGCAGGCCCTGGTCACGTCGACCCTCGGCACGAGCCGCGACGCCCAGGTCATCGAGGAGTACGAGGGGGAGAGCATCCAGAAGTTCATGCTCCATTACAACTTCCCCCCCTTCTCCGTCGGCGAGGTGAAGTTCCTGCGCGGTCCGGGCCGGCGCGAGATCGGCCACGGCGTGCTGGCGCGCCGCGCCCTCCTGCCGGTCTTGCCGCACGAGGACGACTTCCCCTACACCGTCCGCGTGGTCTCGGACATCCTGGAGTCGAACGGCTCCTCGTCCATGGCCACCATCTGCGGCGGCTCGCTCGCCATGTTCGACGCGGGCGTGCCTCTCCTCGCGCCGGTCGCCGGCGTCGCCATGGGCCTGATCAAGGGCGAGGACAACTTCGCGGTCCTCTCCGACATCGCGGGCCAGGAAGACCACTACGGCGACATGGACTTCAAGGTGGCCGGCACGCGCAACGGCGTGACCGCGCTGCAGATGGACATCAAGATCACCGGCGTGACGCGGGAGATCATGGAGCAGGCGCTCGCCCAGGCGAAAGCCGGCCGCATGCACATCCTGGACATCATGGAGCGGGCCATTCCGCAGCCGCGGGTGGACATCTCCAAGTTCGCGCCGCGCCTCTACACGCTGGAGATCCCGAAGGAGAAGATCCGCGACGTCATCGGACCCGGTGGCAAGACGATCCGCTCGATCATCGAGGAGACCGGCTGCGACATCAACATCGAGGACGACGGCCGGGTGGTCATCGCCTCGCCGGACGAGCCGGCGGCCAAGCGCGCGATCCAGATGATCGAGCGCCTGACCGAGGTGCCGGAGGTCGGCAAGACCTACAACGGCGTGGTGCGGCGGGTCGAGGCCTACGGCGCCTTCGTCGAGATCATGCCGGGCACCGACGGCCTGGTCCACATCAGCGAGCTCGCCCCCTACCGCGTCCGCGAGGTCTCGGACCTGGTCAAGGAAGGCGACGAGATGGCCGTCAAGGTCATCAACATCGACGAGACCGGCCGCGTGCGGCTCTCCCGCAAGGCCGTCATCATGGAGTCGCCGGATTACGACCCCTCGCAGTACGAGGGGATGGAGATGGCGATGGCGGGCGGCGGCGGCGAGGAGCGCGGCGAGCGGGGCGGCGGCGGTGACCGCGGAGGCCGCGGCGGCGACCGCGGTGGACGCGGCGGCGACCGCGGCGGCCGGGGCGGAGACCGTGGTGGGCGCGGCCGCAACGGCGGCGGTGGCGGCGGCGGACGCCGCTAACCCTCAACCTCCGTTCGGCGGAAGAACCGGGGCGGCCTGCGGGCCGCCCTTTTCTTTTGTACGGAAACCATCGACGATCCGGTCGATCGCCGCGTCGCGGCTGATCTCGCCCCGCATCCACGCCTGCCAGGCGGGCGCCACCACCTCGGCACCCTTCGGCAACCGCGTGTAGACGCCCGAGACCTCCCCGTAGTCCCGGTGATGAGGAGCCAGCAAGCGCCGCACCGTGCCCGCCGCCTGAGCGAACATCACAGCGTGCGACACGTTCCAGGCCTCCCGCGCGGGAAGCCGCGGATCGAGCATCCCCAGACGCTGGCGCAGCACGTCGAGAGCGCTCTCCCCCGTCAGATCGAGCGCATGAATCGACTCGTGCACCACGATCTCCAGCCACTGCGATCCCACCGCCGCATCCGCACCCACCAGGCACAAACCAGCGGCAAGGTCAAAGTCTCAGGCAGAGCCGCCGCGGCCTTGGAAAACTCGGCCGCCGTCAACACCCGGAAGAACAGGAGGTCGACAGCCCCCCAGGCCGGGGCCAAAGGGAGCGAGGGACGGCCCAGCTGCGAGTCGAGCTCGTGAAGAGCCTCCACGGCCGGAGCGAGACCGGGCATCGAGGGGACTTCCTCCTGCGAGCTCGCCAGCTTGCGCACCCAGAAGTGCATGTCGACCAGGGGCGACGCGGGGTGGACCTCGATGATCGGAGACGGCGGCTCCGCGGCTGGGAGAGAGGCGGGCAGGAGGATCAGCGGCAGGGCGAAAATGATCTGGCGCATCCGCAGATCCTACGCAGTTTCCAGCCACTCTGTCGCCCCTGCTAAGATCCTCTCCATGAGCACCGTCCACCGCACGACCCTCATCGCCTACCTGGACGAGCTGCTGGACGCCCGGAAGGGCCGCGACTACGGTCCGAACGGCTTGCAGGTCGAAGGCCGGGAAGAGATCGGTAAGATCGTCACCGGAGTCTCCGCCTGCCACGAGCTCTTCGTGAAAGCCCGTGAGGCGGGAGCCCACGCCGTCCTGGTCCACCACGGCATCTTCTGGGACGGCATGCCGCGCATCCTGACGGGAGTGCAATACCGCCGCGTGGCGGAGCTCATCCGGGGAGACCTGAACCTGATCGCCTACCACCTCCCCCTCGACCGCCACCCCGAGCTCGGCAACAACGTCCTCGCCGCAAAAGACCTCGGCCTCAAAAGCCTAGAGCCCTTCGGCGACCACGACGGCCTCCCCTTAGGCTTCAAAGGCCACTTCCCCTTCCCCATCGACCCCGCCGACCTCGTCGACCGCTGCAAGAAGACCTACGCCCAGGAGCCCCTAACCTTCCTGGAAGGGCCGGACCCGGTGAAGACCGTGGGAATCATCAGCGGCGGAGCCCAGCGAGACCTCTACGACGCCATCGACGAAGGCCTGGACGCCTACATCACCGGCGAGGTGAGCGAGTGGGTGATGAACATCGCACGGGAGGCGAAGATCCACTACTTGGCGTGCGGGCACTACGCGACGGAGCGGCTGGGGATCCGAGCGCTCGGGGAGCATCTGGCGGGGCGGTTTGGGGTGGAGGTGGGGTTTGTGGATGTGGTGAATCCGGTGTAGGAGCCTCGAAAGATCCCCTCGGCACCGCTGTGGACGTGCGCATCAGGCTTTTGCAACACCTGGGAGCAGGAGCATTTCGGTCACATCTTCGGGCGCAGCATGCCGCTGCCTCCGGTGATACAGAAGGCAATCCAAAATATCCTACAGCAGCACTACTCGGTGGCCGATG
Organism: Thermoanaerobaculia bacterium; assembly: GCA_035264905.1. Taxonomy (GTDB): domain Bacteria; phylum Acidobacteriota; class Thermoanaerobaculia; order Multivoradales; family UBA5704; genus UBA5704. The sequence goes on from DATFPH010000333.1 coordinate 25,540, forward strand.
GGTCCGGGCTGCTGGACAAGGCCATGGCCGCGGTGAAGAAGGCCCTGGCTGCCAAGGCCGTGTGAAGCGCGTGCCGAGGGTGGCGCGGCGCCGCGCCCTCTCACCTGCCGGAACGTCGGCCGGAACGTTGGCGAGCGCCGAAGGGTCGAGCGGTGTGAATGCCTTCCTCGCATCGCGGCACCGTGCCGGCCCCTGCAAGACAGGGTTCCCGCCGAGAACACGCAGCCCACCCAAGCTCCCATGTCACGTTCTACAGTTGTCCCCGCACTTGTAGTATATAAGGGTGCCCTTTTCGCCTGACAACACCCTGCCTGCGACCTGAAAGGAGCTTGCATGAGAGCCTCCGCTCTGCCAGTTCTTCCCTTCTTTGAAGCCGAGATGGACAGTGAGGACGATTACAACCTTCGATCTACAACCACTTTGTAGAGAAGGGTGACCAGATCTGGGGTGTCAACTTCCGCTCTTCGGCACTCGTCCGCCTCACTCCGGAGCAATATCGTGGCGTGCGGCAGGTCCTAGACGAGCAGTCCATCCCCGAGGAATCGACCCATCTGCAAACTCTCCGGCGTGCTCGAAGGTGCCGCGGGATGGCTAGTCGCAGACCCGAACAATTGCAACTGCACCAGCAATAATTGCGACGAGTAAGCCGCTGCAAGAGCTACCCCAACGGAGAGAACAGCGACCGTCTGTCTCGGCCGAGCTGGCGGTCGCTTTGTTCTAGCGCCGCATTGACCGATCATAGAGCACTCCCGAATCCACAACTGATGCTTCATAAGCCGCCGGCTCTTCCACGCAGAGCGCTTTGAGATAAGAGATGGGGCTAGTCCCGGTTGTAGTATCCTTTACTCACAAAGACGTTGGAGTCTCCGGAGACCGACGCATCGATGGCCTTGAACATCCTGGGAATCTCAGCGCATTACCACGACGCCGCCTGTTGCCTGCTTCGTGACGGCGAGCTCATCGCTGCGGCGGAGGAGGAGCGCTTCTCGCGGGTCAAACACGATGCGCGCCTACCCTGGCAAGCCTTTCGCTTTTGTCTCGAGCAGGGCGGCATCACCTTGGCCGATGTCGACTGCGTCGCCTACTATGAGAACCCGGAGAAGAAGCTCTCCCGGCAGATCTGGATGGCTCTGCACCCGGAGAGTTCCCCTACTCTCCGCCAGAAGGTCTTGAGCCTCCTGCCAGACCGTGTCGGCCGAGTCGAGCGACAGATCCGGCATATGCTCGGCTATACCGGCCGGCTGGAGACCTTCGACCACCACCACTCCCACGCCGCCAGCAGCTTCTTCTACTCGGGGTTCGAAGAGGCAGCAGTCCTGACGGTGGACGGCGTGGGCGAATGGGCGACGACCACGTTCGGTCGCGCCGCGGGCTCGGTCATCGACCTCTTCGAAGAGGTCCATTTTCCGAGCTCGCTGGGCCTTCTCTACAGCACCCTGACGTCCTATCTGGGCTTCGACGTCAATGACGGGGAGTACAAGGTGATGGGGCTCGCTCCCTACGGCGCGCCGCGCTACGTCGAGCAGGTGCGGGCCTTGGTGACGAGGAGAGAGGGCGGCCAGTACCGCCTCAACCTCGAGTACTTCGATTTCCTGCAGCGCGACCAGATGTACTCGGATCGCCTGATCGAGCTCTTCGGAGCGCCCCCCCGAATGCCCGAGTCGGAGCTCCTGGCCTTTCATCAAGACGTTGCCAGGAGCGTCCAGCAGGTGCTCGAGGAGATCCTTCTCGACGAGGTGATCTATCTTCACAGCCGGGTGCCCAGCCGCAACCTCTGCATGGCGGGGGGAGTTGCGCTCAACTGCGTCGCCAACAGTTGCATCCTCCGCGACGGGCCTTTCGCCGAGCTGTTCGTCCAGCCGGCGGCGAGCGACGCCGGAGGGTGTCTGGGGGCCGCCGCCCTGGCCCACGTGCGCCTGACCGGCGAGCGTCCCGCCCAGGGTCGGCTCACCCACATGTACTGGGGCCCCGCAACTCCGGTCGACGACATCGCGGGATTGCTCGCCGGAACCTCGCGGCACGCCCTGGACCACCGCGGCCGGCTCGAAGGGCTCCTGGAGGCGACCGTCGATCGGCTGGCGGCGGGTAAGGTCGTGGGCTGGTTTCAGGGCCGCATGGAGTTCGGACCGCGTGCTCTCGGGGCGAGGTCGATCCTGGCGGATCCGCGACACGAAGGGATGCGCGACCGGATCAACGCGCTGGTCAAGATGCGCGAGAGCTTCCGTCCCTTCGCTCCGGCCGTCCTCGCGCGACAGGCGGGGGAACACTTCGCCATCGATCATGCCTCGCCCTTCATGCTGGAGACCTGCCCGGTGAGCTCTCCCTTCGACCTGCCGGCGATCACCCACGTCGACCGCTCGGCCCGCTTGCAGACGGTCGATCCAGAGTCGAGCCCGCGCTTTGCCGCCCTTCTGGCCCGTTTCGCCGACCGCACCGGCTGCCCGGTCCTGCTCAACACCTCTTTCAACATGCGAGGTGAGCCCATCGTGTGCACTCCGGAGGACGCACTGCTCTGCTTCGCTCGCTCGGGCATCGACGCCCTGGTCCTCGAAGACTTCATCATCGACCGCGAGTCCGTTCCGCCGGCCTGGTGGAACGAGATGGTCCGGCGGAGCCGGCCCGCGGCGGCTGCCGGGGTGGGTCACAAGGTGTACACGCTGCTGTAGATCTTCCAGGACCCGGATCCCAGGAGAAGCGATGCCCATCCCCCAGAACCATCTCGTGAAATCGCTGGCGGATGAGATGGCACGGCAACTGAGCGGCAATGGTGGTGCGAACGCCGTCCTGCTCCTGAAACGCCTCGAGCTGCTCACCCCGCCCGAACCGCAGGAACCCTCTGCTCGGCCGGGGGGGCTCGGGATCTGGGAGGCCGGTCCACAGGGTTACGAGCCCTCGGCGGCTTTGCGCAAGCAGTGGCCCGACTGGGCCAATATCCATTCCATCCCGCTCAAGGTGGAGAGTAAGCGCGTGCTGCTGCTGGGCGAATCGGTGGCGGCCGGTTTCCTCTACGCTCCCGAGTTCAGGCCGGCCCAGGCTCTCGAGGCCGCCTTGACGACAGCCCTGGGAGAGCCGGTCGAGGTGATTGATCTAGCCAGGAAAGATCTCAAGGCTCCGGAGCTCGCGGAGCTGGCCGGCGCAGCGCCTACCCTCGATCCCGACGTCCTGGTCGTCTTCGCGGGGAACAACTGGGCCGTGCACGGCAGGCAGAACCTCCACCTCGAGGCGGCCGTCCTGCGCGAGCAGGGGGCGCTCGGCTTCAAAGAGCTGCGCGAGCAGCGTCTCGCCGCGATGGTCGACACCCTCCTGCAGCAATTCACCGAGCTTTCGATGCGCCTGCCCATCGTCGTGGTGATCCCGGAGATCAACCTCGTCGACTGGCGCCTGGACGCTGAGGCAGACTCGCCCTGGCTGCCCGCCGGGCGCAACCGGCGCTGGCTGGAGTGCCGCGCGGCAGCCCGCTCCGCGCTCGCCTCCTCGCGCCTCGACGAAGCGGAAGCCCTGGCCAGCGAGATGGTGGAGCTGGACGGCGGAACCGCGGCCTCCGGCTGGACACTCCTTGCCGACTGCGCGCGCGCCAGGGGAGACCTGGCAGCCGCGCGCACCTGCCTCGAGAAGGCGCGCGATGCCCACATCTGGGACGTCACCCACCAGACGCCGAGGGTGCTCTCACTAACCCAGCAGGCCCTGCGTGGCTGCGCGATGCCCGGCCGGATCGCCGTGGTCGACCTGCCGCACTGCTTCGCGGACTGGCAGCATGGCGGGCTGCCCGACAGGCGCCTCTTTCTCGACTACTGTCATCTGAGCTCGGAGGGGATCCGCGTCGCCATGGCGGCGACAGCCCTGGAAGTGGCAGCCCTGCTGGACTCCGGCCGGCCGCTTCCCAGGCTCGAGAGCCTCGTGAACGTGGTCCCTCCCCTCTCCGCCCGGCTCGAAGCGACGGCTCACTTCGCCGGGGCTATCCACGGTGCCCACTGGGGCCAGACGGGCCCGTTCGTCTCCTACCTCTGCCACGAGGCAGCGCGGCGATCCTCCGGGGTCGCCCAAGCGATGCGGGCGTACCTGGAGCTGCAGACGCGGCGGGCCCCCACCTGGGCCTGCGCGGCAGTCGAGAGGCTCTCCGCCCTGGCGACCCCCTTCCTGCATCGATACATCCTGCAGAACCTGCAGAACCAGACCAAGCTCTTCGATCCCGTTCTGCTGCCGGCCATCGCGGAGGCCCTGGAAGACAACGGCCTCCCCTCCCGCGCCTTTCTTGAGGAGCTGCGCAAGGAGGAGAGGGCCCTCTCAGACCGGTCGCGCGATCTCCTCGACCCCTACCATCGCGCGTCCTGGGTGGATCTCCACTGGCTCGAGTGGCCCAGCCATTTCCTTCGCGTCTACACACCCACGTCGCGCTACCCGTGGGTCTCCCGCACGCAGCGCGAGGTGGCCTTCGCGCTCACCTGCCGGCAGACGGGAGCTGAAGGTCCCGGCGAGTGCCAGGTGCGGATCAACGGCACCTGCTTGGCCCACCGTCCCCTCTCTGCGACATGGAGCACCCTCCACTTCAGCGCTCCCACCGAGCTGGTGCAGAGTGGGGTCAACTGGCTGGAGATCCACTGGCCGTTCGATCTCCCTGCTTCCGAGGAGGAGATCAAGCACATCGCCGTCGAGCACGAGCATGGCCGCATGGTCCCGCTGTTGCCGGTTTTTGCCGAGATCTCCTCTCTGAGCGCGGTCCAGCGCTGAAGAGCGCCACTCGGTCATGGCGTCCGCCTTCGCCGCAATGCGGAGCCTACGGGGAACGACGGCGCGGCGGAGAATGCTGCCTTAGCGGTGTTTTGATTTCGGCGGCGAGGGCGGTAAAAAGGGCGCCCGAAGGCCAGGTGGCGAGCACGCGGTCTACGGCTTTGCTCAGGTTAGGTAGCCGCTCAAGCTTGGCGATCAGGGTTCGCCTTCCCAAACAACCGGAAAAACCCCTCCTCCGTCCGCCGGCAAACCTCCGCGAACGTCTCCCCCGTCTCCTCCGCCAGCCGCTGGGCGATCTCGACCACATACGCCGGCCGGTTCGGCTTGCCTCGGTAGGGCACCGGAGCCAGGTAGGGGGTATCCGTCTCCACCAGACACCGGTCGGGCGGCAGGATCGGAATGACCTCCCGCACGTTGTCCGCCTTCGGGAAGGTGATCATCCCTGAAAGGCCGAGGTAGAACCCGCGGGCGATCAGTTCTTCGGCCATGGCCCGACCTCCCGCGAAGGAGTGGAAGTCGGCCTGGAGATCCTTGAAGGCCTCTTCACGGACCACCCCCAGCATCTCGTCGTTGCTGTCGCGGTTGTGGACGACCACCGGCAGGCTCAGCTCGATGGCCAGCTCCCACTGCTCCCGGAGCACCTGGAACTGTACGTCCCGCGGCGCGTGGTCGTAGTAGAAGTCGAGGCCGCACTCCCCCACCGCCACGGCTTTCGGATCGGCGAGCAGGGATCTCAGCCTCTCGCGGTCTCCGGGCTGCCAGGTGGAGGCGTCGTGGGGGTGGACTCCCAGGGCGCACCAGACGTCCGGGTGGCGGCGGCAGAGGGCCAGGATGTCGTCGGCCTCGGAGAGCTTGATGGCGGGGACGAGGAAGCCCTTCACCCCTCGCTCGCGGGCGTGGTCCAGAGCCCGCTCCCGCTCGTCCGGGGGCAGGCTCTGGAGGTGGCAGTGGGAATCGATGGGACCGGAGAGGTCCACCGCTTTCACTTCACCTGCGTCCCGGCCGGGACCTGCTTGTCCGGATGCAGGAGGACCGGCTTGCCGTCGATCGAGGCTGCCAGGACCATGCCCTGCGACTCGATGCCCATCAGCTTGGCCGGCTGCAGGTTGGCCACGACCGCGACCTGCTTGCCCACCAGCTCCTCGGGCTGGTAGGCGAGGCCGATGCCGGCGACGATCTGGCGCGGGGTCTCCTCTCCCACATCCACAGACATCTTGATCAGCTTCTCGGACTTCGGCACCCGCTCGGCGGTCTGGATGGTACCCACCTTCAGCTCGGTTTCGAAGAACTTGTCGATCGCGATCACTGGCTTCTCGCTCCTCGCGGGCTTGGTTGCGGGCTCCGGCGCCTTCGCGGCTCCCAGGTATTCCTTCTTGTCGATGCGCGGGAAGATCGGGCTGGGCTCCGGCAGCTCGACGCTGTTCGGAGTGCCGCCCCACTCCATGGCCGTCAGGCTCGCCGGGACCTTGGCCACCCCGATCGCCGCCAGGATCTGCGGAGCGATCTTCGGCATGAACGGCAGCAGGCCGGTCGCGACGATCCGCACCGCCTCCAGGCCGTTCCACAGGATGCGCGACAGCTTCTCGGTCGGACCCTCCTCCTTGACCACCTTCCACGGCTCACGCGTCACCAGGTACTGGCTCGCCTCGTTGAGCAGCTTCCAGAGCGCCTCCAGGGCGCGGCTGAACGCCAGCTCGTCCATCGCCGTACGGTATTCCGGCACCAGGCGGCGCGCCGCTTCGAGGATGGGATTGTCCTCGCACGGCACCGGCGGGGTCTTCCCGCCGAAGGCTCCCCGCGACAGGGTCACCACGCGGCTCACGGTGTTTCCCAGCGTGTTCGCCAAGTCGGCGTTGTAGCGCTCGATGAATGCCTCGTCCGAGTAGCTCGCGTCCTGGCCGAAGACCATCTCGCGCAGCAGGAAATAGCGGACGGGGTCCGCTCCGAAGCGGTCGATGAGGTCGTCCGGCCGCACGATGTTGCCCGTCGACTTCGACATCTTCTTGCCATCGCGGTTCCACCAGCCGTGGGCGAAAACGGTGGTGGGGAGCGGCAGGCCCGCGGACATCAGGAAGGCGGGCCAGTAGACGGCGTGGTGGCGGATGATGTCCTTGCCGATCAGGTTGAGGCGGACGTCTCCCTCCTGCCAGAATTTTTTGTAGAGAGGGCCGTCGCCGGTGCCGAAGCCCAGGGCGCTGATGTAGTTGGTCAGCGCGTCGAGCCAGACGTAGACCGTCTGCCCCGGGTAGCCCGGGAAGGGGATGCCCCACTCCAGGTTGGCCCGCGAGACGGAGAGGTCGCGCAGGCCGGATTCGACGAACGAGCGGACCTCGTTGCGCCGGCTGGCCGGGCGGACGGGTTCCTGATCGGAGTCGTACCAGTCCAGGAGCCGTTGCTGGTACTTCGACAACCGGAAGAAGACGTTTTCTTCGGACTTCCACTCGACGGGCGTGCCGTGCACCGGGCAGGTCTTGTCGGGCCCAAGCTCCTTCTCGGTGTAGAAGGTCTCGCAAGGGGAGCAGTACCACCCCTCGTGCCTGGCCGCGTAGAGATCGCCCGCGTCCTCAAGGCGGCGGATGATCTCCTGGACCCCCTTGTGGTGCCGCTCCTGGGTGGTGCGGATGAAGTCGTCGTTGGAGAACCCGAGCCGGTCGCGGAGCTCGAAATATCGGGAGACGACGCGGTCGGCCAGCTCGATGGGAGCGACGCCCTCTTTCTTCGCCGCACGCTCGATGTTCTGCCCGTGCTCGTCGGTGCCGGTCAGGAAATACACCGCGTCACCCTTCAGACGGCGGTAGCGGGCCAGAGTGTCGGCGGCAGTGGTCGTGAAGATGTGCCCGAGGTGGGGTACGTCATTCACATAGTAGATCGGGGTGGTGACGTAGAAGGAGGTCATGGAGCCGCAGATTGTATCTCAGGGGGTGAGGGGCTCCAGCTCTTCCGGCGAGAAGACGTAGTGGCTCCCGCAGAAGATGCAGTCGGCGTCGATGGTGCCGTCCTCGCGCCGCAGATAGTCCCGGTCGTCGGCCGGGAGGAGGACGAGGTGCTGGAGGAGCCGCTCGCGGCTGCAGCGGCAGCGGTAGCGGATCGGGTTGGTCTCCTTCACTTCGCGGTCCAGGCCGGCCAGGACGGTTTCCAACACGTGCGGGAGGCCTCCGGCGTCGAACAGCTCGCTGATCCCGCGGATGCCGGAGATGTTCTTCTCCAGAGCGTCCACCACGATCTCCGGAGCTCCCGGCAGGACCTCGACGATCATGCCCCCGGCCGCCACGACGCCGGTCGGCTTGCCGAGGACTCCCAGGAGCACGGCGGAGCGGCTCTGCTCGCTCTGCTGGAGGTAGTGGGCCAGGTCCTCTCCGATCTCTCCGTTCACCAGCTCGACCTGGCTCTGGTAGCTCCCTCCCTCGGCGAACTCGCGCCGCACCCAGAGGCGCCCCTTCCCCACCGCCCGGCCTACGGCGAGCTTGTTGTTGTCCCAGTGCGGAACGTCCACCTGCGCATCGCCCACCATGCCTCGCAGGTTTCCTTCCTGATCGGCCTCGGCGAAGATCCGGAGGATCGGGCCGTCTCCTCGCACTTCGAGCGACAGGCGGGTCGGCGTCTTCGCGGCCAGCCGCAGGAGGAGCGCGGCGCCTCCCAGGCAGCGCCCGAGCGCCGCGGTCGCGACCGGTCCCATGTCGCGGCGGTCCCGCACGTCGCGGACGATCTCGGTGAGGTCGACCGCCGCCCAGCGGAGATATCCGCCCCCGGCGAGACCGAGCTCGAGCCGGCTCTCGGGCACGGCTGTGTTCTGATCCATTGCTGCTTGCTCTCCTGGCGCGTCAATCAGCTTCGATCGCGCCGGCCGAGCGCTTCGGCGGCGGTCACAGCGGCGCGGTAGACCTCCCGCCAGGGAGCTCCCGCGGCGAGCGCCAGACGCCGGCAGTCCTCGAATTCGGGCGCGGTGGCCAAGGACCGCCCCTCGAACCAGGCCCGCTTGACCCGCACCGGGCCGAACGCGGTGGCGACCTCGGTCGTCTCGCGCTCGGCCTCGAAACGGCTCGCACTGTAATAACGGCAACCGAGGGAGCCAGATTCCATCAGGAGCTGTCCCGCCAGCGCTTCGAGCTGCGGCCGGCGGCAGAGCAGGGTGATGAGAGTCGCCGGCCGGTTCTTCTTCATCTGGACGGGCGTGAAGTAGACGTCCAGGGCCCCGGCTTCGAGCAGCCGCTCCATGAGGAATCCGAACCCCTCGGCGGGCAGGTCGTCGACCTCGCACTCGACGACCAGGACCTCGGCGCGCTGGGCGGCGCCGTGGCCGCGCAGCAGGCGGACCGTGTTCGGCTGGTGCGCGAGGTCTTTGCGGCCATGCCCATAGCCGATGCCTTCGAGGACCAGCGCCGGGAAATCGACGAACTCGTCCACCAGCTCGGCCAGGAGCACCGCCCCGGTCGGCGTGGTCAGCTCGCCGCCGGGGCCTCCGTAGATGGGGATGCCACGCAACAGCTCCGCGGTGGCGGGTGCCGGGACCGGCAGCTCGCCGTGGGCGGTCTTGACCCGGCCGCTCCCGACGTTGACCGGACTGGCCGTGATCCGCTCCGGCGCCAGGTGCTCGATGGCCGCCGCGGCTCCCACCAGGTCCACGATGGAATCGACCGCCCCGACCTCATGGAAGTGCACGCGCTCGATCGGCATGCCGTGCGCCTTGGCCTCGGCCTCTCCGAGCCGCTGGAAAAGCCGGAGCGCCCGCTCCTGGACCGCCGGAGCCAGGTGGCTCTCGCGGATCAGCCGCTGGATCTCCGGTAGATTCCGGCTGTGCTCGTGGTGGTGGTGATGATGATCGTGGTGGTGGTGGTGCTCGTGATGATCGGACCGATCAGACGGATCGGTCCGATCAGTCGGATCGGTCGGATCATGCTCGTGGTCGTGCGAGTGCCTGGGGGCCTCGTCGGGGTCGGGTCCCTCGACGGGCTTGCCGTCGAGGAGGACGCGGAAGCGGGTGCCGGTGAAGCCGCCGCGGATCGCTTTGCGGCTCTCCACCGACACGCCGGGCAGATGGAGCCGCGCGACGGTCTCCGCGAGCACGTCGAGAGGCATCCCCAGGTCCAGGCAGGCTCCGAGGAACATGTCGCCCGCGAGGCCGCTCGAGCAGTCGAGGTGATAGTGCGCCATGGCCGCGAAGGCTACCATGCCAGTTGATCCCGGATGGACACCCAGCGCCCGGACCCGCCCAGCACGATGTGGTCGTGCAGCTTGATCCCCACGGCCTTCGCCGCCTCCGCCATCTTCAAGGTGAAATCCGTGTCCTCGGGGCTCGGCGTGGGATCGCCGCTCGGGTGGGTGTGGAAGAGGATCACCCCGGCCGCGCCGCGCAGGAGGCACTCCTTGAGGACCTCGCGCGGCTCCACCACGGCCCGGTCCAGGGTGCCACGATACAGCTCGCGGTCTCCCTGCATCCGGTTCCGGGTGTCCAGGAACACCGCGCCCATGACCTCCTGGTCGCGGGTCTGGTAGCGCAGATGGAGATAGCGGGCCACTTCCGCGGGACGGCTCAGGGCATCCCGGTCCATCGTCTCCTTCCGCGCGAGGCGGCGGGCGATCTCCAGGGCGGCGATCAGGCCGGCGGCCTTGGCCAGACCCACTCCCGGCCGGCGGAGCATCTGGGGAGTCGTTCCCAGGAGCCCCGCGAGCCCGCCTTTCTCGTCGAGCAGCTCGCGGGCGAGCTGAACCGCCGACACCCCCCGGGTTCCGTTTCGCAGCAGGACGGCGATCAGCTCGGCGTCGGAGAGCGCGCCGCTCCCCTGCTCCAGCAGCCGCTCCCGCGGCCGTTCGCTCTCGGGCAGCTCACGGATCAACCACGGCATCGCTCGATCTCCTCGGTGAGCCGCGGGAGAGCCTCGCCCGCGGGCGCGCCGATCCGCAGGTCGACCAGTCCTGAAAATGGAGTGGGCTCCGGGTTCACCTCGATCACGGCGGCTCCGGCCCGGTGCGCCAGCTCGATGAGCCCGGCCGCGGGATAGACGGTCGAGGAGGTGCCCACGGAGAGGAAGAGGTCGCAGGTAGCCGCCTCGTCCTGGGCGCGGGTGAGGACCCGCGGGTCGAGCGACTCGCCGAACCAGACCACCCCCGGCCGGAGCTTGCCGCCGCAGGCGCAGACCGGCGGCTCCTCCGGCGACTCCGCGATGGCCTCGCCCATGTCGCGCTGCCGGCCGCAGCGGTTGCAGCGGGCCTTGAGCAGAGTGCCGTGCAGCTCCAGGAGGCCCTGGCTGCCGGCTCTCGCGTGGAGGCCGTCTACGTTCTGGGTGACCAGGGTGAAGGAGGGGAAGATGGTCTCCCAGCGCACCAGGGCGAGGTGCGCCGGGTTGGGCTGGGCCCCGGTGGCGGTCTGATGGCGCCAGGCGTACCAGCGCCAGACCTTGGCCGGATCGGCGCGGAAGGCTTCGGGGGTGGCCAGCTCTTCGGGCCGCATCCGCTCCCAGAGGCCGCCGGCCCCGCGGAAGGTGTCGAGCCCGCTCTCGTGCGAAACGCCCGCTCCGGAAAAGGCCACGGCGCTCCGGGCCGTACGGAAGCGGTCTTTGATCGCGTCGGGGATCTGCAGTGTCTCCAAAGGTCGTTCTCCTCTCTCGGCCGACCGAAAATGGGGGCCGCACCCTATATAAGTCGGAAAACGGGGGCCGATTCTTGCACTCGACCCGAAAGATTGTTAGAAACGCGCCGCGAGGAGACGAAATCATGCCCCTACTGCCCAACAACTTCGGCCTTCTGGAGCCGGAGTCGAGCGAATACGAGTCGAGCCGCGTCACCATCCTGCCGGTCCCCTTCGAGCGGACGACCTCCTACGGGAAGGGGACGACGGGGGGCCCGGCCGGCATCATCCGCGCCTCCCAGTCGATGGAGCTGTGGGACGAGGAGCTGCAGAGCGAGCCCTACCGGCTCAGCATCTCGACCCTCCCCTTCTTCGTCCCCGAGGCTTTCGACATGGCCGAGGCGCTGGCCGAGCTCCAGGCGGAGGCCCGCACCCATCTGGAGCACGGCAAGTTCCTCGTCACCCTGGGCGGCGAGCACAGCCTCACGCAGGCGCCCGTCCTCGCCACCCGCGAGGTCCACGGGGAGATCGGAGTCGTCCAATTCGATGCCCATTCGGACCTGCGCGAGGAGTTCGAGGGGACGCCCTACAGCCACGCGAGCGTAATGAAGCGGATCGTCGACGCCGGCATTCCCACCCTCGCCGTGGGCATCCGGTCGCTCTCCTCGCCCGAGGCGCAGCTCATCCGCGAGCGGAACCTCCCGGTGATCTGGGGTCACCAGCTCGACCGTGCCGCCGAGCTCTTCCCGCGGATGCTCGCGGGACTGCCGGAGAAGGTCTACCTGACCTTCGACATCGACTTCTTCGATCCGTCGCTCGTGCCGGCCACCGGCACGCCGGAGCCGGGCGGCGGGCTCTGGTACCCGACGCTGGCGCTCCTGCGCCATCTCTTCCAGACGAAGACGGTCGTGGCGATGGACGTCGTCGAGCTCGCCCCCCTGGGCGGCCAGCCGGCCAGCGACTTCCTGACCTCGAAGCTGATCTACAAGTGCCTGGGGTATCTGCAGGAGAAGGGTTAGGCGGAGCCCGGCGCGCCAGGCAGCTCGAACCAGAAGGTGCTCCCCACCCCGACCTCGCTCTCGACGCCGATGCGCCCTCCGTGGTGCTCCACGATCGCTTTGCAGATCGCGAGACCGAGCCCCGTTCCCCGTTTGTCCGCGGCCTCCACCTGAGCGAAACGCTCGAAGATGTGCTGGCTGTGGGTCGCGGGGATGCCGCGCCCCTGGTCCTTGACGGAGATCCGCATCCGGCTCCCCTGCTCCTCGGTCCACATCCGCACCTCCCGGCCCTGCGGCGAGAACTTGATTGCATTGGAGAGGAGGTTGACGAGCACCTGGACGATGCGGTCCGCGTCCGCCAGAACCCGCGCCCGGGTGGGCAGCGAGACGAGGGAGATCTCCTGCTCGTCCGCGAAGGCCCGCACCGACTCCACGGATTGCTCGAAGAGGGGTTGGAGCCCGACCTCGGCGAGCTGCATCTGGGCCCTGCCGCTGTCCAGCCGCTCGAAATCGAGGATGTCGTTGATCAGCGCCGTGAGCCGGACCGCATTGCGCTCGGCGAGGCGGACGAGCTCGCGGCCTTGGGACGGAATCTCCCCGGCGACTCCCGCGGCCAGGAGCCCCAGGGAGCCGCGGATCGAGGTGAGCGGCGTCCGCAGCTCGTGGCTCACCGTGGCCACGAACTCTGATTTCAGGCGATCGACCTCGCGCCGCTCCGAGATGTCCTGGATGTTGGCGGCGAAGCGCTCTCCCAGCGGGGTGTCGAACCCGAACAGCGCCACCTCGAAGGGGAAGATCTCTCCGTTCTTGCGGCGCCCCTGCCACTCGGTCACCCGGCCGATCGCCGTGCGGTGCACTTTCCGCAGGAAGGCATCCTGGCCGGACTCCGGGGCATCCGCCATGACGAGCGCCACGCTGCGGCCGACCAGCTCCTCCTCGCTGTACCTGAAGATCCGCTGGGCGGCTGGATTGATCGATTCGATCCGGCTCTCATTGTCGAAGGTCATCATGCCGCCGATCATGTGATCGAAGATCGCCCGGTACCGCGCTTCGCTGGCGCTCAGCACCTCTCCGGTGCGGCGGTGCTCCAGGAGCTCCCGTTGCAGCTCGGCCGTGCGGCTCACCACCAGCTCCTCGACCTGGGTCGCCCGCGAGGTCACCACCAGGAGAAAAGCTCCGAGGAGGCCGGTGAACACCAGGCTCGTCGCCAGGACCAGCGAGGCGCGCCACGAGCGGCGTGTGGCGGGAGGCAACGGGGTCGCCGCGACGTGGACCTCCCAGCGGCGCCCACCCATAAGAAAGCGCTCCCGCCACTCCGGGAGCCTGGCCTCGGACCGGCTCGTCCAGAGCGGGTCGGCATAGAGCAGGCGCTGGTCCCCCTTCGCTTCCGTGTCGACGAGAGCGAACGTCAAGCCGTCGAAGCGCAGGCCGCTGACCGACGTGGTGACGAGACGCCTCAGGCGGAGGGCCGCCGTCGCATAGCCGCGGAGATCGCTGCGGCGCTGCTCCACGGTTTCCGGCACCATTCCCGAGGCATACACCGGAGAGAAGAGAAGGACCGCGGAGGACTCCTCGTCCTCGACGACCAGCCGGATCCGGGCCGAGGCCGCCACGTCTCCGGTATCGCGCGCCCGGTCCAGAGCCTCGCGGCGGACGGGCTCCGACGCGACGTCGAACCCGAGGGCCTTCCGATTGCCCTCCAGAGGCTCGATATAGAGGACCGGTACGTGCTCTTCCCGCTGGGCTGCCGGCAGCAGCTTCCCCTGCGCATCGCGCTCGGTGATCCGGAACCCGGCCGGACCGAGGCGCCCCGCTTCGATCGCGGCGCGCTGGTCACGGCTGATCCGCGGGTTCCAGGAGAGGGCCTGGATACTGGGACGGTGGGCCAGCTCCCCGGCGACGATCGTGTGGAAGTCGCGAGGGCCGATGCTAGGGAGCATTCCGAGCACCAGACTGACGGAGTGCAGGGCATCTAGGTGATCTTCGCAGCTCGCCCGGACCGCCGAGCCCAGCGCCTGCGCCCGCTCCATGAACGCCGAGCGCAGAGCCTCCTCCTCGCGGCGGCTCGCGTAGGCGAACAGGATGATCGAGAGGGCGAAGGTCGCGGCCAGGGGCAGGGTCACCGAGAGCCGCCGGCGCAGCCACGCCGGCCGGCGCTCGGCCCAGAGCAGAACCACCGGAGCGGCGATCAGGGTGCCGATGGCGTCCCCCACCCACCAGGTCCCCCAGGAGAACAGAATGAGGCTGGTGTCGAGGTGCGACGTGAGGTACTGGATCGCCGTCCCCCACGTCGCGCTCACCCAGGAACCGGCGAGCCCACCCCAGAACAGAAGAGACAGAACGTCGCGCTGGCGATCCAGCGGGTTGCGGTCGCGGGTGAAGCGGCGGACGAGGGCCGCCGAAAAGATCGCCTGCAGAGTCGCCCCGGCCGCGAGAACCGCGGTGATGACGGCCCACTGCAGGAAGGCTCCGGGATCGCCGGTCTCCAGAGGAGCGGTCAGGGCGACGGTCGCGATGGAGCCCAGCCAGACGCCGGGCCAGAGGCGGCGGCCGCCGAGCAGGATCGCGGCCAGAGCGATGCCAGCCGGCGGCCAGATCGTTCCGAAGAGGACCGGGGTAATGGCCAGGAAAAGACTGAGCTTCCCCACGACCGCGTACGCGGTCGCCAAGACGAGGATCTGGAGCCAGACGCTCTTCGCGAGGATCTCCCGCACGGCGCGCCTCTTGTCAGAACGGCTCGTCTAGCCTACCAGAACACTGCCGCCATTGACGTTCAGGATCTCACCCGTGATGTGCCGGGCGAGCGGCGATGCGAGGAAGACCACCGGTGCGGCGATGTCCTCCGGCGTGGCGATGCGCTGAAGGGGGATCGAGGAGATCACTTCTTTCCGCTTCTCGCCGGACAGCGCTTCGGCCGTCATGTCGGTGTCCACCCAGCCAGGAGCCACGGCGTTGACCCGGATCTTCGGAGCCAGCTCGGTCGACCACGACTTCGTGGCGGAGATGATCGCTCCTTTGCTCGCCGCGTAGGGGCTGTAAAACGCCTCGCCCCGCTGCCCCGCGGTCGAGCTGACGTTGATGATGCTGCCGTTCTTCGAGCGCTCCAGGAGCGGGACCGCGTCGCGCGAGCAGAGGAACGGCCCCACCACGTTGACCGCCAGGGTGGCATCCAGCTTCGTCTTGTCGAGCCGGATCAGCGGATCATGGATCCAGACTCCGGCGTTGTTGACCAGGCAGTCGAGCGCTCCCCACTCGGAGCGGACGTGAGCGAAGAGCTTCTCGATCTGGTCCACGTCCGTGACGTCGCACCGGATCTTCCGGTGCGCCTCGCCGGAGATCTTCCGCAGCTCGTCGAGCACGTCGCGCGCCCGGGCGCCGCTCGCCATGTACTGGACCATCACGGCCGCTCCGGTCCGCGCGAACAGGCGGCAGCACGCGGCGCCGATGCCGCGGCTGCCCCCCGTCACGAGGACCCGAAAGCCGTGCAGATCGATCAAGCAGCGTCCACTTCGACGACCATGGCGATCCCCTGGCCGCCTCCGATGCAGGCCGACGCAACGCCCCGGCCGCCGCCGCGACGCCGCAGCTCACGCATCAGCGTGATCAGGATGCGCGTGCCCGAGGCGCCCAGCGGGTGGCCCAGAGCGATGGCGCCACCATTGACGTTCAACTTATCTACGTCGAGATCGAGGTCGCGGATGACCGCCAGGATCTGCCCGGCGAACGCCTCGTTGATCTCGATCAGGTCGAGGTCCCCGAGCTCCATGCCCGCCTTCTGGAGAGCCGCCCGGATCGCCGGCGCCGGACCGATGCCCATGCGCGACGGATCGACCCCGACGACCGACCAGGAGACGAGGCGGCCGAGCGGCTTCCAACCCTTCTCCTGCGCCCGGGCGGCCGTGCTCAGGATGGTCATGGCCGCGCCGTCGACGATCCCGGAGGCGTTGCCCGCGGTCACGAAGCCGTCCTTGTCGAAGGCGGTCGGCAGGGCCGCCAGGTCGTCCATCGTGGTCTCGGGGCGCAGATGGCTGTCCTTCTCGATCTTCTTCGCGCGCTTGCCCTTCCCCACCTCGACCGGGACGACCTCCTCGGAGAGCCGGCAGGCGTCCCAGGCCGCGGCCGCGCGCTGCTGCGACATCAGGGCGAATTCGTCCTGCTCCTGGCGGCTGATCCCGAAGTCCTTGGCCAGGTTGTTGGAGGTCTGCGCCATGTAGAGGCCGCAGTAGGTGTCGAGCAGGGCGACCATCAGAAGGTCCTGGAGCTGCCCCTGGCCGAGCTTGAAGCCCTTGCGCGCTCCCCAGATCACGTGCGGCGTCTGCGACATGTTCTCCATGCCACCCACCAGACAGGTGGTGGCGTCGCCGGTGAGGATCGCCTGGGCGCCGGAGATGACCGACTGGATGCCCGAGCCGCACAGCCGGTTGACGGTCAGGGCTGGCACCTCCTGGGGCACACCGGCCTTCAAGGCCACGTGGCGGGCGCCGTAGATGGCGTCCGGCGAGGTCTGCAGAGCGTTGCCCACGATAGTGTGGTCGATCTCATGGCCCTGGATGCCGGTGCGCTCCAGGAGGGCGCGCGCGGCATGCGCCGCCAGGTCGATCGCCGAGATGTCGGTGAAGTCGGTATTGTACTCGATCATCGGGGTGCGCACCCCGTCGATGAAGACCAGATCCCGAGCGTCCATATTCAGTCCGTGCCTCCGTAGCGAAGTCTATTTCAAGTTTTCCGAGCCGCCCACGCATGGAAACGGCGGCGCCAGCGGTTGATGTCGGATCGCGGATCGATCCGGGTGGTGAGGAGGACGTAGATCCTCCGCCGCTCCCGATCGAGCCAGAGACTGTTGCCTGCGAAACCGGTGTGGCCGACCGACGAGGGCGGGAGAGCCGGCCCGGCGCTCCCGCGCAGGGTCCGCCGCCGCCACCCCAGGGCGTACGACCTCCCGCCGGACAAGGCGGCTGTGACCCGTACGGGTTCCAACAATCTCCCTGGAGCCAGCCATTCCGCGGCGAGCGCCTGGAGATCGCGCGCCCGGCCGAACAGCCCGGCATGCGCGACGAGCGGGCCGAATCCCGGGATACCCAGAAGGAACCGGGCATTGCCGTCCTGGGGTCGGCCGATGGGCGGCGGCGGCAGCGGCTGGATGGCAAGCCCCTGCTGCGCCGCGAGGTCCGCCTCCTTGCCCGTGTCCATCGGGCTCCGCGCGACGTCCGCGCGGTCGCCGGGCGACGGCTCGACCGTCTGGAGCCCGAGAGGATCGAGGACGCGCGTCCGCAGAAGATCCGCCAAAGAGAGGCCGGTGACCCGCTCCGCCGTCATCCCCCAGAGGAGATAATCCAGGTCGCTGTACGTCTCCGCCCGAGCGCCCAGCCGCTCGCCGCCGAGGAGCAATCCGAGGACGTCCTCCCGCGTCCGGCACAGGTGATAGAGCGGCGCCCATCCCTGCAGCCCGGACCGGTGGCGCAAGAGATCCTCCAGAGTCTGCCGGCCCAGCCGCGGGTCCGCCTCGGGCCAGACCTCGCGGATGCGGGTCCGCAAGCGCAGCGTGCCGTCCGCGTCGAGCACCAGGGCCAGGGTCGCGATGAAGGGCTTGGCCAGCGAGGCGAAGTCGAAGCGGGTCTCGGGCGTGGCCGGCACGCCGGGCCGGGCTTCCCCGCCGGCTTCGGACCAGAGGATCGCGCCGGGCGTGCCGACCAGGCCAATGGCGGCGGTGGCGACGCCCGCGGCGAGGAGGTCGGAGATCACAGATAGTTCCCCGGATCCCCCGTCTGAAACACCACCACTCTTTCTCCCTCACGAAATTCTCCGGACGCGGCCAGGTCGTCGAGCGCCGCGAAGGCCGCGGCCCCTTCGGGTCCGACGCGCAGGCCTTCGAGCCGGGCCAGCCGTTCGGTGATCTCGGGGAGGCGCGCTTCCTCGACGGCGAGAGCGCGGCCCTCCGAGGCGCGGACGGCGCGCAGGACGAGGAAGTCGGCGATCGCCTTCGGCACCCGCAGACCCCAGACGCGCGTGTCCGGCTCCTCCCAGGGCGCGGCCGACTCCTCTCCCCGCTCGAAGGCGCGGACCATGGGCGCGCAGCCGGTCATCTGGACGATGACGAACCGCGGACGCTTCGGGCCGATCAGCGCCAGGCGGCGCAGCTCGTCGAACGCCTTGTGCATCCCGACGATCCCGGTGCCGCCGCCCAGCGGATAGACGATCCAGTCCGGCAGCTCCCAGCCGAGCTGCTCGGCGAGCTCCAAACCCATGGTCTTCTTCCCCTCGGCGCGGTACGGCTCGCGGAGCGTCGAGACTCCCCAGAAGCCCTCGCCTCCGGCCTCCAGGAGCTTCGCCGCGTCGACCAGCGTGCCCGGCGCGTCCAACACCTCGGCGCCATGCGCGCGGCAGCGCTCGAAGATGGTGCGCGGCGTGTCCGACGGCAGCGCAACCCGCGCGCGCAGGCCGGCCGCCGCGGCATAGGCCGTGAGCGCCAGAGCCGCGTTGCCGGCGCTCGCGAGCTGCACGCCCGCCGCGCCCAGCTCCCGCGCCCGGTTCACGGCGAGCGACAGCCCCCGCGCCTTGAACGAGCCCGTGGGGTTCTGCGCCTCGTCCTTCATCAGGACCTCGACGCCCGGCGGCATTCCATCTGGAATCAGGCGGCGGAGCCGGATCAGCGGCGTCCCCCCTTCGCCCAGATCGACGCGGTCCGCGAAGTTGGAGAGCGGCAGCAGCTCACGGTAGCGCCACAACGTCCACGGCCGGTCCGGGAGGGCGCGGCGCAGGCGCTCGCCTTTCTCGGGATCGAGGTCGTACTCGACCAGCCAGGGCGCTCCGGCGGGCGAGACGAACGCGGGCTCGTCGAGCGGCGCCGTGACGCCCGTCCGCGAGCAGACCAGATGCCTCGCCCACCGCTCGCCGTGTCCGTCCGTCTCAGCCCGCATCCCGATTCTCCTGCGGCCCCCGCTCGTCGGCGAACGCCTGCGCCACTTCCGATTCGTACCGTTGGATCAGCGCGGTGTTGTGGTCCACGGCCGGAGGCGCCGTGGTCGGCAGCGGCGCCGCCGCGCGGATCTCCGCGATCTGCTTTTCGAGCTCCGTCTTCTGGCGCGGATCCGTCGCGCTCTTCAACTGCGTCTCCAGGTCCTGGATCATCTGGTTCCGGGACTCCGCGATCTTGCGGTCCAGCTCCTGGCCGCGCAAGGCGATCCACGCCTCCTGCACCCGCCCCTGGATCCAGCTCAGCTCCTTCGGGTTGTAGCCGAGCTCCAGCGCCGCCCGCAGGTCCGTGGTGGCGGCCGGCTCCTGCGGCCCCGCCGCCGCCGGCTCCGCCGCGCGGATCTTGCGCGCCAGGCGCTTGACCCCCAGGTACATCCGGACCTGCGTCTCCGTGAGCCGGCCGTCCGCCGGCGGTTGATACTTCGCCTTGGCGGCCTGCTCCATGACCTCGGCCGTCGTGAACTCGCGGGGCTTCTTCCCCGCCTTCTTCTCGTCCGCCTCCTCGCGCGCGCAGCCGGTGAGGACGACCGCGCAGAGCAGGGCGGTCCGCAGAACGCGATACGTCATCCTGAAACTCCTATTCGGTCCGCTTGCGGATCACCAGCCGGACCGGCACGCCCGGCAGGTTCAGCTCTTCCCGCATGCGGTTCTCCAGATAGCGCCGGTAGTGGTGATTGCGCGGCAGGAGCCGGTTCGCGAAGAGCATGAAGGTGGGCGGAGCCGTTGAAACCTGGGTCGTGTAGTAGAGCTTCCAATGGGCGCCGCTGAGCGACGGCGGCGCGACCCGCTTGATGGCCGCCTCGAAGATGCGGTTGAGCTGCCCGGTGGACAGCTTGAGGTTGTAGGCGTCGAGCGTCGTGTCGATCGGCCCCCAGAGCTTCTCGATCCCGCGCCCGCTCAAGGCCGAGGCGTTGACCCGCGCCGGATGGGACAGCAGCTCGTCGAGGCGGACCGCGCTCTTCTCCAGCCGCTCGCGAGACTCCTCGTCGAGAAGGTCCCACTTGTTCATCACGACAACGGCGGCGCGGCCGAGCTCCCAGATCGTCCCCGCGATCGCCAGGTCGCCGCTGGTGACGCCCTGCGAGGCGTCGATGACGAGGACCGCCACCTGGGCGCGCTCGATCTGGCGGCGGGCCATCATCACCGCCAGCTCCTCGGGCTGGCCCGTCATCTGGCTGCGCCGCCGGATGCCCGCCGTGTCGATCAGCAGATACGACTTGTCGCCGCGCTCGACGAGGGTGTCGACCGGGTCGCGGGTGGTGCCGGCCACGGGCGAGACGAGGGAGCGCAGCTGTCCGGAGATCTTGTTGAGGAGGGACGACTTGCCGACGTTCGGCCGCCCGACGATCGCCACCGCGGGCGCGTCGGACTGGACGAACTCGGGGATCTCGGGCAGGGCGAGGTTCAGGGCCTCGCGGAGGTCCTCGATGCCGGTGCCGTGCTCGGCCGAGATGAGGAGCTGCTGGTCGATCCCCAGGCTGTAGAACTCCGTGAAGCGATCGCGCGCCTCGCGCGTGTCCGCCTTGTTGACCACCAGGATGACCGGCTTGTGATAGCGCCGCAGCTTCTCCCAGACCGCTTCGTCCGCGGTGCTGAGCCCCTGTTTGCCGTCGACCAGGAAGAGGAGCAGATCGCTCTCCTCGATCGCCAGGAAGACCTGCTGCGACAGGCCCAGCGGGTCGTCGCCGAGCGGCAGGCCGCCGGTGTCGACGACCTGGATCTGCCGTCCGTCGGCAATCTCGGCCATCCCGGTGATGCGGTCGCGCGTGACTCCCGGCATGTCGTGCACGATGGCCTTGCGCTTGCCGACCAGGCGGTTGAAGAGAGTCGACTTGCCGACGTTGGGCCGGCCGACGACGGCGACGGTAGGGGTGAGCGCCATGGCGGGGATTGTAGCCGCAAGGACTCCAAGGACCGCAAGGACGCCAGGGACACAGGCCCGCCTGCGCCGTCCTTGCGGTCCTTGATGCCCTTGCCGTCCTTCCTTCTACCGCCGCCGCTCCCGCAGCTCGCGCACCATCGGCTCCGGCATCCCCGCGATCTTCAGATCCAGGCCGCGGTGCCGCAGCGAGACACCCGTCAGGTCCACCTCGACCGCATCGGCCAACTGGAAGACCCGGCCGTTGTTCTGCCCGACGAGGCGGTGGGAATCGGCTTCGTAGACGTAGTAGTCGTCCGCCATCGTACGGACCGGCACCATCCCGTCGACAAAATAGCCGTCGAGCTGGACGAAGAGGCCGAAGGGCTGGACGCCGGTGACGCGGCCGGTGAAGCGCTCGCCCACGCGGCCGGCCAGGAAGCGGACCTTCTTCCATTGCAGGAGATCGCGCTCCGACTGCTCCGCCCGCCGCTCCGTCGTGCTCGTGTGCTCCCCCATCTCCGGCAGCCGGTCGGCGATCTGGAACCATGCCTCCAGCCCCTGCCCCTTGAGCAGCGCCTTGAGCGCCCGGTGCACCACCAGGTCCGGATAGCGCCGGATCGGCGAGGTGAAGTGCGTGTACCAGCGCGAGGCCAGGGCGTAGTGCCCCCGGCATTCCGGGCTGTAGAGCGCCCGCTGCATGGTGCGCAGGACGACCGAGGAGACGAAGGCCTCGAAGGACGTCCCCTGCGCCTGCGTCACCACCGCCTGGAGCACCGTGGGATGGACCACGTCGAGGTTCCCCTTCACCTCCAGCCCCAGCGGGCGCAGCACCTCGCGCAACTCGGCCAGGCGGTCCGGGCTGGGCGCGTCGTGCACCCGGTAGAGCGCCGGGATCTGCGTCGTCTCCAGCTCATAGGCCACCGCTTCGTTGGCCGCTAGCATGAACTCCTCGATGATCCGGTGCGCCACGTGCCGCTGCGCCGGCGTCACTCCGACCACCGTGCCCTCGGTGTCCAGCTCGACGTTTCCTTCCGGCAGGTCGAAGTCGATCGAGCCGCGCTTCATCCGCGCGTGATGGAGGATGCTCATCAGCACGTGCATCTCCCGCAGCACGGGCAGAACGTCGCCGTATTCGGCCGCGTCGTCGGGCCTCGGCTCCTCCAGGACGCGCCGCACCTCGTCATAGGTCATACGGCGGGCGCTCTGGATCACGGTCTCGGCGAACCGGCGGCTCTGGATCTTGCCGGCGCGGTCGATGTCCAGGAAGGCGGAGAGGGTCAGCCGCGGCACGCCCGGACGCAGCGAGCAGAGCCCGTTCGACAGCGCCTCGGGGAGCATCGGGATGGCCCGGTCCGGGTAGTACACGCTGGTGCCCCGGCGGTAGGCCTCCGAGTCGAGGTCTCTCCCCTCCTTGACGTAACTCGCCACGTCCGCGATGTGGACGCCCAGGCGGAAGTTGCCGTCGGGCAGGCGCTCGATCGAAACCGCGTCGTCGAAGTCGCGCGCGCTGGCGCCGTCGATGGTGATGACCACGCGCCCGCGCAGGTCCTCGCGCCCCTCCCAATCCTCGGGCCGCGGGTCCGGAGGGAACGCCGCCGCCGCCTGGAGCACGATCGGCGGGAACTCGTCCGGAATCTGATAGTGGCGGAGGATGACCCGCACGTCGGCGCCCGGCGTGTCGGGATGGCCGAGGTCCTCGATCACGTGCCCGATCGGACGCTTCCCGCGCTCGACGCGGACGACCACGAAGTGATCTTCCAGGACGTCGTCCGCGCCGCGGACCTCCAGCTCGATCGACATCTTCGGGTCATAGGGGATGAGCCAGCGGCGGCCGTCCTCGTCGGTCTCCAGCGTCCCGACGAGCGTGTCGGCCCGCGTGGAGAGGATCTTGAGGACGTGGCCCTCGGGGAGCTTCCAGTCGCCGGCCTTGGCCTTGCGGCCCAGGCGCTTGACCAGGACCAGGTCGCCGCTCAACGCCCCGTTCAGCGAGCGGCTGCGGATGAAGTGGTCGGCCTCTTCACGCTGGCCAGGCTTCAGGAGCGCGTCGCCGGTCTCCAGCACGTCCACGATCCCCGTTGCCCAGGGTGTCTTCTCCGCTGCATACCAGACCCCCTCGACCTCCACCGCGCGGCCGCGTGCTTCGAGGCCGCGCAGGGCGCCCTCGATCTCGGCGGGCGGCACGCCCCGCATCTGTTCGGCAAGGTCCTGGAGCTCCAGGCCGTTGCGTCCCGTCCTATCGATCAGGCTGAAAACCTGTTCCCGCAGGGGCCCCTCGGCCCCCGGCAAAATCATTGACATCAGGTAGCTTCCTCCCTACAATGCACCCCGCTGCGAAAGTGGCGGAATTGGTAGACGCGCAAGATTCAGGATCTTGTGGTCGCAAGGCCGTGGGGGTTCGAGTCCCCCCTTTCGCACCAAGCTCCCACCCCCAACTGCAATCCCGGGCAGAGAATATACGAAACCCCCACCCCTGGCCCCTCCCCCGCGGAGCGGGAGAGGGGAACAGATCCTTCCAGTTATCAACCCACCGGAAGCGCCGCGGGGAATCCGGTCTCCAGGCCGGCCGCTCGCTCGGTGGCCGGGGCCAGGGCTCCCGCCTCGCGGATCGAGGTCCAGGGGAGCGCGCCGAGCAGCTCGCGGAAGCGCACGTCGAAGCCGTCCCGCCCGGTCTCGTGGACGAAGCGGGCGAGCCCGGTGAGCCGCCCCGGCGTCGGACGCCCGGTGATCTCCCAGGGGTGGACCACCGCGACCGGCAACCCGGCCGCGTCGAGATGCGCCTGCGCCGCGCGGACCAGCCGCGCCGGACGGACCAGCCGCCCCGTCCAGCTTCCCGCGGGCAGCCGCAAGGGGCCGGCGAAGGTGAGAGGCGGCAGCTCCACGATCTCGCGCGCCGGAGGACCGCTCCACTCCAGGAGAGAGATGAACCGCGGATTGCCCGGACGGCCCGAAAACGCGCAGGGGGCGAGCGAGCTGTCATACAGGAAGCCCGCTTCGGCGACGAGCGGGAGGCGCGGGCTCGCCAGGCAGCGCAGCGACCACTCGGGGGCCCGGAAGCCGCGGACCGGCTCCCCGATCACGTCTTCGAGCACCGCCTTCGAGCGCCGGATGTCGCGCAGAAAATCCTCGGGCATCCGCTCGGTGGCGCGCAGGTGCAGATAGCCATGGCTGCCGACCTCATGGCCGGCGGCGGCGATCGCGCGCACGAGCCGCGGCAGCCGGGCCGCCACCTCGCCGAGCACGAAGAACGTCGCCGTCCGGTCGGCGGCGGCGAGCATCTCCAGCATCTCGGGAATCAGCCGGTCCAGCTCCTGCGGCAGATCGGGCCGCATCTCCGGCCGCACAAATCCCGGGACTAGGCAGGTGTGGTACCACTCCTCGACATCCACCGTGAGCGCGCAGCCGAACGGCCCGGCCCGGCGGACGACCCGCGGCATCTCCTGACGCATCGGATCTCCCCCCCGCCGCGAGGGCGGCATTGCCCTCCCGTCCTGCGCCGACGTCACCGGACCGACTTCCCGGGACTTTCGGTTGTCACGGTTTCGTTGCAGGAGGCGTGCCGGAGCCCCGCACCTCCAGCGTCACCGGATCCCGCTCCGGCAGCCGCATCACCGGCCCCCGCACCAGCGACTCCGGCTTGATCCGCGCCGCGGCGGCGCCGCTCGCGATGTCGGCCCACTTCCCCACCACGACCACCACCATCTTGTCGGGCTGGAGATAGCGCTGCGCCACGCGCTGGACCTGCTCGGGGGTGACGCGGCGGATGCGGTCGCGGTAGGTCGGCCAATAGGCATGGGGCCGGCCCAGGTACTCGTCCTCGGCGAAGGTGCCGGCGATTTCGGCGGGAGTGTCGAAGAGGAGAGGGAAACCGTCGATCAGCGCTTTGCGGGCGAAGTCCAGCTCCGGCCCGGACACCGGCTCCTCGCGCAGGCGCCGGACCTCGGCGATCGCCACCTGGATGGCCCGCGCCGCCGAGGCGTTCTCCGTCTCCAGGAAGACCTGGAAGAGCCCCAGCACTCCGAGGTCGACCTCGAAGGTCGAATCCACCCGGTAGACGAGCCCCAGCTCGCCGCGCAGCTTCCGCAGGAGACGCCCTCCCAGAGCCCGGTTCATCACCTCCAGGGCCGGCTCGTCCGGATCATCCCACCCGCGGCGTTGCCCACCGAGGTGCCCCAGGATGATCTTCGCCTGCGGGATGTCCCGCTCCACATAGTAGAGGCCGGGGCGCGGCGTGCCGGCCGCCAGCGCCTGGGGGGGCCAAGCAGGAGGCGGCCCGGAGGGCGACGGCCAACCGGCGAAACACGTCTCCAGACGGGCCAACACGTCCGCGGTGGCCACGTCACCCGACACGGCCACGACCATGGTGTCCGGACGCCAGGTGGCGCGATGGAAGGCGGTCAGCTCGGCCGGGGTGAGGCTCTCGAGATGGCGCGGGCTCACCTCGCGGACCCGGGGGTGATCCGCTCCGTACAGGAGCCTCCCCCATTCCCGGCCCAGCACCTCCAGAGGATTGTCAGTCCGCCGGCCGAGGCTCTCGCGGAGGTTGTCGCGGGCGACCGCCACGCGGCCCGCGTCGAAGCGCGGCGCGCGGATCATCTCGCAGAACAGGCCGAGCCCTTCCCCGAGCGACTGGCTGGAGACGTTGAGCGTCGCGCCGCTCCGGGTGACGTTCGCCAGGCTCTCGATATCGGCCCCGAGGAAATCGACCTGCTCGTCGAAAGCGTCCGGAGGCCGCGAAGCCGTGCCGCCGCGCCGCACCAGGGCGGCGGTGAACGAGGCCCGCCCCGCCCGCTCCGGCGGATCGATCCAGTCGCCGCTGCGCACCGCCACGACGATGTCGACCAGAGGAAGCGTGTGGTCCTCCACGACGTAGACCGGAACCCCGTTGCTCAACACATGGCGGAGCCCGTCGGCGTTCGGGACCTCGAAGGTCAGGTCGGCGAAGCGGAGCTGCTCGGGCCGGTCGGGGATCGGCACGGCAGCCGGCGGAGCGGCGGCGAGAGGAGAATGGACTCCAAGGACAGCAAGGACACCAAGGACGCAGCGAAACCTCATCCCCGCCCCCGCACAAACACCCCCACGGTCCGCTTCTGCGGATCGAGCCAGGTGCTCACCACCCGCTGCAGATCGGCGGGCGTGACCGCCAGGGTCGCTTCGGGCCAGCGGTCGAGCTCACGCCAGTCGCCGAGCGCCTCCGCGGCGAGCAGGCGAAGGGCCAGAGCCAAGGGATCGCTCAAACCGCGCCACGATTCGGTGAGGATCTGGTTCTTCACCTTCTGGAGCTCGCGCTCCGAGACCGGCTCGCGCCGCAGCCGGTCGACCTCCGCATCCCAGGAGGCGACGAGCGCCTCCGGCGTGGTCTCCCCTTTGGATTCGAGGACCACGGAGAACGATCCGCCCCGGCGGGCGGCGTCGTGCTCGGCATAGGCGGCGAAGGCGATCCCCTGGCCGAGCACCAGGGAGCGGAAGAGGCGTCCGGTGCGGCCATTGAGAACGCCGGCCAGCACGTCGAGCACATAGGTGTCCGGATGCCCGAACCCCGGGGTGTGATAGAGCACCCGCGACTGGGGGGTGCACTCACAGCTCTCGGTGAGGCGCCGCTCCCCCGTCGGCACTGCCGCAGGGGCGGGAGCCGAGGTAAGAGCCGAAGGCGGTGAGATAAGACCTGGGGGCGGCGCGCCCGGGCGGCGCAGGCGGCCGAAGTAGGCGCGGGCGAGGACCTTCACCTGCTCGGGGTCGAAGTCACCGACGAGAGCCGCGATGACCTGGTCCGGCCGGTAGTGCTCCAGGAACCAGGCCTCGGTTTGCGAGCGCCGCAACACCGCCAGATCCTCGGTCCGGCCGAGCGTCGGCCAGGCATAGGGGTGCCCCTCCCAGAACGCCGCGGCGAGCTTCTCGACCGCCTTGCCGGTCGGCGTGGATTCCAACCGCTGCCGCCGCTCCTCCTCCACGACGCTCCCTTCGAGATAGAACTCGCGGAAGACTGGGGAGAGCAGCCGGTCCGACTCCAGCCAAAACCACAGCGACAGCTTGTTGGTGGGAATCTGGCCGTAGTAGACCGTGTAATCGCGGTACGTGAGAGCCTGGACTCCAACCGCGCCCTCGTCCCGGTAGATGCGGGAGAGCTCGCCGCGCACCATGAGAGGCCGCTGGTCGGCGATGAGCTTCTCCAGGCGGCGCTGGAGGTCGGCCATCTCCGCATCGCGGCCGGCTGAAGGAGGCTGGCCGCGGAGTGTGACGAGTCGGTCCGCGAGCTCATCCTGGCGCGCCATGAGCACGCCCTCGCGGTCCGGAGTCCGGGTGCCGATCTTCTGGCTCCCATGGAACATCAGGTGCTCCAGCAGGTGGCTGATCCCGGTCACCCCCGGCTGCTCGTCCCCCGACCCGGTGCGCACCACCCACCCCGCCGCCACCAGCGGAGCTCCCGGCCGGCGCACCAGCAGGAACCGCATCCCGTTCTCCAGCTCGAACGACTCGACCGGCAACCGGGGCGCCGCCGCGGACGGGGCGGCCAGGGCAGGGGCGGCTGCGCAAGCTATATAAATAAGGTAGAGGGCGGCACGGAGACCACGGCGCAAGGCAACTCTCAGCACGGGGACAATGGTAGCAGGACGCTGCCGCCCGGTTCACGTCGGACCTGTTTGACTCCCTCCAGACCGGCCCGTATTCTTGGGTCCAAGGAGGTTGTGCATGTCTGACGGCCAAGTCTCGTTCCCTTCGATCGGGTGCGAGCTGGCCTTGGCCGTGATCTACCACAAGGTCCCATTCGGGACCTGAGCAGGATCACTCCCGCCGCCAGGGGCACAGCACCTCAAACGCAGGCACCGCCAGCGGATGCGTGCGGTGGACCACCACCAGCCGCCGCTTCTCCAGTCTTCCGATCGCCTCCTGGATGGCCCGCTTGGAGAGGCCGGTGCTATCGGCCAGCATCCGCAGGCTGAGCGGGTCGCTCACCCGCTGGGCGCCGTCCGTCTGCCGCCACAGGTACAGATAGACCAGGTACGCCGACGGCTGCCGGTCGTGCCCGACAAGGTCGAGCATCAGGGTGTCGATGACGTACGCGTCCAACTCGAGGGTCTTCATGCCGGTCCCTATGGCATTGGTTGCCATAGCAGAGATTTCGGATCTTGACGCTCCCGGCTCCTGGATCGAGACTCTCCGAGGTGACGGAGATCCGCAAACCGATGACAAAGGAGAGACCGATGATCAAGGGAATCAAGTTCGCCTCGATTCCGGTGACGGACCAGGATCGCGCCCTCGCATTCTATACAGAGAAGCTCGGCTTCACCGTGTTCACGGACCAGCCGTTCGACGACAAGCAGCGGTGGATCGAGCTGCGCATCCCCGGCGCCGAGACCCATCTGGTCCTCTTCACGGCCGACGGGCACGAGGACCGCATCGGCTCCTTCCAGGGCATCAGCTTCGTGACCGACGACGTCAACGCGAGCTACAAGGAGCTCTCGGAGCGCGGCGTCGAGCTCTCCGGCCCGCCGAAGTCCCAGGAGTGGGGGTCGTATGTGATCTTCAAGGACCCCGACGGCAACGCCTTCGTGCTCGGGTCGAAGTAGGCGTGAGGGGGTGGTATCGTCTCTCCCCTGATGGTGCGCCGTCTCACCTTCCCGATCCAAGGCCAGGGCCTTCACGAGATCACCCGCGAGGTGGCCGAGGTGGTGCGCGAGAGCGGGGTGCAGGAGGGGCTCTGCACCGTCTTTCTCCAGCACACCTCGGCCAGCCTGACGATCCAGGAGAACGCCGATCCCTCGGCGCAGCACGACCTGGAGCGCTGGCTGAACCGCCTGGTTCCCGAGAAGGACCCGCTGTACACCCATACGGCGGAAGGGCCGGACGACATGCCCTCGCACATCAAGGCGGCCCTGACCGCCACGTCGCTCGGGATTCCGATCCTCGACGGCAAGCTCGGGCTCGGCACCTGGCAGGGGATCTACGTCTGGGAGCACCGGAAGCACCGGAGCCAGCGGAACGTGCTGGTGCATGTGGGGGCGTAGGGGGTGAGGGCCCCTAGGGGTAATACCCGCTGATCGTCCGAGCCTCCAAGCCGCCCTCCTTCGCCATCTGCACCTGGACCGTCCGGAACGCTCCGTCGGTCCCGGTGTGCGAGGACTGGTAGGCGATGCGGTATTGGGCGCGGAGGTCTTTTTCGATCTGTCCGTAGACTCCGGCGAGCTCCGAGGCGTCTTTGGCGAAGAAGCTTCTTCCTCCAGTCACGGCGGCCAGCCGGTGGAGCCTCTGGGCGTCTTCTCCTTTCGCTCCACCTTCCAGGCCGAGGCCGATGGCGTAGACGGCGATGCCGGTCCTCTGCGCGACTTCCAGGGTCTGCTCGAAGCCGAGCCGGCTGACGCGGTCCTGGCCGTCGGAAAGGAGCAGCACGGCGCGCTGGCCGCTCGATTTGGTCAGGTAGAGGAGCGAGTACACCAGGCTGTCATAGAGGGCGGTATCGCTTTCGGCAAGGATTTCCTGGAGCCCCTCGTCCAGCTGGCCGAGGTCGCTGGTCAGCGGGACGGTGACCTGCGGCGTGCGGTTGAAGGCGATCACCGCCGCTTGGTCGTGCGGGCGGAGCAGGCTGTGTAGGAAATCCAACGCCGCCTTTCGCGTCTGCCCCATCTGCGGCACCATGGAGGCCGAGCTATCGATCAGGGTCACCAGCCGCACCGGAGTGTCCGCGACCTGTTCGACCTGGCGGATCTGCTGGCGGGCTCCGTCTTCCAGCACGACGAAGGAGGCCGGGTCCAGCGCGGTGGTCAACGGCTTTCCCTGGTGGTCCAGCACAGTCGCGTAGAGCTCGACCATGTGGACATCCAGCTTGTCCGGCTCGGCGGGGGTGTTGATGAAGACCACGTCCTCGGACGATCCTCCTCCGGCCAGGTAGGCCACGGCGCGCAAATAGCCGGTCTCCCCCTCCTCTGGCAGGACGAAGGG
Organism: Thermoanaerobaculia bacterium; assembly: GCA_035264905.1. Lineage (GTDB taxonomy): Bacteria > Acidobacteriota > Thermoanaerobaculia > Multivoradales > UBA5704 > UBA5704. The sequence goes on from DATFPH010000333.1 coordinate 55,598, forward strand.
CAGTGAGTAGGGGGGCTGGTAGAGGGTCGCGATGCGGTCTTCCCCGAACCAGAGCTCGACGCGCTCGACGCTCGCTCCCATCGGCGGCGTCACGTCGGCCAGGACGCGCACGCTCTGCCGGTACGGCCGGCCCGGCCGGGGCTCCAGGAGACGGATCCGGAAGTCCTGCGCGCCGGCATTGACCAGCAGCTCGTCGCGCGCCACCACCGCGCCCGTGCCGTCGAGCCCCTCCACCCGGAGCTTCCGCGGGCGCGGCACCGTGCCGAGGTCGAGGGTCAGATCGAACGGCGGGTGGTTGCGGGTCATCAGGGGTTTGCCGTCGAGGGTAAAGGCGACGCGCTCGATGCGCTCGGCCGGCGGCGCGTCCGGCGCCTGGTCCACCCGCACCGGGAAGCGCACATGGCCGATCAGCAGCGATCCGGACGGCGCGACGAGGCGCAGCCCCGTCCGCTGTCCCGACAGCGCCGCGTCCGCCTCGGCAAGAGCGATCCCTCCGGAGGGAGCCGGCTCCGGCACGGGAGCCGGCTCGGTCTTCAGCGAAGCCGCCGCGACCCCAGGTTCCACCGCAGGCTCCGGAGCCGCAGGAGCGGCCGGCTCCATCGAGGCCCTCTGCATCAGCGGCACCTCGATCTCTCTCTCGGTGACCAGGACGCTGCCGCTCTCCATGTGCTCCAGGCGCACGCGCAGAACGTAGTCGCCCGGCTCGAGATAGCGCTCGAAGACCAGCGGCACGCCCCCGCCGGCCGGCCGGGAGTGCAGGCGATAGAGGAACGTCTCGAACGGCTGGCCGCCCCGCAGCACCTGCCCGGCGATCGAGAACTCGGGGCCGGCCCCCGAGGTCATTCCGGTCGGCAGGGATTGCGGCGAGACGAGCATCAGCACGCGGACCACCACCTTGTCTCTTTGCAGACCGGCGAACTCGACGTCCATGTCCGCATGGAGCTCTGGAGCGCCGTCGGCCGCGTCCAGCGCGACCGTGCGGAAGGTGGAGACCCACTCGCGCGGCCGGGGGCGGGCCAGGGCGCGTTCGATCAGCGCGCCGTACTGATCCTTTCCCGTCCAGCGGATCCACTTGGTTTCCTGGCCCAGCTTCTCCGGATTCGAGCATGCCTCCGTCGCCATGGAGGTCAGGTCGGGAAGGGTCCCGGGCCGCCACAGCCGCATCGGTCCGCCTTCGCTGGGAAGAAAGACCAGGACGGTCCGGTACTTCTCGCGGAAGCCCGACGCATAGGTCCAGACCTCCAAGCTCCCGGACGGGCATTGGGACTCGAACCGGGAAGTCGGCTCACCCCTCAGCAGAAAGACCCGCGCCCGCTCGTCCCCGAGACCGCGCCACCGCCGGCGCACCTCGGCGAGACGGCTCTCCCATTCCTCGCGCAGCTCGTTGCGGCTCGTCTGTGGAAAGGGATCGCGCGCCTGCCAGAACTGCTGGAGGAACATCTGCCGTTCGGAATCACCCTGCAACCCTGAAAATAAATTTTTTTCACGATCCGTCGCGAGAAGGTCGAGATCCTCGGCCCAGTCCCGGAGCTGTTGCAGCACGGTCCGGTCGCCATCGGCGAACGCACCGTTGATGAAGGGGGGGAAGGACAGAATCGAAACGAAAATCCACGCACAGAGGCCACGTCCGCTCATTTTTCGTCTCCCTCCGGCGGGAGCCTTTAAGAGCAGCTCACCCCGACCCCCGCGCTCCCCTGACGGCGAAAGCAAGAGACGTGCCGGAGGGTCGGGGTGAGGGCCTCTAATCCGGCAGGAACGGAATCCCCAGCGTCCCCTGCATGTAGCCCACGAGCAGGTCGCCGTCCCAGCCGCCGAACCAGAAGGTCACCGGCCAGGGGTGGGTCGTGTCGGCGGTGCCGCGCAGGACGTTCTTCTTGTCCTGCACGGCCTGCGGGCCGTTGGCCCGGAAGTCGTAGGTGAGCTGGAAGGCCATCTTGGTGTAGAAGCGGCTGCCCCAGAAGTCGATCTGATAGATGCGGCTTTCGAGCTCCTGGATCTCCGTCTCCAGCTCCGGGTCGGTCTTGCCGGGCTTGCGCTTCGCTTCCAGCATCTCCTTGCTCTTCCGCAGGTACCGGAGCCGGTCGTTGAAATAGGTGGCCTGATCGAAGACGCGGAGGATCGACATCACCTGCGTCGAGGAGGACGTGAACTGTGAAGGCAGCCGCCGCACATACGTGTTCGGGTCTTCGATCTGCCAGATCTTCTGGTCGGGCTGGGCGGGATTCAGATAGTCGACGGCGCGGAGCGTCACCCCCTTGCCGCGGATGACCAGATCGAAGGGGTTGACCACGAACATCATGTTGTCGTCCGAGCCCACGATGTTGTTCCGGCTGTCGAAGATGGGGCCGTCGAACGGCGGGTTCTTCCCCTCCAGGGAGACCGGTGCGTCGAGCAGTGCCGCGAACCCCGGCTCGTACGGCTTGCCGTCGTACTGAACGTTCTTCACGTCCACGCCGATCTTGATGCCCATCTGCTCCGCCGGAGCGCGCAGGTTCTTCTTGACGAAGTCGTCGTCGGCCTGGAGCCGGATGACCTGGTCGAGGGGAGACTCCCGCACCAGGGCCATGGTGTAGCCGCTGACCCCTAGCTGCTCGTTCGTGGGGTCGGGATCGGTGGCGATCCGGCACATGAAGAAACCCTCGAACTGCAGCTCGAGCAGCTTGGCGAAACGCTCATTGAAAGTCTTCTGATCGATCGTGTCGATTGCGCTCATCGCCGCTCTCCTAAGGTTGCACCACGAACTGCTGGATCTCTCCCACCTGATAGATCCGCCGCATGTTGTTGGCCATGGCCTGGGCGCTCTCGGAGACGAAAGCGAGCTGCCGCCGCGCCCACTCTTTATGGTTGGAATCGATCAGGTGGTTGTCGAGCTTGCGCTCGGTGGAGAGCGCCGCGAGCTCGTCCACGATGTAATCGAGCCGCCGCAGGAAGAACTCGATGTCGTCCAGCTGCTTCGCGAGAGCGACCTGCTCGCCCGGCTCGATCTCGCCCGGGGAGGTCTGCGGCGCCGGCGGCCGCGGCCAGAGGAGGATCTCGTCTTCCCGCGACAGATAGAAGCTCGGCCCCGCGGTCTCGCGGCTGTCCTTGCCGACCTTGAGATGCGCCAGGACCTCGGCGATCGGCCGCAGGATCATCGTCATGAACGGTCCGAACGCCGCGTTTTGCAGAGCCGCGCTGAAGAACGGGTAGCTCGACTCCGTGGCCGAGAAGTTGCGGTAGAGCGAGGTGAGGAGGAAGAGGAGCGTCACATAGGCGTGATTGAACAGATCGAAGACGCGCAGCGTGTACTTCTTCGAGATCACGTCCGGCGACGGATTGGTGACCACCGGCAGCGCCGGGTCAAAACCCTTATGCTCCTGGAGCAGGCGGACGTACTGATCGCGCACGTCGAAGAACCGCGTGAAGTGGCTCTGGTACCCCGGCGGCGCCTCGATCCCTTCCCCTTCCTCCACGATCAGGCGGATCGCCAGGTCCGCCGAGGCCACGTCGGTGATCGGCACGACGTTGATCTGATATTCGACAGGGACGAAGACCTGCTGGTTGGGATTGCCGACGAACAGGTTCGGGATGCGGTGGATGGCCTGATTGATGTTGTCGTAAAGCTCCTGGATCGAGCCGGGATGGAGCGGCTTGGACAGGGTCTCGGCGGTGTCCGGAGTCGCGGCGCGGAACGGCTCCTGCAAATGCGTGCGCGCCAGCCGCTGCGGTGCTCCGTTCCCGACGACGCGCAGGCTCTCCTGGCCATTCCCGGCATGACCGAGCCAGTCGGCGAGCGTGGTGGAACGGCACTTGTGATTCTTGGTGCCGAAGCACCACTCGGGAATCCGCATCCCCGCCTTCTTCAAGGTTGCGTAGCCGGGACTCTCGGCGCAGACGAAACGGCCGATCGTGTCGAGGTTGAACCGCTCGAACACGAAGGGGATGTCGCATGGCGTCACCTTTTCATTCGGGGACCGCCGGCTGGCCAGCTCCTGGCCGAGGTAGTAGCGCGATTGGAGGGGAATGTTTTCGCGGGCGAAGAACGGGTCCTCGGCAATGGCGGTCAGAATGCCGTTCGCGAGCGCCAAGTGCTCCATCTCCTGGCGCGCCACCATGAGCACTTGCGAGCCCCAGCGCCGCACGGCTTCGAGCTGCGCCGGGCTGCACGAGCTGTCCGGGTGCTTCTTCATCGTGAACGCCGCGAACAGGTACTGGATCATGAGCTGCTGCTCGATCTCGCAGGCCTCCCAAAGATAGGACCGCAGCTCTTCGCGATTGGTGATCGGCTTCATTTTCCTCCTCCATCCAGCTCCTCGATCGTCGCGTCCGACGCGGGACGCTCCTTGCGCAGGCGGGCGGAGACCTTCTCCACCTCGCGCATCACGCGCAGCACGTTCTGTCCCGCGAGCTTCTTGACGTCGTCGTCCGACCAGCCGCGCCGCAGCAGCTCGGCGAGGAGATCCGGGAAGTCCTCGACGCCGTCGAGCCCCAGGGGCGTCGAGAGGATGCCGTCAAAATCCGAGCCGATGCCGACGTGATCGATCCCAGCCACCTGCCGTACGTGCTCGATGTGATCGGCCACCTGGGAGAGCGTGGCGCGCGGCCCGGGGTGGGCCTTGGTCCAGGCGTCCAGCTCGGCCTTGACCGTGTCCGGATTGTCCGGATGGAGGGTCTTCAAGCGCGCCTCCTCCGCGTCCTTGGTCGCGTTCCAGCCGCGCACCTCCTCGGAGACGAACCCGGGGACGAACGTCACCATCACCACGCCGCCGTCCTCCGGCAGCTTGCGCAGGACCTCGTCCGGCACGTTGCGCGGATGGGCGTCCAGGGCGCGGGTGGACGAGTGCGAGAAGATGACCGGCGCCTCGGAGACCGCCATCGCGTCCTTCATCGTGTCGGGCGACACGTGCGAGAGGTCGACGAGCATGCCGAGGCGGTTCATCTCGCGGATCACCTCCTCGCCGAACGGCGTCAGGCCGTTGTGCTTGGGGGCGTCGGTGCTGGAATCGGCCCAGTCGTTGTTCTTCGAGTGGGTGATCGTCATGTAGCGGGCGCCGGCCGCGTAGAGCTGGCGCAGCACGCCGAGGGAGTTGTCGATCGAGTGCCCCCCCTCCAAGCCGATGAGCGAGGCGACCTTGCCGGCCTTGTGGATGCGCTCGACGTCGTCCGCCGTGGTGGCGATCTCGAGCGCGTCCGGATAGCGCTCGGCGAGGCGATGCACCACGTCGATCTGCTCCATGACTGCGCCGACCGCCTGCGGTCCCGCCATCTCGACCGGGATGTAGACCGACCAGAACTGGCCGCCGATGCCTCCCTGCCTGAGGCGCGGGATATCGGTGTGCATGGGCTTTTCGAAGTGGCTGGTGTCCTGCGCGAGATCGAGCTTGTCGAGGTGATTGCTCACCCGTTGTCGCAGCTCCCAGGGGAGGTCGTTATGGCCGTCGATGAGCGGCACCTCCTTGAGGATGCGGTGCGCGCGCTCGACGAGCGCCGGGTCCGCCTTCGCCTCCTCGGCCGCGCCCGCGGTCCCGCCGGCGACTCCGCCGAGCGCGAGGAGCAGCGCCAGGGAGCCGAAAAACCAAGTCGTCCTTCGCATTGAGGGTCTCCTTGCGACGTGAGTCCGCGGGCATTCTACTGGTAGATTCACGGCATGAACCATCCTGCTTCGTTTCGCCCCGAGGAGCACGCCGTCTGGGACGCCCAAAGAATGGGCAAGGCGACGCTCTTCCAGTCCGACCGCCTGCTGGTGGGCCTGAACGCCTTCGAGCCCGGCCAGGAGCACAAGCTGCACGCGCACGCCGGCATGGACAAGGTCTACCACGTGCTCGCCGGCCGCGGCGTCTTCCTCCTCAAAGGGAGGGAAGAGCCCATGGAGGCCGGCGTCATGCTGGTCGCGCCCGACGGAGTGCCGCACGGCATCCGGAACACGGGAGAAGAGCGGCTGCTCGTGCTGGCGATCCTGGCGCCTTCGCCGTAGAGCTACTCCTCCAGCCCTCCTATAATCCCGGCCATGTCCGCGCGCCGCGCCGCGACCGCCGCCTCCGACCGGCAAATCCAGACGCTCTCGCCAGCTCTGCGCTGCCCGTCGTGCGGCTCCCCGGCCGAGGAGGGGGCCGTGGTCTGCACCGTCTGCGGTATGGCGTGGAACGTCCCGGCTCCGGTCGACCCGGGTCCTTCGATCCTCACCGCCGGCTTCTCCTGCCGGACGTGCGGCGCCACCGTGGTCTGCGAGCCCGGCCCGCGCTCCTACGCTTGCGCCTTCTGCGGCTCGACCTATGTGGCCGAGATGCGCGGCGAGGGGCTGGCCGCCCTGGTGCCGGAATTCGTGATTCCGTTCCAGGTGAGCCGGGAGCAGGCGACCCGGGTCTTCGACCCGTGGTGCCACAAGGGCTTCTTCACGCCCAGGGACGTGCGGAAGGCCGCGCGCATGGACAAGCTCCAGGGGATCTATCTCCCCTTCTGGACGTTTTCGATGCGGGCGGACAGCACGTGGGAGGCCGCCATCGGCGAGTGGTGGTACAGCGACCGGTCGAAGACCTACACCGACGTCGCGGGCAAGACCCGGTCAAAGAAGACGCAGATCCGGCACACCGAGTGGCACCCGCTCCAGGGACGCCATCACAGCTGGCACTTCCATACCCTGATCAGCGGCTCGCGCGGCCTCCCGCAGGACGAGGCGCTGGCCGTCGGCCCGTTCGACCTGCTGGAGATGCGGCGCTACCGGCCGGAGTACCTGGCCGGCTGGCTCGCCGAGCCGTTCAGCGTCTCCCGCGAAGAGGCCCTGGCAGCCTGCCAGAGCGCCTTCCGCGAGGCGGAGGGGGAACGCATACGCGCGTTCCTGCCGGGCGACACCCAGTCCGGGATCGAGTGGACCACCACGTTCTCGCAGGTCTCGGAAGACCTCCTGCTCCTGCCGTTCTGGATCGGGGCCTACACCTACCGCGGGAAGCTCTACCGCTACGTCTTGAACGGCCAGACCGGCCGGGCCGCCACCGGCACGCGCCCGAAGAGCCCGGTGAAGATCGGGGCCGTGGTCGCCACCGTACTGATCCTTCTCCTCCTCATCGTCGTCCTCTCTCTGCGATGAGCGGCCTCGCCGAAGCTCCTCCCCTCCCCTTCCCGCGCTGCGAGAAGTGCCGCGAGCTTCTCGACGAAGGAGACCTCTTCTGTCCGAGCTGCGGGCACGAGGCACCCTTGTCCGGAAAGAATCAGGAGCACGAGCCGGCCAAGCGGATCGAGATCGACCGGATCGAGGTCCACCGGTTCGAGTGCCCCGGCTGCGGCGCGACCCTCACCTGGGAGCTCGAAGCCCAGGGTCTGTGCTGTGCCTTCTGCGGGCGCACCGAGCTGGAAGAGCGCGAGGCCCTGAGCATCCCGCCGCCCAGGTGGGTGATTCCCTTCCAGATCGACCAGGCGCGCGCCTCGGCCCTCTTCCGCGAATGGCTGGGACGCGGCTTCTACCAGCCTGGAGACCTGCGCAGAGCCTCGACGGTCACCGAGGTGCGCGGCGTCTATCTGCCGTACTGGTCCTTCTCCGCCGATTGCCATTTCTACTGGACGGCGGACTCGGATGCCACGCCGCAGGGCGCCAGGTCCGAGTGGGCTCCCCGCTTCGGCGAGCACGAGACGTGGTACGAGCACCTGCTCGTCCCCGCCTCGGGAGCGCTCACCTCGTACGAGACCGGCAAGCTCGGGGAGTGGGACCTGACCCAGGCCGCCCCCTGGGCGCCGGAGCTGGTGCGCGACGTGCCCTCCGAGGCGTTCTCGGTCACCCGCAAGCGGGCCCGCCCCCAGGCGCTCGCACAGCTCGAAAAGATGGTGCGCGCCGACAGCGGACCCAAGATCCCGGGCCGCCGCCGCAACGTGAAGGTCAATCCTCTCTACACCAAGATCGAAGCCTGGCCGGTGCTGGTGCCGGTCTGGATCCTGGCCTACACATACCGGACCCGCAGCTACCGGTTCCTGGTCAACGGCCAGACGGGCAAGATCGAAGGGAGCGCACCGGTGAGCCTCTGGAGAGTTTTGGTGGTCGCCGGGTTGGTGCTGCTTGCGTTGGTGCTGCTGGCGCTGTTGTCGGGGAAGTAGGCCGCAGCACCGTGTAAGCGGCGAGAGGCCCAGCGCTCGTGGTACGATGCAATACGTTGTGATACGGAGACTAGAGGATGCTCAGAACAGCCATGCTCTCGATTCGGATGCCCGACGAAACCCGGGAACAACTGGAAGCGACCGCTGAGGCCCGCGGGGAGACCCGCTCGGCTCTCATGCAACGGTACATCGAGGAGGGACTTCGGATGGACCGCCACTCCGGCATCGTGTTCCGGCCCGGCCCGGCAGGACGCCGACCCGGGTTGGCGGGGGGCCCCGACGTTTGGGAGGTGGTCAGAGTGGTTCGGAACGTGGAGACGCGCGGCGACGGGGCAATCGCGGAAGCGGCGAGTTGGCTTGGTCTCTCAGCCGCCCAGGTTCGAATCGCCGTGGAGTACTACGCGGACTACCCGGCCGAGATCGACGCTTGGCTGGCGAGGGTCGACGCCCAGGCGATCGAGGTGGAGGAATTGTCTCGGCGACGGCAGGAAATGCTTCGTTGAAGTTGCTCATCGACGAGCACTACCCGCCGAGTATCGCCGAACAACTGCGGGAACGGGGGCACGATGCAGTATCGGTCCAGGAAGAAGCGCACCTCCGAGGGATGACCGACCCGGACCTGTTCGCCGAAGCGCAACGCCGGAATAGCGCTGTGCTGACGGAGAATGTCGTGGACTACATGATGTTGGATGCCGAGTACCGAGGCCGGCACTTGGCGCATTGGGGATTGGTACTGGCGAGCAACCGGACCTTCCCGAGAGGCAAGACAACAACCGTGGGTGCTTTGGTGAAGGCGCTCGATGATCTGCTGCGAAAGGCTCACTCGGAAGACCGGAGCAGTCAGGTGATCTGGCTGCAACGATCGAAGTGAGCGGAAGCGGACTCGAGCTGCATTCAAGTAGGGAGGACAACGGAAATGCTCCGACAGACTACCCATCTCGCCCAGCTCCTCGAAAGCGATCTGGGTGTCGACGCAGGGTACCGGCACTACCCCAAGCGCGTCACGCCGGGCGAGCCGCTCGAGCTCCCGGGAGCGCTGCTCAAGTGGTACGGGCTCCATCTGGAGGATCGCCCGATTCCCGAGGAGCTGTCGCGCCTCGCGCAGGCCAAGCTCACGAAAAACCCGCTGGAAGCTCGCGGGCTGGGCTGCGTGGTGCTCCACCGCTGCGGAAATGATTTCTATTTCCTGATCGTCTGCACCTGGCGCAACTCGAACGAGATCTGGCAGACCGTCTTCTACAAAGACGGCGATCGGATGGCGGATTTCGAGGTCTTCCCGCGGGATGGTGCCCACAAGCCCATGCTGTGCGTGTGGGAGCTGGTGCCGGTCTGGCACGAGCAGAAGGCGTGGGAACGGTTTCTCTACTCGGCGCGCGACGAGGCGGCGGCGCAGGAGTGGCTGGGGGACCGGTACGCGGGGCCGGCGTAGAAAGACAAAGGACAACAAGGACTTCAAGGACAACAACGACAAAAGCCCTTGGAGTCCTTGCTGTCCTTGCTGTCCTTCGGGTCCTTGTCCCCGGAACCAGCCTCAGCAGTTGTTCACCTGGACGACGAGCGCTTCGCGCACGTTGTTGTCGTCCTCGCGCGACTCGTCGACCTCCTTGAGCACGTCGACGCCGTGATAGAGGAAGTAGGTGCCGGGCTCCAGAGCGGGCATGGTGAATTCGAGCTCCCTCGTCTTCACCTTGTTGGCGAGGAACGTGCCGTTGTTCCACTGGCCGACCTTGATCCCGCCACTATGCGCTGTCTTGCTCGTGCTGACCCACCAGCGCTCGGTCTGCTGGACGTCGACGGTGCCGTTGTTGCCGACCGTGGCGTTGACCTTGAGAGTGCCGCCGCCCTTCTTGCAGAAGGTCACCGTGCCGCTGTTGTTCGTGGTGATTTTGTCGTCCGACGTGCGGCGGTGCGCCGAGGCGAACAGGTTGACCTCGTCATTTCCCGTCGGGTAGAGGAAACGGCCGCCTTGCGCATCGTCGGGCAGCACGTCGATGGTCTCGCCTGGTCCGGCCACCAGCGGCAGCGGAGTCCCCGCACGCATCAAGTCGAACCCCTGGGTATGATTGAGACCTTGCGCATGGCCAAATTCGTGGATAAAGACCTCGCGCCCCGAATTCCCGGGCAGGGCGGTCTCTTCGACGGCACCGAAGTCGAGTGTGCTCGCCGCCACGACATCGGCCTCGATCCACTCCGCGTCGCCGCCGAAGAAACAACCATCGTGGAACATCATGGTCAGCCCGATGGCGCCACCGAGGCTGGACAGGGGAACGACGGCGAGGTCATTCTGGAAGTTGAATTGGGCGATGCTCGAACCGGTGGTGACCGTCGAGGACTTCGACACCATGTTCCACATGCCGTCGACGTTCTGCCAGCGCTTGATCGCCTTGTCGGCAGCGAGCTCCCGCGCCCCCCCGGGAGCGATGCTGTACGTGTTCTGGACCATCTCGAAGGAGTTGCTCCACACGACTTTCACGCCGCCGCATGTCCAGTAATGATAGGCGTGGGCCTGCGACGCCAGGAAGAATCCGGTCAAGAGGATGGCTCCGGCGAATCTGCTTTTCCTGCTCATGATTCAATCTCCGTTTTCGGTTCGATGTCCGTTGATCTAGCGGTCTTCGGCGGCGGGGATCTGATTCCAGACGCGATCGCTGGCCGGGGAGGTGAGGAATTCGCCCCGCAGCGGCACGGTCCTCATCAGATCCTGGAGGGCAGCCAGGAAGGCTTCCTTCGACATGGCGCTGGCCAAAAGCGAGGGATCACTGTCGAGCAACCGGGGCTTGGCGTACGGCGTCAGGAAATCGAACCGCGTCTCCACCACCGGATCGGGCGAAATCTCGAGCCCTTCCGCGCTCAGCCCTACGACCGCATGGCCTTCGGGAGTGATCAGGACGTCGCTCCCGCGAGGCCCCGGCTCGAGCCGGAAGATGTAGTCGGCCACCACCGGGCTGTAGAACCAAGCAGAGCTCGTCAGGAAGATGAGATAGCGCGTGTCGTCCGTCAGCCGCGGCAGCTCGGGAATGAAGAGCCATCTCGATTCGGAGACGCGCCCTCCGAGCATGGCCAACTGCAGCGTTCTGTCGTCATAGCGCCCAAACTGGCTCCTGACGTCGTCCAGCGTCGCAATGGTGCGAGGTCCTGCCGCGCGATCATAGGTCAAAGAATGGGATGCGACCCGTCCTTCGACGATCGCCGCCGTGCTGGCCAAAGCATCGAGCGTGGAATTGACGACTCTGTCCGAGTCTGCCGCGGCGCGCTGGCTCCACGACACCATCAGGATCGCCGTCAGGAAAAACCCTGCTGTCTTCTCTTGAAAACGCATGTCTATCTCCTTGTCGAAAGGCCCGGTCTTGGGTCCTAACCAGAGATGCGGACTCGAGCTGAAAAAGGGACACGGCGGAAGGAGATCAAAATGCGAAGGCCCGCTTCGAGCCTCGGGGAGAGACGCGGAGCGGGCCAGACAGGACAGGCGGAATTAGCGGCGGATCAACGCACCCAAGGAGCGATTCCCCTCACTCAGTTGGGACCGAATCCACCGCGGAGCCCGTTCAGCGACTCGCGGCAGATCTGCGTGTGCGGGTGCGAGGGATCGGTACGCGGGGCCGGCCTGAAGAGAACGGGCGATTGCAGAGCCGAAGCTTCCTCATTCCGGCGTGCTCGTCCGGTCCTCGGCCAACGCCTCTTGAACCTGTGTCAGCACCTCGGGATCTTCGGCAGCAGCCAGATCCTCCAGGGTCCTGCGCCAGGCCGGGTCGCTGCAGTCGCGCAGAGCGAGCCCTTTCCCCAGCGTCAGCCATTCCCGGCCGGCCGCTGCGGCCGGCGCCGCGGTGAGAGCTTCGGTGAACACCTCGACGGCCTCCTTGCAGAGCCCGCGGGCGCGCAGGACGCGCCCCAAGGTGTCGAGGGCGAGGTGGGGGTCGGGCCCGCCGGCGGCCACCGCGCGCCGCGCCAGCTCCTCGGCTTCGACGAGCCGCTCGCGGTGCCCGAGGAGGAGCCACGCCAGGTTGTTGAGGGCATCGGCGTTCGCAGGATCGAGCTCGAGGGCGCGCCGGTAGGCCGTCTCGGCCAGCGCGGGCTCGCCGCGGCCTGCCTCGGCATTGCCCAGGTTGGTCCAGAGGAGCACCGAGCCGGGATCGTCTTCGAGCAGGGTCCGATAGAGGGCCACGGCTTCGCCGGCGCGTCCGGCGGCCTCGAGGGCCACCGCATACCGGAGAGAGTTCTGGGCGGCGGCGGCCCGCGCGCCAAGCGCGCCGGGGGCGATGAGCAGGGTCGTGCGCCGCGTCGATCGCCAGGCGTTGTCGAGGCGCTCGAACGTCGTCCACCGCTGCTTGCCGTCGCCGAGCTGCACCCGGACCCGCCCGCTGGACGGCTCGACGCCGTCAGCCACGATGTAGTGGTAGAGGTCGCGCCGTTGCCCCGGAGCGTCGAGCACCTCGAGCATCAGGATGACCGGCCGGCCCTCCAGAAGCTCGCGCTCGACGAGCTCGGGGGTTCCCTCCACCAGGCGGGCGTCGTAGCCGCGGCGGCGCGCCTCCAGCACGAGGTCGAGCGTGACGACCCCGTCGTTGCGCCCCTTGGGCAGCACCGTGTCGAGCTCCTCCAGGGTGACCGGCTCCCCGTGATAGCCCAGGACGGCCGACAGGCTGCCGGCGCCGCAGCTCTTGAGACCGAAGCTGCGCACCGGCACGCCCGTGAGCACATGGGCTTGGGGGCCCGGATCCGGGGTCCTGAGGGTGTAGGCGGCGCAGCCGCCTGCCGCGAGCGCCGCGGGCAGGAGCCAGGCCGCCCACAGAGCGGTGAAGGGTCGCATACCCCGTATCTGCAAGGCCGGCGGGCTAACCTGCGATCGCGACGATCGCGACCACGGCCAAGATGGCGATGAGCACCCAGACGTAGGTCGGCTGCCCTGCCGCCTGCAGTTGATCCACCTGCGTAGCCAGAGAGCCAAGCTCCTGGGGGGAGAGCTGCGCGAGGCGTTCATTCACCTCTTCACGGGTGAAGCCATGGTCGGCGAGGATCCCCATGACCTCCCCCTGTTCCAGAACGGCGTCGAGAGTGGCCAGATCGCTCTCCCTCTCGGCGAGGGCCTGGTCGGCAGCCGTCTTCGAGGGCATCGGCAGCGCCTGGGCCGGCGGCGTGAGCAGGGCGACCAGCGCGAGGACTCCGAGGCAGGCAATGACAAGGCGATGTAGCGACGTGTGCATAGATCCTCCTGAAGAGAATGCCGGCCCCGCGCCCACACAGCCGCTGGGGCACCGCGTTGTTCGTGCTCTCGCTTATGCAAACCTCGCGCCGAGCTGAGGGTATTTTACAGATCCAGCCGCATCTCGAGCTGGTTGAGCTTCTGCCGCTCCCAGCCGAGCTTTGGGAAAAACCCCGGCGCCAGGTCTTCCGGCGCGATCGCCGATTCCCCTCACTCAGTTTGGACCGAATCCACCGCGGAACCCGTTCAGCGACTCGCGGCAGATCTGCGTATGCGGGTGCCCTTCGCCGAGAGTATCTCGCGGCCCGGGGCCGGACGCACGATGGTTTGATTATGGTTCGTCGAGAGCATCTTGGGTCTCCGTTTCAGGTCGTTTCCTACTCCGCTCAGGAAACGATTCCAGGAGCCCGCCCCCCTCACTCCCCGCTCAGCGAACTTTCCACAGCTTGTGCTGCTGGACCGACAGCCGCCACGGCGGGTTCTCCCGGCAGAGCCGGATGCACCAGTCGAGCGTCCGGGGATCGACCTCCGCCCCGTCGAAGGCCGGCGAGATCAGGTAGTGCTCGGCCTGGACCACCGTCTTCGGGATCGCTTGGCCGTAGCCGCGGACGTACTTCACCTCGTGCGCCGTGCGCTGGCGGATGGCGTGCTCGGCGACCTTGGGGCTCACCGTGATCCAGTCGATCCCCTCCGGCAGCGGGAAGCTGCCGTTCGTCTCGATCGCCAGCTTGTAGCCTGCCGCATGGAGCTGGTCGATCAGCTCGCGGTCGGTCTGGAGCGCCGGCTCGCCGCCGGTGAAGATCACCCAATCGCAGCTCTCCGAGAGCGCCTTGAAGTCGGCCAGGATCTCGTCCAGGGTCATCCAGCGGCCCGACTCGAACTCGGTGTCGCAGTCGAAGCCGTGTGTCTCCACCGTGCAGGCGAGGTTGCACCGGGAGAGCCGCAGGAAGAGGTTGGGCGTGCCCGCGCGTACCCCCTCGCCCTGGAGGCTGTAGAAGATCTCGTTCACCAGGTACCTGTCCACGCTCTCTACTCTAACGGAAGGCGGCCGTCCATGTTTTTATGCCATAATCGCGGAGTCGTTTTTGGAGAGGAGAGCTTCCCATGGTCCGTTTGCGGTGTGCCCTTCTGGTGGTCCTGCTGGCCTGGGCGGCCCTCCCTGCCGCCGCCGCCGCGGCCGGCCCGTACCTGATCGCCGATCTCAACACAGACCGCCGTCCCGCCTCGGGACTCCCCCCGGACGCCACCGCCAGCGGAGTGGAGCTCGACGGCGCGCTGTACTTCGTGGCCGACGACGGCCGCCACGGGTACGAGCTCTGGTGGACAGACGGCACCACCGCGGGGACGCGCATGGTCGCGGACGTCTGCCCGGGCCCCTGCTCCTCCTGGCCCGGCAGGCTGATCCTCCTGGGCGACCGCCTGGCCTTCGATGCCCGGGATGGCGTGCACGGCACCGAGATGTGGATCACCGACGGCACCCGCGCGGGGACCCGCATGCCGCGCGACCTGTGCCCGGGAGCCTGTTCCTCTATCTCCTACGGATGGACCGATCCGGTGGTGATCGGTGACCGGCTGTTCTTCGTGACCCGCGCGTCCGAGGAGTACCGCGTCGGGCTCGCGGTCACCGACGGCACGGCGGCAGGGACACGGCAGCTCGTCGAGAGCGATCAACCGGTTCTCCCCATCGGCGAGATCGACGGCCGGCTGGCGTTGGCCGGTCCCGGCGCCGCCTGGTACTCCGCCCTGTGGTGGAGCGACGGCACACCGGAAGGGACCGTTCCGGCCTTCGATCTCTGCTCCAGCTCGGACTGCCGGCTCACCTGGCTGGATGCCCGGGTGGTGGGCGGCCGGATCGTCTTCTTCGGCGATGGACAGATCTGGGTGAGCGACGGGACCAGCGGCGGGACCCGGACGATCGGCACCTCTCCTCCACCGGGCTCCCGGTCGGACATGCTCGTCTGGAACGGCGCTCTGGTGTACGCCACGGTCGAGGGCCTCTGGCGGTCGGACGGCACGCCGGAGGGGACGCGGCGGCTCCGCTCCTTCGACCTGCCCGGCAGGGCCCGCTCCCTGCTCCCTTTCGGCGACGAGGTGCTGTTCATCGCCGGTCAAGGGCAGGCGCGGCTCGCTCTCTGGCGCACGCAGGGCACGCCGGAGACCACCCGGATGGTCTGGGCTTCCAGTCCTCCCGGGTCAGACCTGGGGCCTTTGATCCGCGCGGGCGGCCGGGCGGTCTTCCCGGTGGTGGACGGCGACGGCGCCAGCTCCGCGCTCTGGGAGACGGACGGCTCCACCGCGGGCACGCGCCTTCTCGCTCCTCTGTGCGGTCCGGCCGGCCGGTCCTGTTCCCCGGGTCACGCCGCGCCCTATGCCGTCGCCGCGCTGGGAAGCCAGGTGCTGTTCGGCCTGGAGGATCCGACGCTGGGCGGCGAGCTCTGGAAAGCCGGCTCCGCGGGTGTGAGCCTGGTGCGCGACATCGGACAGGATCCCGGCTCGTCGCGCGTCTCCCATCCGGTGCTGAGCCAGCCCGGCGAGCCACCCGCGCGAGACGTGGCGGCCCTCGGTAACCGACTGATCTTCGCCGCCCGCAAGAACAGCGGGGAGAGGGCCACGCTCTGGGCTTCCCGCGGAACGGCGGCGGGCACGGCCGAGATCGGCCCCAGCGTCCCCTGGCCCAACGGCCTCGTCCGGATCGGCGACCGGCTGTGGCTGCGCGGCGCGGACGACTTCGTCGCGTGGCCGTATCTCTGGGGCCATGGGCTCTGGAGCACCGACGGCACGGCGGCAGGCACCGTGGAGGCGTCCGGCGACCTCGCGGTCACCAGTCTCCCGGGCGGTAGGCCGGAGCTGATCCTGTTCGCCGCGTCCGATCCTCCGCTCCCGGAGCTCGGCGGCGAGCTCTGGACGGTCCCGGGCACCCCAGGGAGCCCGTCGCTCCTCCGCGACCTGGCGCCGGACATTCTCGTGCCCAACCAGTTTGGAGAGGAGCTGCTGGCGTCGTCGTCGCCGGCTCTGTTCGAGCCTCTGGGCACCCTCGTGATCTTCGCGGCGGATGACGGCAATACTGGCCGCGAGCCCTGGGTCACCGACGGCACCGCCGCCGGCACGCGGCTCCTGGCGGACATCCATCAAGGGGTCCTCCCGCAGCCCGACTATCTCTCCGGCTCGACGAACGCCCATTCGCTGCCCGGACCGTTCGTGCGGCTGGGCGCTCGGGCCTTCTTCGCGGCAGACGACGGCACCGCCGGCCGTGAGCTCTGGGCGACCGACGGCACCCCAGCCGGCACGGTCCGCGTCCGGGACCTGCGGCCCGGGCCGGCCAGCTCGAATCCGCGCGACCTGGTGACCACCGGGACGAGCCTCTTCTTTCTGGCGGACGACGGCACGAGCGACGCCCTCTGGACCATCTCCTCCGAAGGTCAGGCCACGCGCGTCCGCCTCCTCGGCAACCGCCGGAGAGCCTCGAGCCTCGTCGCCGTGGGCAGCCGCCTGTTCTTCGTGGTCGACGGCCCGGCGACCGGTCTGGAGCTGTGGACGAGCGACGGCACGCGCCGGGGCACCCACCTGGCGCGCGAGATCCGCCCCGGCGCGCTCGGCTCCTACCCGCAGGAGCTCACCGCCGTGGACGGCCTCCTGCTGTTCGCGGCGGACGACGGCGTGCACGGCCTGGAGCCCTGGGTGAGCGACGGCACGGCCGCCGGAACGCGCCTGCTCGCCGACCTGGCCCCGGGCACGGACGCCTCGGGACCGGCCAACTTCACCCTCGCGGGGGACCTGGTGGGCTTCGATGCCGACGACGGCGTCCATGGACGGGAGGTGTGGGCTGTGCGGAAGGAGGACCTGCGGTGAGACCCTGAGGGCTTCTCCTGGTCGGCCCTGAGGGATTTCCCCTCTGCCGGCTTTGCCGGTGCGCTCCTAACCTGTACATCAGCGGCCGTGTTGGCCGCGGGTTCTTTGCCCTCAGGGGCTGCGCCGGAGGAGACACCATGAAACGCATCTTCACCGCGGTTGCCGCCGCGCTGCTTTGCTTCTCGCTGCCGGTCCTCGCTTCCAACCCGACCTCCCACGACCTCACGGTCCCGACGGCCGTCGGCGAGACCGTTACGGTGGAATGGACCGGCACGGTACCGCCCGGCGCTCCCGGCGCGGCCACCAACAGCTGCACCTCCCAGGTGCTGGAAGATCATCACCTCATCAACCTGCGCGTCCCTGGCACCGCGTATGACGGCGTGCAGGTGACAGCCGGTTTCCATATCGAGTGGGACGACGGCGGCCAGGACCTGATCCTGACCGTGCTGTTCGACGGCGCCACCGAGATCGCGTCCAGCGACGGCGGAACGCCCGAGGAGAACGTGGTCTCGACCAATCCGCCCGACGGCGCCTTCACGGTCATGGCCTGCGGCTTCCTGGCCAGCGCGCCCACCAACTATCGCGGCCGGCTGACGCTGACCGCGACCGAGCCGTCCGAGACTCCTGCGGCAGGGACCGGCAACGCAACCGGCCTGCCGCCCCGCTTCCAGCACTACGCGCCGGACTACCCGGTCCAGGGTTTCGGCATGTTCGGCGGCGAAGCCACGGTGGACGTCAATACCGAATTCGGCAGCATCTTCTACCTGGGGTTCCTCGAGACCATGCGGCTGCGCGTGGACGACCGCACCTCCCCGGGCATCGAGACCTGGGAGCTCAAATCCGGCACGCTCAACAGCAAGGTGACCTCCGACCCGATCCTGGTGGGCGATCCGGACACCGGCCGGATCTTCGCGCAGCAGCTCATCGCCGGCGAAGGCCAGAGCCTCACCGAGTACACGGACGACGACGGTGAGACCTGGCACGCGAGCGAGGGAGGCGGCCAGCGTTCCGGCGCCGACCACCAGTCGCTCGGCGTCGGTCCCTATCCCCCGGGCCTGCGGCCGCTGACGGCGACCTATCCCAACGCCCTGTACTACTGCTCGCAGGACGTGGCCGTGGTGTACTGCTCGAGGAGCGACGACGGCGGCGTCACCTTCGGCGCCGGCGTCCCGATCTACACCCTGGCCGACTGCCAGGGCCTCCACGGCCACGTCAAGGTGGCGCCGGACGGCACGGTGTACGTGCCGGTGGCCGGCTGCCCCTCGGGCCTGGTGAGCTCCACCACCAGCCAGCCGGCGGTGGTCGTCTCCCAGGACGCCGGTCTGACCTGGAAGGTCCGCAAGATCACCACCGCGGCGAAAGGCTCCGGCGGCCATGGCTCCGACCCGTCGGTGGGCATTGCCAAGAACGGCACCGTCTACTTCAGCTACGTGGATGCCCGCGACAATCACATCCACCAGGTCCGCAGCCGGAGCCGCGGCCTGACCTGGGAGCGCGACGTCGACCTCGGATCGCTCGCCGGCATCACCGCCGCCCAGTTCCCGGCCGTCGTGGCCGGCGATCCGGACCGGGCGGCCGTGGCCTTCTTCGGCACCACCTACACCGGCGACGGCGTGGACACGGCGCCCAACTTCGAAGGCACCTGGCAGCTGTTCGTCGCCGCCACCTACGACGGCGGCTTCACCTACCACGTGGTCGACACGACCCCCGGCGACCCGATCCAGAAGGGCGGCATCTGCGCCGACGGCTTCTGCCGCAACCTGCTGGACTTCTTCGATGCGGCCATGGACCCGGCGGGCCGCATCATCATCGGCTACGAGGACGGCTGCGTCGGCGGCTGCGCGCAGGGCATGCCGGGCACCTTCTCGGACCAGGCGGTGGTCGCGCGCCAGTCCGGCGGGCGGCGGCTGCTCGCGGCCTTCGACCCCGCGGAGCCCGCCCGGCCCGGCGCCCCCCGCATCGAGGGCTACCGCACCGCCGGCTTCGCGCTGATCGAGTGGCCGGAGCCCGACGACAGCGGTTCCCCCATCCGCAACTATCAGGTATATCGCGGCACCGCGCCCGGCGCCGAGAAGCGCATCGCCACCCTGCGGAGAGGCAAGCTCTCCTTCGTGGATACCAAGCTCGCCGCCGGCACCACCTACTACTACCGGGTCAGCGCCACGAACGCGAGCGGTGAGAGCCCGCGCGGCAACACGCTGGCGTTGTCGGTGGGCACCAACGCGCCGGCGCCGGAGGCCTCCTGCACGCTGCCCGGCCTGCTGGGAGCGGTGGACCGGGTGGGCGAGCCCGAGGCGGCCCCGCTGACGCGCGACGTCGAGGCCATCTTCGTCGCCGAGCCGAAAGACGAGACCCTGTTCGGCCCGAACAAGCTGGTGTTCACCCTGCAGCTGGCAGCCGCGGCGCCTCTCCAGGGCGGCGCGCGCTTCCGCGTGTACTTCTACGTACCGGCCACCGGGCGCTACGTGCGCCTGAACGTCAGCCCCGGGACCAGCGGCAACACCTACGGGCACTTCGACCAGGATCCGGTCACCGGCGCACACAACACGCTGTTCGCCGACGGCGAGCTCGACCAGGTCGTGTACAACCCGGACGGCACGATCCAGATCGTGATCGACAAGGGCAAGCTGGGCGTCCGCGCCGGCGACACCCTGCTCGCGGTGCACGCGGATTCCCTGCCTGCGGAGACCGGGCTCAACGTCACCCTTGAGGAAGCGGGTTACTTCGACTACAAGGTTGCCGGCTGCAAGTAGCCCTCAGCCCCGGCCCCTCTCCCACGCGTGGGAGAGGGGCCGGCTCCTCCACATCAGCTTCACGTACGGCCGGGGGAGGCCCTGTCCAAGCTAGCGATCCTCTTGGCGATGACTGCTGCTGGATCTACGGCACACCCCGGCCTGCCGAGGCGAATTGGTGCGAGCCGGAGTGCTGCAACCAGTTCGACTGCTCGTGCTGCGATTACCGCAACTGCTTTTGCCCCTAACTGCGAGGATTGAGGTCGAGTCTGCTTGCTGCAACCGGCCAGGGGTTTCGACCTCTGGCCGACGCAGCACCTCCTGCTTTTCGTCCTTTCCGCCTTTAAGTCCTTGAGAGCCTGTCCCGCTTCTCCTACAACTCAGCACCATTGTCAGCGGAAGCTGAAAGCCTGAAGCCCGACCCGGCGGACCGCGCAATTTGCGTGTGCCCGTCTGAAGGGAGAGCTGTGTCTTCTGCTGGTTCCGGAATGAGGGGATGCGCCGCATGTCCAGCCGACTTCTTATACTCTTCACCGCCATGCTGATGACGGTCGCAGGTGATTTAAGCTCCAGAGCTCACGCCGAGCACAGCGCGATCGACCCGTCGCGCGGCGAGGCCCTGTGGAGCGCCGATACCGCCGGAGCCCACCGGATCGGCTTGGCCGACAGCCGCCCGGCGCTCGTGCTGTCCGAGCCTGGCGGCGCCCGCGCTGTCGCGCTCGATCCGGCCCGCTCCACGGCCTGGGTCTGGACCGGCCGCTCCCGGCTCTCCCTCGGCTTCGACGGCACCCGCGGGCTTACGCTCCCCCTCGACCTTCCTGCCACCGTGCACGCCCACCTCGCGGTCCGCCCGGAGGACGGCTCGGTCTGGCTCGCCGCCGGACGCGAGCTTCGCGGCCTGTCCGCCTCCGGAGCAACGCTCGCCTCCCACCGCCTCCCCGAGCCGGCCGTAGACCTGGCCCTCGATCCGGCCGCGGGCCTCCTCTTGGTGGCGACGGCGCAGAGCGTCGCGGCGCATGACGCGGTCGGCGGAGCCCTCCTTCGCGCTCTCGACCTCGGGAAGAATCCGGACGTCCGCGGCCTCTCCGTGCCTCCGGCGGGAGGGCTCTGGATCGCCTTACGCGACGAAGCCCGCCGGCTCGGCCCGGACGGCACGCTCCAGGCATCCGCCACCGCCCGCAACCTGACCGCGCTCGCCGCCTCCCCTGACGGCGGCGCCTGGCTTGCCGACGCCAAAACCCTGTCGCGGGTCGGCCCCGCCGGGAACGTTCTCGTCCGCATCAAGCCTTTCGCCGGCCAGGGAGCGATCTCCGCCCTTGCCGCCCACCCGGCCGACGGCTCGGTCTGGGTAGCCGCCGGCTCCTCGCTCGCCAAGATCGACGCCTTGGGCCGGTTGGCCCTCCGGGTGGACCTCCCCACCGAGGCGCAAGTCCACGACCTCGCCCTCTTCGCCGATGCGGTTCCGCCCACGATCGAGATCCTGGCACCCAGGGATGGAGCGCTCCTGGCCGCGCGCTCTCCGGAGGTCGAGCTCGCCTGGCAGGACGCCGGGACCGGCGTCGATCCCTCCAGCCTGGAGCTGCGCCTCGACGGCGCCTCTCTCCCGGTCCTCTGTGGCCGCCGCGACGCCGACGGCGCCACCTGCGCCCCGGCCGCGCCGCTCACCGAGGGACCCCACACACTGGCGGCCACCGTCCGCGACGCCGCCGGCAACCTGTCCGCACCCGCCGAGGTCCGCTTCTCCATCGATGGGACCCCTCCGGTGATCACCCTCGCCCGGCCGTCCGCCGGTGCCGTGGTGGTGGAGCCCGAGCTGATCTTCGAGGGGACGGTCGGCGAGCCGGCCACCCTCAGGCTCGACGGCACCGAGATCCCCTTGGGGCCGGACGGCGCCTTCCTCCATGGCCCCGTGCTCCTCCAGGAAGGGGACACCACCTTCACCTTCTCCGCGACCGACCCCGCCGGCAACACCGGCACACTCGCGGTGACCGTCACCTACGAGCCTCCGGCCGGCGGCGGCCCGCCACCCGACCCTGCCACCGTAGCCCCGCCCCTCGACCGGACCGTCGCCACCGATCTCTTCGCGTCCGTTGAGTTCCTGTGGAGCGGCAGCCGGCCCGTGCAGACCGGCGTGGCCCCGGGTGCGATCGAGCAGCAACGCGTCGCCGTGATCCGCGGCAAGCTCCTCGCCCGCGACGGCCACCCTCTGGAAGGCGCTCGCATCTCCATCCTCGGCCATCCCGAGCTCGGCGCCACCCTCAGCCGGGGCGACGGCGCCTTCGATCTCGCCGTCAACGGTGGCGGCGTCCTCACCGTCCAGATGGAGAAGGAAGGATTCCTCACCATCCACCGCCAGGTCGAAGTCCCCTGGCGCGGCTGGCGGGTGCTCGACGATGCCGTCCTCCTCCCCTTTGATACCGCGGCGACCGTCCTGACCTCCGGGTCACCGGTGCTCCAGATCGCCCGCGGCAGCCAGGTCGAGGACGAGGACGGCACCCGCCGCTCCACCCTCCTCGTCCCCGCGGGCACCCGTGCCCGCCTCATCCTGCCGGACGGCGCCGAGCAGCCGCTCGCCACACTGACCGTCCGCGCCACCGAATACACGGCCGGCCCCCGCGGCCCCCAGGCGATGCCCGCCCCCCTCCCCCCGGCCTCGGCCTATACCTACGCCGTCGAGCTGAGCGCGGACGAGGCCATCGCCGCCGGAGCCACCGAAGTGGCTTTCGACCGTCCGCTCGCCCACTACGTCGACAACTTCCTCGGCTTCCCCGTGGGCGGCGGCGTCCCGGCCGGGTACTACGACCGCGAGCTGGTCGCCTGGATCCCCTCGGACAACGGCCGCATCGTGCAGGTCCTGGGAGTCACCAACGGCCTCGCGGAGCTCGATGTGGACGGCTCCGGCGTGCCTGCCGGTCCGTCCGCGCTCGTGGCTCTGGGCGTGACCGAGGACGAGCGCCGAGCCCTCGCGTCCCTCTACTCCCCCGGCCAGAGCCTCTGGCGCGTCCCCGTCTCCCACTTCACTCCCTGGGACTACAACTGGCCCCTCGACGTCCCGGAAGACGCCGAGCCGCCCGGCCCCGATCAGGAGCCCGAGACCGAGGAGCCCGAAGAGAAGGCTTGCGAGCAGGCCGGCTCCATCATCGAGTGCCAGAACCAGGTCCTCGGCGAAGAGCTGCCGGCCACCGGCACTCCCTGGTCCCTGGTCTACCGCAGCGACCGCGTCCCGGGCCGCAGGACCGCCAACAGCCTGCACATCCCCCTCTCTGGAGAAACCGTCCCGGCAAGCCTGAAACGCATCGAGCTCAAGATCTCGATCGCCGGCCGCCGCTTCACCGCCCGCTTCCCGGCCGCCGCCGGCCAGGTCCACGACTTTACCTGGGACGGCACCGACGTCTATGGCCGACTCCTTCAGGGCCGCCGAGCGGTCCAGGTCGAGATCGGCTACGTCTACCCCGCCGTCTACACGCAGCCAGGACTCTTCTCACGGAGCTTTGCCCAGGCAGGATCGAGCTTCTCCCTCACCGTCGCCGACACCCGGGACGAGATCACCCTCAGGCGGACCTTCTCCGCCCTGCTGGGCACCTGGAGCGCCCACCCCCTCGGCTTCGGCGGCTGGTCGCTTTCCGCCCAGCACGCCTACGATCCGCTGGGCGTCGTGCAGCTCGGCGGCGGCGGGCGCATCCTGGGAGCCGGCCCGCTCGACCAGGCCCTCACCACCTTGGCCGGCCAGGCCGGAACCGCCGGTTACGGCGGCGAAGGGCTCCCCGCGGCGCAGTCCCCCCTCTACTACCCCGAGAGCGTCGCCGTCGATCCCCAGGGCAACGTCTATGTCGGTGAACGGACGCGCATCCGCAGGATCGACCGCACCACCGGCCGGATCGCGACGATCGCCGGCAAGCCGGACCGCGCAGGCTTCTCCGGCGACGGCGGCCCGGCCGTCCTCGCCGAGATCAACTACCCCCGGGGCCTGGTCTTCGACAACGCAGGCAACCTCCTCTTCGCCGACGCCTACAACCACCGCATCCGCCGGATCACCCCGTCGGGGATCATCACCACCGTCGCGGGCACCGGCGAAGGTGGCTTCAACGGCGACGGCCGCGCGGGGACCGAGGGCAAGCTCTACTTCCCTTGGGACGTGGCCTTTGACTCCCAGGGAAACCTCTACGTCGCCGATTGGGGCAACAACCGGGTCCGCACGCTCACCCCCTCGGGAACCCTCGGCACCGTAGGCGACGGCTCCTATCCGGTGGCCGGATTCCCGCCGGAGGTCGAGACCGAGCTCGAGACGCCAAGAGGCGTGGCTGTCGGCCCCGACGGCGGTCTCTACGTCTCCTTGACCAACCGTCACATCGTCGTCCGCATCGAGCCGGACGGGACTCTGCGCCGCGTCGCGGGCAACGGTCTCGTCGACTTCGATGGCTTCTTCCGCGATGGCGTTCCGGCTGCCGAGACGATCCTCTCCTACCCGGAGGATCTGGCCTTCGACCGCGGCGGCAACCTCTACGTGGTGAGCCAGGGCCGGGTCCGCAAAGTGGCGCCCACCGGAATCATCACCACCGTGGCGGGAGCCGGCCGCGACCTCCAGGAGGGGGGCTTCGCCCGCGCGGCCTGGCCCGGCGCCACCGGGATCGCCCTGGACGGCCGCGACCACCTCTACCTCGCCGACCAGAGCTACGGCCACCGCCTGCGCAAGCTGTCGCCGACCCTTCCGGACCTGACCGCCGCCGAGACCCCGGTCGCCGCGCCGGACGGCTCTGAGATCTGGATCTTCGACGCCTACGGCCGCCACTTGCGCACCCTCGACAGCCTGACCGGAGCGCTGCGGCTGCGCTTCCACTACGACACCGCCGGCCGGCTGGCCCAGATCGAGGACGCCGACGGCCTCCGTACCCGGATCGAGCGCGACGCTGCGGGCCAGGCCCAAGCCGTCGTGGCCCCCTTCGGCCAACGCACCGAGTTGGCCTACGCCAACGGCTCTCTCGCCTCAATCCGCAATCCGGCCGGAGAGACCGTCCGCCTCACCTCCACACCCGACGGCCTGCTGACCGGCCTGACCGATCCGCGCAACCACGCCTACACCTTCACCTGGGACGGCCTCGGCCGGCTCCGGCGTGACACCGATCCGGCCGGCGGATTCAAGGCCCTCACCAGGACCTCCCAGGACGACGCCTACCGCATCGACCTCACCACCGCCGAGGGCCGGACCACCTCCTACACCGTCGAAAGCCTGCCGAGCGAGGAAAGGCGCTGGTCCAACACCTCTCCGGCAGGTCTCACCTCCGAAGCCCTCTTCCGCAAAGACGGCTCCCGCCGCGTGAGCTTCCCCGACGGCACCATCGTCACCGAGACCCCCGGCCCCGACCCCCGGTTCGGCCTGCAGGCGCCGGTGACGCAAAGCCTCCAGGTGCGGACCCCAGCGGGCCGGACATGGACGCTGTCGAGCGCCCGCACCGCCACCTTCGCCACACCGGGCGCCCTCCTCCCGTCCACCTTGCAGGAGACCGTCCAGATCAACGGCCGCTCCTACACCAGCGCCTGGAACGCCACGCAGCGCCGCGACACCCTGACCACCCCGGCCGGCCGCCGCCGCATCCTCGACCTCGACGTCAAGGGCCGCCCGGTCGCGCTCCAGGCCGGCAATCTCGCAACCGTCACCTTCGGCTACGACACCGCCGGAAGGCTGACCGAGGTCGCCCAGGGCACCGGAACCGACCGCCGCATCCTCGCCTTCGGCTACGACGCCTCCGGGCGGCTCGACCGCCTCACCGCTCCGCTGTCGCGCAACCTCCTCTTCGAGCGCGACGCCGCCGGCCGCGTCCTGCGCCAGACGCTGCCCGACAGCCGGTCGATCGACTTCGTCTACGACGCGGGCGGCAACGTCACCGGCCTCACCCCTCCCGGCCGACCCGAGCACGCCTTCGGCTACTCTCCCGTCGGCCTCCAGGACGCCTACCGTCCACCCGCCCTCGGGACCGGCCCGGTGGACACCACCTACGCCTACGACCTCGACCGCCGCATGACCCGCGTCGAGCGTCCGGACGGCAAGACCGTCACCCTCGGCTACGATGGAGCCGGCCGCCTTTCGACCCTCGACGTCTCCAGGGGCCGCATCACCTACACCTACGACCCCGCGACCGGAAAGCCCCTGAGCGCCGGCTCGCCCGGCGGCGTGACCCTCACCTACACCTATGACGGCTCCCTCCTGACCCGCACCACCTGGACGGGCCCGGTGGCAGGCACCGTCGAGCGCACCTACGACAACGACTTCCGGGTGATCTCGGAGAAGGTCAACGGAGAAGCACCCGTGACCTACCAATACGACCCCGACGGCCTCCTGACCCGAGCCGGGAACCTCACGATCACGAGAGATCCGCAGACCGGCCTCGTGACCGGCACCACCTTGGGCGTCGTCACCACCTCCAACGCCTACAACCTCTTCGGAGAGCTGATCCGCCAGGAAGTCAAAGTCTCGGGACATCCGCTCTTCACCGCCGACTACACCAGAGACCTCCTCGGCCGCATCACCAGAAAAGTGGAAGTCATCGAAAGCGCGACCGACACCTGGGACTACACCTACGACCCCGCCGGCCGCCTCCAAGAGGTCTACCGCAACGGAGCCCGCCTCTCGCGCTACGAATACGACGCCAACGGCAACCGCATCGTCCACGTCACCCCCACCGAAACCATCACCGCCACCTCCGACGACCAGGACCGCCTCCTCACCTACGGAGACACCACCTACACCTACACCGCCAACGGCGAGCTCGCCACCAAAACGCAGAACAACCAGACCGTCCACTACGAATACGACGAGCTCGGCAACCTCACGAAAGTCACGATGCCGGACGGCCTCTTGATCGAGTACCTGATCGACGGCCAGAACCGCCGGGTCGGGAAGAAGGTCGGCGGCGTCCTCGTGCAGGGTTACCTTTACAAAGACCAGCTCGAGCCCGTCGCGACGCTCAGCGGCACCACAGGAACGGATCGCTTCGTCTATGCGACCACCGCCCACAGCCCGGACATCGTGATCAAAGGAGGCCAAACCTACCGGCTGATCACGGATCATCTGGGAAGCCCGCGGCTGGTCGTCAACACTGCGGATGGCACGATCGCCCAGAGGATGACTTACGACGAGTTCGGAAAGACGATTCTGGATACCGGAGCCGGTTCCCAGGCTTTCGGCTTCGCAGGTGGGCTGTATGACAGGCAAACGGAGCTGGTGCGGTTCGGGGCGAGGGACTACGACGCGAGGGTGGGGCGGTGGGTTGGGAAAGATCCAATTCTTTTCCAAGGCAATGACACCAACTTGTACGGCTATGCCAAAAGAGATCCGATGAACCTTATTGATCCCAGCGGCCTGCGATGCACCAATAATTCGCCCTACTGGGTTCCCGTCAAACCAGAAGAAAACGATATTCCCATCCAATGGATCGCTCCAGGCAAGACTTATGAGGGGCCGATTGACGGAGTCCGTCCCCCAGCCTGGAACAATGATTGGTTTAAAGTTTCTAATTCCACTGATGTTACGATCCAACCTGACGGGAACCCTACTACTGGCGGCATTGGCGGGGTGGTAACGCAGCTCCTCTGGACCAATGATCCCAGATGGTGGGTGCCATCAGACCAAACTCCACTCACTGATCGTTTTCCTGGCAGAAAGCAGCCGAACTGGCCTGATCGCCACACCGACTGGAAGGTGCCACCACCCCCTCCGGAATGCGGCTGCTCTCTGTATTACTAAATCGAAAATGCGCACTTCAGGAGCTTCACGCCGTTGGGTTCTGGCGATGTTATTCGGCGCAGGTCTTGTGTGGGTCATCCTTGTCCTCTTCACAGCCTGGGACTCCTGCCATGGCCTTGGTTCCGAATTGGCACCGGGACTCACTAAAGAGGGGCTACTGAAGCTCCGGATCGGCATGACCGAACAAGAAGTCATTGAGCTGATTGGCCCTCCTCTCAAAAAAAGCCCGCCATGGAAAGGTGGGCAGAATCGCAGTTGGTCTTGGACGTACGCACAACCCGGCTTCCTTGAAACCGGCATAGGATTGGGGGTAGCTATCGAAGACGGCCGCATGGCGCGCGCAGGAGCCGAAATCCATGACCTCGGTGTCTACCTCTGCACAGAAGAAAAGTGCCCGAATATCTTAAGAGAAGAGGGCTTGTACTGTCTTCCAGAGTAGCAGTCGTAGTGCGAATTGGAATTATGAGGCGGTGGCTCATCATTCTCCTTCTCCCGCGGTGTTTGCCTCTGCACTGAGGAGAAGTGCCCTAATGTTTTTTGAGAAAAGACGGTCTGTTCTGTTTGCCGGAACGGCAAATTCGCAAGATGCCCCCGTCCGGAAAGCACCACCGGCACGGAGGTCGAGTCGTCGAACACGAGCCCGGCGCCGTTCCGGTTCTGCCCATGGGTCGACGCCGGTGCGAAACAAGATACCCTTCGAAGAACCCGGC
This sequence comes from Thermoanaerobaculia bacterium, assembly GCA_035264905.1. Classification (GTDB taxonomy): domain Bacteria; phylum Acidobacteriota; class Thermoanaerobaculia; order Multivoradales; family UBA5704; genus UBA5704. Next base: position 83,891 of record DATFPH010000333.1, read on the forward strand.
CGAATAGGCGCCTGGCCCCTCATACTGGCGCACCTCACACGCGCACTCGCGGACCGTCACCTTGGCTGCTGTTTCTCAAGGAGCTCTCGAGCCTTCCTCGCGAAACGCTCAGGATCCAATTCGCGCTCGGGCGGGCATGTCGTAAAGCTGATGCTCCCACCAGGCCGGCCTGGGTGGGACCTCGCCCTTTCCAGCGGACATCTCGATCGTAGAGCAGCCAGACATCCCAGGCAGCCTCCGGCGTCTTCAGATGCGGCTGGAGTGCCTTCCCGAGCAACTGGCCGCCATCCCAGAAATGCCTGGCTCGTGGATCGGGTATCTGCTTGGAGGCTTTTGCCACGTGCCGCTCTCGCCCTCCCACCTGGCTCGACCAGACGACGTACACGACCACATCGGTGCTGCTGTCCGATTCCAACCACGCTTTTTGCAGTTCGGAGCCCCCCGAAGACATCCCCCTCACGTCGGTGCTGCCAGGAAGATCGCCCTCACCTTTCCTGCGTCTGCATTGAATTGCGCACGTAGCGGGGAAAGTCCATTCGAAAGAACCGTGTGGGCGACCGGCCGAGCTCCTGGCCCACACCCCACCAGCACGAAGAGGGAGGCTGACAGCCAGAACAGAAGTCGAACCCTGTAACGATCACTCATCCTTCCGTCCTCATGAGCTGGGCGGAGTACCCAAGCTCTTCGAGAGCTTTGATGATGCACTCTGCTTCTTCATCTCGGGTCTCCTGACAGACTCGGAACAGCCATGAGGCGTAGTAGGGAAAGGCCATCAAGACGACGGCGATCAAGGCGACGATCCACAGGATGATGCGGTTGCGGCGACGGCCGGCGGACACTGTACAGTTCTCGCCGGGCGCGCAGACCTCCGGTTTGTAGGCTCGATAGAAAGCAAAGCCCGAAAAAAGGACGGTGAGGCCCGCAAGCCATGGACGCAAGGGCTCGAGCTGCGCGGCCAAGGCCGCCGAGCCAACTCCGAGGACTGCCACCGCGATCGGCAGGATGCAACAGAGCGAAGCGCCGAAGGCGGTGAGCACCGCGCCGATTCCGAGAAATACGTCCTTCTTGGTGTCTTCCATGATGGTTGATCCGCTTCTAGGAACAGGCGCCTGCTTGGCTCCGGTCACGGCCCAGCGCGTCAGCGATCCCCCCGTCTATTCAGGATTGTCCCCCCGGCTCAGCCAGAAGCTTCTCTAAGTCCGCCAGTTCGACCGGCTTCACCAGGTGGCCGTCGCACCCGGCCTCCTTCGACCTGGCGCGGTCCTCCTCCTGCCCCCAGCCGGTCAGTGCGATGATGACCATGTCGTGTCCCCACGGCTGCTCACGGATGCACTGCGTCGCCTCGTAGCCATTGAGGTTGGGCATTCCAACGTCCATCAGGACCACCTGGGGGCGGAACTGCTCAGCGCGCTCCACAGCCTCGTAGCCGTCGTGCGCGGTGCGGACCTCGTTCCCCAGCAACTGGAGCATCATCTGCATCGAAGCCGCCGAGTCCTCATTGTCGTCCACCACCAGGATGCGCCGCTTCGATCCGGCGGACTCCGGACCTCCCTCGGCCGCTGTGCCGTCCGACGACTCCGCTCGATCCTCCAGGACCGGCAGCCTGACGGTCAACGCGCTGCCCTGGCCGGGACCGGGGCTCTCTGCCTCGACGGTCCCGCCATGCATCTCGACCAGGCCCTTCACCAGCGCCAGCCCGATGCCCAGCCCGCCGGCGCTCCGCTCCATCGACCGGTCCACCTGGCTGAACATCTCAAAAATATTCGGCAAGGCAGGCGCGGGGATGCCGATTCCGGTATCCCTGACCGTCACTGTCACCTGGCCGCCATCCCGCTCTGCGGTGAGCCAGATCTGTCCCCTCCCCTCGGTGTATCTCGCGCTGTTGCTGAGCAGATTGCCGAATACCTGGGCCAGCCTGGTGAAGTCGGCGTCCAGGTAAATCGGCTCCGGCGGCAGCGAGATCGTCAGCTCGTGCCCGGCCTCCTGGATCGCCGGCCGAGCGGTCTCCACTGCGCTGCTGACCGCGTCGGCGAGCACCACTCTGGTACGGCGCAGCTCCATCTTGTTGAGACTGATGCGCGAGATGTCGAGCAGGTCGTCGATCAGCCGCACCATGTGGGAGAGCTGCCGGTCCATGATCTCCCGCGACTTGTCGATGAGGTCGGGGTCGGAGGCCAGCCGCAGCACCTGAAGGCTGTTCCGCAGCGGAGCCAGCGGATTTCTCAGCTCGTGAGCCAACAACGCGAGGAACTCGTCCTTGCGGCGGTCAGCTTTCTTGAGCGCCTCCATGGCCTCCTGCAGGGCCTCATCCGCCCGCTTCCGCTCGGTAATGTCGCGGGCGATTTTCGACGCCCCGATGATGTGGCCTTCTACGTCGCGGATCGGAGAGATGGTGAGGGAGATGTCCATCCGGCGGCCGTCCTTGGCCATCCGGACCGTCTCGTAGTGCTCGATCCGCTCTCCACGAGTAATCCGGGCCAGGATCGTCGCCTCTTCATCCAGCCGGTCCGGCGGGATGATCAGGGTGATCGACCGGCCGACGGCCTCCTCTGCGCTGTAGCCGAAGAGTCGCTCTGCCCCGGGATTCCACGTCCGGATGACACTGTCGAGAGTTTTACTCACGATCGCGTCGTGGGTCGACTCGACGATTACGGCGAGCCGCGCCTGGACCTCCTCGGCCCGCCGTCGCTCGGTCACGTCGCGAAAGACCAGCACCGCTCCCACCGGCGAGCCAGACTCATCCAACATGGGCGCGGCGCTGTCGTCGATCGGCCGTTCGGTCCCATCCCGGGCGATCAGGACCGTATCATTCGCCAAGCCGACGACCAGCCCTTGCCGAAGGGCCTGAACGGCTGGGTTCTCGGCCGGCTGGCGGGAGTATTCGTTCACGATATGGAAAACGTCGGGCAGGGGCCGCCCCGCGGCTTCGGCATGAGTCCACCCGGTCAAAGCCTCTGCCACGCCGTTGAGGAATGTCACCCGGCCCTCGTCGTCGGTACTGATCACCGCGTCGCCGATGCTGGCGAGGGTGATCCGCAGCCGCTCCCGCTCGGCGGCCAGCTCCCGCTCGGTCCGCTGGCGGGCGAGGAGGATGGCGTTGGCGTTCTGAATCGCAACTGAACGGAGCCGCCGCTCCTCGTCATCGTCGTAAGGCATCACCCGATCCTGAGCTCTTCAGAGGCCAGCGCCGTACCGAGCACCCGCGCGCGGATTTTCGCGAAGGCCGTATCGCGGGTGGTGGACGTATCGTCGCAGAAGGGGGAGAACCCGCAGTCGTCCGTCGTCCCGAGCTGCTCCACCGGGATAAATTCGGCTGCTTCGAGAGCCCGGTCGCGAACCTCCTCCGGCGTCTCGACGTGCGGGTCGATCGGCGCGACCACGCCGACGAAAACCTGCTGGTCGGCCTTCATGTGATCCCGGATGATCTTCAGCACGCGGACGCGGTCCTTTTCGCCTGCCAGCGCCACGTAGAAGCTCCCGACCTTCAACTGGAACAAGCTGGGCAGGAGCTCGGCGTAATCGACGTCCGCACTGTGGGTCGAGTCGAGGTCACCGCCCGGGCAGGTATGGACGCCGATGCGACGGCGCTCCTCTGCGGAGAATCGCGACAGCGCGAGGTTGTTCAGATCGATGAAGCTGTGGAGGAGATGCCCGGAAGGGTCGATCTTGACCGCCAGCCGGCCTTCCGTGAAGTCGATCTGAACCTTGTGCGCTCCCTTTCGAAGGCAGTTGCGCACCTCGGTTTCGTGCTCGTACAGCAGGTCATCGATGAACTGTTCGCGTGGGTAGCCGGGAATCTCGTCAGGTGGGTACATCAGGCTCAAGGCCGAGGGCGAGATCACCGCCTGCTTCACCGGCTTCCTGGCGTAGCGCAGGGCCACGTCCAGGTAGCTGTCCGCGTACCGCCTGTAGCGGAAAGGGCCGCCCGTCAGCTTTGGCATCCGGCGGGTGTGGCCGGCCGCGAACGGGATCTTGAAGCCGTCCGGGTCCGTGTTCGGCAAGCCGTGCACACAATATGTCCAGAAGTTGTGGTACTTCCTCTGTTCGCCGTCGGTGATCACCGGCGAGCCCGTGGCCTCGAACCGCCGGATGGTGTCCCGGGTCGCCTCCTCGTAGAGAGGGTCCAGCCTCGGGTCTGTGCCGTCCAGGGCCGCGACCGCCTCAATCAGCGGCAGCGGCCTCGGGATACTGCCGATCGGCTCCGTCGGGATTGTCATGGGCGTCCCTCGCTCCTGTCGACCGGGCGTGACTCCTGCAGCCGGCGCACGACAATACTACAGCCGGCAGCCGCCGGCGTTCGGCCGCATTTCTCGCGTTCGCCCTCCTGGCCGGGACGGATGGGTGTCGAGCTGCGGTGCCGAGCAAGCCTTCACTTCCGCATACAAAACCACCTCCGGCGCGGGACCCAGGATGATCCTTTCGTCGAAGCGGAGGAAGGCCTGCGAGAGGCCGGGGGTCCGGGCTTTGTCACAACGAGTGCGCAGGTCGTTACATTCAGAGAGAGCCGTCAGGGCTGTCCGAAGGTCTTTGTCGCAACTTTTCGGCCACCTGCGACAAAAGGGAGAGACTCCAAGCGAAGGGAGAGGCCCCCGGGCAGGGCCGAGGCTTCCCGCTGCGCCCATCCTGATGGAGCGGCAGGCCCGGGGAGAGGCCGGAGAGGCAGAGGATTTGGCAGGTGCGGCTTGGGACAGGTGAGGGGCTTCTTGTTCACTTCCCAGAGACCGTTCCGGCCGCGGAGATCCCGACGGTCGCCGACGTCGACCGGATCACCGCGATGTCGGACCTGGTTGTAATCTCCTGATCAGTCTCGAATTTCCGGGAGGCCGGGTGCTCCGCCTGGGCCAGGATCTCGGCCGGAGCTTCCCGCTCTCGCTGCGGACGATCTCGCATCCCGAGCTCCGGGAGCTGCTCGCCCGCGTCGATCCGACGCCGGACAGCCTGCGCGGCTCCGGCACCGAGGACTGGGCCGATCTTCCCGACCGCATGCACTTCATCGCGGACCTGTTCCGCGGGTTCCAGGAGGACCGGGCCCTGCTCGGGCCGCCTTTCACACCCGAGCAGATGGCGGCGCTCCAGGCCGGCCGGAGGCCCGGCGGGCGGCTGTAAGGGCCTGCCCGTCGACGCCCGCCCAGGGATTGAAATCCCTGGCTACCACAGAACTACCGACCCCTGAAGGGGGCGGGCGGGAGCGTCGTCCCCGGGGACGACCTTTTCAGGGGTAGCCAGGGTTTCAACCCCTGGTGACCTCACCCCCGCGCGCCGCTCCGCCGCAGCAGCTCGGCCATGTCCCGCTTCTCCGCTTTCAGCGCGACTGCGAGCGGCGTCGCATCGCCTTGCGGCGTCTTCGCTTGGACGTCCACTCGGGCTCCCCGCGAGAGCAGGAGCTCGGCCATCTCCATCTGACCGCCGCGGGCCGCCCAGTGGAGCGCGGTCTGACCGCGCTTGTGGGCGTTCGGGTCCGCTCCGGCGTCGAGCAGGAGGCGGGCGATCTCCAGGTGGTCCGCCTCTCCTCCGCCGATCGCCGGGAACCAGATCGGCGGCATGTTGTGGGCTCCGCACTCCCAGATGCGGCCCGGGTCCTCGGCTAGGAGCTTCTTCACGTGGGCGGTCATGCCCATCATGGCCGCCGTGGGCAGCGCCGCCGGCGCGCCCTGGTCGAGCAGGAAGCGGACGCCGTCCTTGAATCCCACGTGGGCGCCGGCTTCCACGGCCAGCTCGTCCCAGGAGGCATTGGCGTGCAGCAGCTTCGGGTAGAGGTCGAGCAGCTCCTTCATCCGCGCGAAGTTGCCGTGGGCCACGGCCACGTACTCGTTGATCACCGGCCAGCCATAGGCCGGCTGCTCCGGGCGCTCGAACCGGCTGCCGTCCGCGGTGTAGGAGAACCGCGAGGTGCGGTGGTTGCGCGGCAGCTTCGGGTCGGCCCCCTCCGCGCCGTTGAAGGCGAGGAGGCGGACGATCTCGGTCCGGCCGGCTGCCAGAGCGGCCTGGAGCGGCGTGACGCCGTCCCCCTGGGGCGCGTTCGGGTTGCCGCCGTTGCCGACCATGGCATCGACCAGCTCGTCGGCGAGGGCCAGGTCCGGATGGTCGACGGCCAGGCGCAACGGAGTCAGGGATTCGGGGGACGCGGATGGGAGGTTGAAATCCGGCCCCGGCCGCAGCATGGCGAACAGGAGATCGGTCCGGCCGCGGCGGACCGCCATGTGCACGGCCGTGCCGCCGGAGGGGTGGATCTCGTTGACCAGCCGCGGATGCTGCTCGATAAGCTCGGCCACGCGCTTCGCGTCTCCGGCGAGGACGGACTCCACCAGATCCAGGCTGCCGAGATGGGACCGCAGGGCCTCGGCGATCTCGGCGTGCCCGGCCAGGCTGGCGAGGACGAAGACGCTCCTCCCCCGCTCGTCGCGGCTGGAGGCGAGCGCCGGATCGCGCTCCAGATAGCTCGTCACGAGCGCGAGGTCCCCCTGCTCCACCGCCCGGCGGAAGCGCTGCGAATCGAGCAGGTCGTCGGGATGATCCGGCTTGGAAGCGGCGGCTTCCGCCGAGCCGCCCTGGGTGAGAGCGACCGCGGTCAGGCCGGCCGCGATCGAGGTATAGCGGAGGAAGTCGGCGCGGGTCAGGGGGATGGTGCTCGCCATGGGGTGATCTCCTTTCGGACCCCCAGGATCACCTCCATCCCCCCGTCCTCGGGCCGAGGAATGACCGAGGTTTGACCGAGGGAGCCTAGAACGCCTCCGTATCCGCCACGCTGGCCAGCCGGCCGCTCGGATTGGTGTAGGTCTTGACCGTCCCGGTCTGCGTGTCGGTCACCGTCAAGGTGTACTCCACACTCGACAATGCGCCGTAGAACACCCAGAACTTGTCATTCAGCGGGCGGCCATCGAGCACTTTGAGGACGACCTCGACGTTCTCGGGACCGAAGAACCAGAAATAGCCGGTGTCGCCGCCGCCCAACGGGACGGCCTGGCCGGTGCCGGTGTCCCCTGGAAGTCCTTCCAGCTCGCTTCCACGGCAAAGCGGCCGCCATTCAGGCAGAGGCACGTCGCGCTCGGTGCGCACGGAGCGGCCGCGGCTTCGGTCCATCCCTCGATCCAGGGCTCTTCCAGGAACGGATCGAGGCCTTCCGTCACCAAACCCACTGCGGACGACGGTCCGAAGGCCTCGGTGTCGGCCACGCTCGCCAGCCGGCCGGAGGGGTTCTCGTAGCGCCGCACGGCTCCGGTCGCGGTGTCGGTCACGGTCAGCGCGTACTCGACGCTCGACAGGGCTCCATAGAACACCCAGTGGTGGCCGTTGACACCCCGGCCGTCCAGGACCTTGAGGACGACCTCGACGTTCGCGGCATCGAAGAACCAGAAATAGCCGGTGTCGCCGGTCAGCGCGACGGCCGTGCCGCCGCCCCGATTCCCCTGGAAGTCGCGCCAGTCGGCCACCACACGGAAGCGGCCGTTGCCCAGGCAGAGTGCCTGGGCCGAGGGCACGCACCCGCCGCCGTCGAGGGCGAGCGACCATGGCTCCTCGCCGTGCACGCCGTCGTCGGCCGCGAAAAATATCCGGTCCCCGGCCAGGGTGATCTCCTCGGGGCTCGACGAGCCGCTGCCCGGCGCGATGTCCTGGACCCGGCGGGTGCCCGCGTGATCGTTGTACTCCAGAGCCCTTCTATCTTAGCCGCTTTATAGAGGCGGTTTTCGTACCAAGGCTGCAGGACTCTTAACCAATAAACCCTAAAGACAAACACTATCAATGATGCAATGACGCCACTAACCACTCCAGCCAGCAGAGATGAAGTAAGGGTGCTCATTTGAGGCTCAGTAGTTGCCGTGGCCAGTGCTGCAAGTTGAAGAGCCATACTACACTTTTCTCTCGTCACGATAAGATACTACAGAACTCCCTCTACCCCTCAGCGTTCAAGTGTGACGCACAACGTCTTCGGGCTTCAGCGGGGCCGCCAGGCATCCGCTGGAAGCCCCGGGTTACACGCCCTCTAGATCCCTTTCCACTTTGCAATGATCTTTTTGTAGCTGTACTGCTGTAGCCACTCCTCCATCGCTTTCACAAAGTCAGGAATCTGTTCAGATCTCCTCAGCAAGCTACAGTACTCATCTCCATACGAGCTACGCAGAGCGCAGACTTCATCGCAGTAGCCCCACTTGCAGGCAAGCACGTCAGCAAGGAACTCTTCATGCAGGCCGGCGTAGCCGAGATCGTATTGGGTCTCCTGCGCGCGTTGGTATACGGCATGCCCGACCTCGTGCGCTAGCGTTGCTCGGGCAAGCTCTTCTGATACCTCAAAGAATGTTGCTCCATTAACTAGAATCTCGCGGTTGCCCCTGCTATAGACAGCCCAGTCGTGCGGAAGCAAGGCATTGGCGTTCGGCAAATCCTCAAAGCCGGAGAGAAGCCGAACTGGCAGTACTAGATCTCCGATCTCAGCAGGTAGTTGTACACGCTCTTCCAACTCCCGGCTGGTATTGGCCAAGCGCTCCGTAGATTCCAAAAGCTTCAACATGACTTCCGCTAAGATCTCTCAAGGTGCCTTCTTGGCGTGTAACGTTCCGTGGCCTAAGCGGCACCGTCAGGTGTCCGCTTGAGGCCGGAGTTAGCCGCTGCCCTCTCGCCCGAACGCGACCTCATATTGCTGCTTTTTTGAGAACCTGCTGCCCAAGCGAGTAGCTGACGGTACGCTGTCTCTTCGACCTGTGGCTTTAAGACGCTCTCTATGTGATCTGCTCGTACAAAAACTATGTTCTCTCCGGAGCGGCCTAGAGTAGAAGCTCTGCGGCCGGCTTTGCCTTGAGGCCAGAAGTAGAATCCTTCATAGTGAAAGTCCGCAGTTCTCTCAAGATTGCAGCAACCCCAGCTATGGACGTCAATA
>DATFPH010000334.1:0-6665 GCA_035264905.1 Thermoanaerobaculia bacterium
GGGCGATCTGCCGGCCGAGGCGTTGCGGCAGGCTCTGCGCGAGCGGCTGCCGGACTACATGGTGCCGGCCACTTTCGTGGCTCTCGACGCGCTCCCCCTCACCCCCAACGGCAAGGTGGACCGGAAGGCCCTGCCGGCTCCGGAGCGGGGGCCCTCCGGTGAGGGCTATCAGGCGCCGCGCACACCTGTCGAAGCAACGCTTTCCGGCATCTGGGCCGAGCTCCTCGGCCTTCCAGCCGTGGGCATCGAGGACGACTTCTTCGCCCTGGGAGGGCATTCGCTCCTGGCGGCGCAGGTCACGTCGCGCATCCGCCGGTCCTTCGGGGCTGAAATCCCGCTGCGGCGCCTCTTCGAGCTGCGGACGATCGCGGCTCTGGCTCCAGAAATCTCCTCGGAGACTGCCGCCGCTCCAAGCCTCACACCCCAGCACTGCGAGGGCGATCCGCCTCTTTCCTTCGCCCAGCTCCGGCTCTGGTTCCTGGCCCAACTGGAGCCCGGCAGCGCGGCCTACAACATTCCGGGCTTCTTCAGCCTCCGTGGAACGCTCGACCGCCCCCGCCTGGAGGCCGCGTTCGGCGAGGTCGTCCGCCGCCACGAGATCCTGCGCACCTCGTTCATCGAGCTGGACGGGGTCCCCGTCCAGCGGATCGCGCCGCCCCAGCCCTGGAGCTTGCCGCTGGTCGACCTCCGAAGGCTCCCCACGGACCGGCGCGAGGCCGAGGCACGGCGCCTCGCTCACCAGGAGGCGTGGCGCCCCTTCGACCTCGCGCGTCCGGTGCTGCTGCGCACGCTCCTGCTGCGGCTGGATGCGGAGGAGCACGCCTTCCTCCTCGCCGTCCATCACATCGTCAGCGACGGCTGGTCGATGGGACTCCTGATCCGCGAGGTGGCCGCGGTCCTCGCCGGCGCGCCCCTGCCGGAGCTGCCGGTCCAGTACGCCGACTATGCGGTCTGGCAGCAGCGGTGGCTCACGGGCGAGCCGCTGGACCGCGAGCTGGCCTTCTGGCAGCGGCAGCTCCGCGGCGTACCCCCGGTGCTCGATCTCCCCACGGACCACCCACGTCCGGCGGTCCAGTCCTTCCGCGGCGCCCTGGTCCCCTGCGCGCTTCCCGCCGGCCTTCTGGAGCGGCTCCGCGGCCTGGCGCAGCGGGAGGGGGCGACGCTCTTCATGGTTCTGCTCGCCGCGCTGGAGGCCCTGCTCTTCCGCCTCACCGGGAAGGAGGACTTCTGCGTCGGCTCACCCGTGGCGGGGCGCAGCCGGCTGGAGACCGAGCCGCTGATCGGGCTCTTCGTGAACACCCTGGCGCACCGCGCCGGCCTGGCGGGGGCACCGCGGTTCGACGAGTTGCTGGCCCGGGTGCACGAGACGGCCCTGGCCGCCTGGTCGCACCAGGAGATCCCCTTCGAGAAGCTGGTCGAGGCACTGCAGCCGGAGCGGAACCTGAGCCATGCGCCGCTGTTCCAGGTGATGCTCGCCTTTCAGCGCGCGCCCTGGCAGAGCGTGGACCTGCCCGGCTTGGCTCTGCGCCCGCTGGGCCTCGACAGCATGACTTCCAAGCTCGACCTCAACCTGATCCTCCACGAGAGCGGGGAGGGGGTGGGGGGCGGGCTCGAATTCGACACGGCGTTCTTCGACCGTACAACGGCCCTCCGCCTGCTCACCCAGCTCCGGACGCTCCTCGACGGGATCGCCGCGGATTCCTCCTGCCCGGTCGCGGAGCTGCCGCTGCTGCCGGCCGCCGAACGCCACCAGGTACTGGCGGAGTGGAACGACACCGTGGTGGATCGCGAAGAGGCCGCCCTGATCCACGAGCTGTTCGAGGTCTGGGCCGAGCGCACCCCCGGTGCGGTCGCCGCCGTCTGCGGCGGTGAGTCGATGACCTACCGCGAGCTTCAGGAGCGGGCCAACCGCCTGGCCCACCACCTGGCCCACCTCGGCATCGGTCCGGGCTCGCTGGTGGGCATTCACCTGCGCCGCGGGCTTCCGATGATCCCGGCCGTGCTCGCCGTGCTCAAGGCGGGCGCCGCCTACGTGCCGCTGGAGATCGGCCATCCTCCGGCCCGCCTGCAACGGCTCCTCGGCACGCTGGACATCTCGTGCGTGCTGACCGAGACCGCGCAGCTCGGCGTGCTGCCGTCGTTAAAAGACGTGGTCTGTCTGGATCGCATGGATCTGGAGGGCTACGAGCCGTCGGCGCCGCCGCGAAGATCCACGGCAGACGACCTCGCCTACGTCATCTTCACCTCGGGCTCGACCGGCACGCCCAAGGGAGTGATGGTGCGCCACCGCCCGGTGGTCAACCTGCTCCGCTGGGCGCACCGGACCTTCGAGTTCTCGCCGGCCGACCGGGCGCTCTTCGTCACCTCCCTTGCCTTCGACCTCTCGGTCTTCGACATCTTCGGCCTGCTGGGGGCCGGCGGCTCGATCCGCATCGCCACCGAGGAGGAGATCCGTGATCCGCAGCGCCTGCTGAAGGCGCTGGCGGAGGAGCCCATCACGTTCTGGGACTCGGCCCCGGCCGCCTTGGAGCAGACCGTGCCGTTCCTGTCTGGGATGGACCCGCAGGCGTGCCCGGCGCTCCGCCTCGTGTTCCTGAGCGGCGACTGGATTCCGGTGACCCTCCCCGGCCGCGTCCGTGAGCGCTTCCCCAGTGCCCAGGTGATCTCGCTGGGCGGCGCCACCGAGGCCACGGTCTGGTCGAATGTCTTTCCCATCGAGCGGGTCGATCCGGCCTGGACCAGCATCCCGTACGGGCGGCCGATCGAAAACGCGCGCTACCACGTGCTGGATGCGCAGCTCGCCCCCATTCCAGTGGGCGTGCCGGGCGATCTGTACATCGGAGGCGACTGCCTGGCCGACGGCTACGCCCGGGAGCCGGAGCTGACCGCCGGCAAGTTCCTCCCCGATCCCTGGAGCACCACGCCGGGCGCCCGCCTCTACCGCACCGGCGACCGGGCCCGCTACAGGCCGGACGGCAACCTGGAGTTCCTGGGGCGCCTCGACCATCAGGTCAAGATCCGCGGCTTCCGCATCGAGCTGGGCGAGATCGAAGCCGCTCTCCTTGCCCTCCCCGGCGTCCGCGAGGCGGTCGTAGTGGTGAGACCCAACACATCAAATGACCTCCGGTTGGTGGCCTACGTGACCGGCGACGCCGTCGTCGACACGCTGCGCCCGGCACTGCGGGAGCGGCTGCCGGAGCCCATGGTGCCCTCCGCCTTCGTGGCCCTGGCCGCGCTCCCCCTCACCCCGAATGGCAAGGTCGATCGCAAGGCCCTGCCGGACCCGGAGCAGCAGAGCGCAGAAGAGGGCTATCTGGCGCCACGCACGCCGGTCGAAGAGGTCCTCGCCGGTCTCTGGGCCGACCTCCTCGGCCGCGAACGGGTCGGGGTGGCCGATCACTTCTTCGAGCTGGGTGGCCACTCGCTGCTGGCAACGCAGGTGATCTCGCGCCTGCGAGAGGCCTTCGGAGTCGAAATTCCGCTGCGCGAGCTGTTCGAGGCTCCGACGCCGGCGGACCTCGCCGTCCGGCTCGAGGCGGCGCGGCGGAGCGGCGCGGCCCCTCCGGCTCCGCCCCTCCTGCCCGTGCCGCGCGCCGGCGATCCGCCCCTCTCGTTCGCCCAGGAGCGCCTCTGGTTCCTCGACCAGCTCGAGCCGGGCTCTCCGGCCTACAACATCCCGGGCGCGGTGGAGATCACGGGCGACCTCGACGGGGCCGTCCTCGCCGCGGCCCTGCGCACCGTCCTGGACCGCCACGAGGTGCTGCGCACGGTCTTCCCCGTGGTCGACGGCGAGCCCCGCCAGCGCATCCTGGCGGCGTTGGAGGTCGGCCTGCCGCTGCTCGATCTCGCCGGCCTGCCGCCGGACCTTCGCCGCAGCGAGGCGGAGCGGCTGGCCGGAGAGCACGCCCTGCTCCGCTTTGATCTGACCCGCGGACCGCTGCTCGACGCGCGGCTCCTGCGGCTGGATTCCGGCCATCACCGCCTCCTCGTCGTCCTGCACCACGTGATCTGCGACGGCTGGTCCCTCCCCCTCCTGGTGCGCGAGACCGGAGCGCTCTACGCCGCCGCGCAGCTCCCCGAGTTGCCGGTCCAGTACGCCGACTTCGCCGTCTGGCAGCGGCAGGTGGTCGCGGCCTCGGGACAGAGCGAAATCGCCTGGTGGCAGGACCGGCTGAGCGGCGAGATCGTCCCGCTGGAGCTGCCCACCGACCGGGCACGACCTCCCGTGCAGACCTTCCGCGGCGCGCAGAGCACGCGCGTCCTCCTCCCGAATCTCACGGCCCGGCTGCACGCCTTCGGCCGGGCGCATGGCGCCACGCTGTTCATGACGCTCCTCGCCGCGATCCAGGCGCTCCTCCACCGCCACAGCGGCCAGGACGACGTCCTGGTCGGCGCACCGGTGGCCGGCCGGCGTGCGGTCGAGACCGAAGAGCTGATCGGCTGCTTCCTGAACACCCTTGTCCTGCGCACCGACCTCGGCGGCCGGCCCGGCTTCCGCGAGCTGGTGGCGCGGGTCCGGGAGGTCACCCTCGGCGCCTGGTCGCACCAGGACGTGCCCTTCGAGGCCGTCCTCGCCAGCCTCCCCCAGCAGCGCGACCTCTCGCGGACGCCGCTTTTCCAGGTCATGGTCAACCTGCTCAATCTCCCCCCGACGGAGATGCGCCTGCCGGGGCTGACGCTCGCGGGCTCGACCACGGCGACGCCCCTCTCCAAGCTCGACATGACCTTCTACGTCAGCGAGCGGGACGGCGGGGTGCGCGTCGAGCTGGTCTACAACGCCGACCTGTTCGACGCCGCACGCATGGAAGACCTCCTCGCCCAGCTCGAAACGCTGCTGGACCAGGCGCTGGAGCGGCCCGAGGCCCCGATCGGCGGGCTCTCGCTGGTCACCGCCGCGGCCCGAGCCGTCCTGCCCGATCCGGCCGCAGAGCTGTCGGCCGCCTGGGAGGGCGCGGTGCACGAGGTCTTCGCGCGTCAGGCTCGCCAGACCCCCGGAGCTCTGGCCGTGACCGATCCGGCGGAATCGTGGACCTACGCTGAGCTCGCCGAGCGCGCCGGCCAGCTCGCAGCCTTCCTGCGGGCTCATGGCGTCGGACAGGGCGACGTGGTCGCCTTCTGGGCGCATCGCAGCGCCCCCCTCGTCTGGGGTGTGCTCGGCGCTCTGGAGGCCGGCGCCGCCTTCCTGATGCTCGATCCACGCTACCCGGCGCCACGCCAGGCCCAGATGCTGGAGATCGCCCGGCCGTCCGCCTGGCTCCAACTCTCGGCGGCGGTCCCGGTGCCGGCGGAGATCGACAGCGCGCTCGATGCGATCGGCTGCGCCTGCCGCCTGACGCTGCCGGCCCGGGCCGACGGCTTCCTCGCGCCTCTTCTCGAGGATGCGCCGGCCGCTCCTCCAGCCGCAGAGGTGGGACCGGACAATGTCGCCTATGTGGCGTTCACCTCCGGCTCGACGGGAGTCCCCAAGGGCGTGCTCGGCCGCCATGGGTCGCTGTCGCACTTCATCCCCTGGCTGCGCGCCCGCTTCGCGCTGACAGCGGACGACCGTTTCAGCCTGCTCTCCGGCCTGGCGCATGATCCGCTGCACCGGGATCTCTTCACGCCGTTGCAGATCGGGGCCACGGTCGTCATCCCCGACCCGGAGACGATGGATGAGCCCGGCCGGCTCGCCACCTGGATGCGCCGCGAGGGGGTGACGGTCACCCATCTCACGCCCGCCCTGGGTCAGGTGCTCACCACCGAGGCGCCCGACGCTCCCCCGGTCGAAGTCCCCTCGCTGCGCTGGGCGTTCCTGGTGGGCGACGTCCTCACCCGCCGCGACGTGGCGCGGCTGCGCCGCCTCGCTCCGGGGGTCACCTGCGTCAACTACTACGGCTCCACCGAGACCCAGCGCGCGGTCGGCTATCACCTCGCCGAGGAGCACGGCCCCCGGGAGATCCTCCCGCTCGGCCGCGGCATCCCGGACGTCCAGCTCCTGGTGCTCAACCCGGCCGGCGCCCTCGCCGGCATCGGCGAGCTGGGCGAGATCTCGATGCGCAGCCCACATATCGCCCTCGGGTATCTGAGGGGTCTGGGCGATCCGCAGCTCACCGCCGAGCGCTTCGTGGCCGATCTCTACCGGACCGGCGACCTCGGGCGCTACCTGCCGAACGGCGAGGCGGTCTTCGCCGGGCGGGCCGATACGCAGGTCAAGATCCGCGGCTTCCGCATCGAGCTGGGGGAGATCGAAGCGGCGCTCGGCCGTTTCCCGGGGGTTCGCGAGGCGGTGGTCATCGCACGCCAGCACCAGGGAACGGAGCGCTATCTGGCCGCCTACCTGGTGCCTGCCCCCGGAGTGACCCTCACCGAGCGGGAGCTGCGCGCCTTCCTGCGCGATCGGCTGCCGGACTTCATGGTGCCGGCCACCTTCACGCTCCTCGATGCGCTGCCGCTGACGCCCAACCGGAAGGTGGACCGCAGGGCCCTGCCGGCGCCGGAATGGCGCCCCACCGAGGACGCCTGGCAGGCGCCGCGGACGGCGGTCGAGGAGGTCCTGGCCGGCCTCTGGGCCGAGGTGCTGGGCCGCGAGCGGATCGGGGCAACGGACGACTTCTTCGCCCTGGGCGGCCACTCGCTCCTGGCCACGCGGGTGATCTCGCGCCTACGCGCCGCGTTCGGCATCGAGA
>DATFPH010000335.1:0-59565 GCA_035264905.1 Thermoanaerobaculia bacterium
GAGTCCTTGCTGTCCTTTATCCCCTGGGCTCTGCCAGAATCCGCCGCAGTAGCAGGAGCAGGAAGACCGCCGCGACGCCCAGGGCCGCCGGCAGGATCCACCGTCCCCACCACGCGCCGTCCTCTCCAGCCCCCTCTCCCAGATCCAGCTCGGCCGGCCGCCAGGGTCGCGCCAGAAGGACCGGTCCCAGAGCCGCGAAGTCGTAGTCTGGAGCCGCCAGATCCCGCGCTCCGGCGAGCAGCCGCACCTCGCCCCCTTCCGGGACCGAGGGCCAGACGAAGAGAAGCACGTCGCGCCGGCGCCAGACCTCCACCCCGAGATGAGCGAGCGGAGGATCGTCGCCGTCGTCGACCCGCACCGCCAGGATCTCCGGCGCCTCTCCGCGGAGCGCCAGCCCGGCGCGGCAAGGGAGCGGCGGCTCCGGGTCGCACTCCCACGTCTCGCGCACCAGAGGCCCGCGCTCGCGCTGCCGGGTCACCGGCCGCCGCGGCCGGTAGCGCACGCCCACGATCCGGCGGAGCGGACCGGCTCCCGGCGTCACCAGGAAGAGCTGCGTCAGCGGGAGCCCCGCGACCGGCAGGTCGACCTCGGCCTCGCTCTCGTGCTCCCGGCGGAGGGACCGCGGGCGCAGGTCCCCGGCCTCGGCAGCCAGCACCGGGTCCGGCGACGACCAGAGGAAGAAAGGGACCTGGAGATCGCCGAACGCCAGCCGCACGTCGCGGAGATCCGGCTGGGCGACGCCGTAGACCGTATCGGGCAGCTCGAGCCGCGCCAGGTCGCCCGGCCGCGCCGCGGGAGCGAGGATGCGCCAGGAGCCGCGGAATCGTCCTGTTCCGAGAGGAGCGCCGGGGGCTCCGGCCGGCAGCGGAGCCGCGGGCCGCTCGCGCTCCGGTCCGGCGTCGAGCCAGGCCTCCTCCTCGCCGGCCGCCGGCGGATCGAACCCGCCGCGCCGGGCGGCACCTCCATAGGTCACCGTGTACCGTCCGGGCTCCTCCGCCCGAAACAGGACCGTCTGCACCGCCAGGTCCACCGCGTACCCGGCCAGGCGCGGTGCCTCGACCCCTTCGCCATAGAGCTCCAGCCGCAGCACCGCTCCTGCGAGCGGCTCCGCGTCGCCCGGAAGGAGATGCCGCGTCTTCTCCTCCGTGCGGCGCCAGACGCCTTGGGCGAGCGGATGCCATGCGCCATCGGCCGCCGTGTCGAGGCGATAGCCGACCGCTCCGCCGCCTTCGAGATCGACCGTCAGCCGCCGCAGGACCTGCCCCAGGCCGGGCAGCGCGAGCTCGCAGACGGTCGCCGGAACCTGCTTGGGGCCGGCCACCCGGCAGGGAGCCCCGCGGGCCGCGAAGGTCAGCGTGGGTCCGCTGACGGTCTCGACCTCGACCGCCGAAACGCGCGGGAAGCCGGCCTCGCGCGGCCAGAACAGGCGCAGCCAGCGGTGATCGGTCGCGGGATAGGAGAGCGCCGTCCGCTGCAACCCCCCTTCCGTGCCGAGCCGGAAAAGGTCGCCGACCGTGAGCGTCTGCCAGGCGGAGCGGTCACGGCTTCCCTCCAGGCGGACGGACGGAGCCGCCGTCGCCTTGGTGATCTCGAAGAACAGCCGCTCATGGGAGACGGGCGTAGCACCGACGTCGAGCAGCACCGTCCAGCCTTCGTCCCCGCGCTCGACCCCGACCACCTGAACCGGCCGCCGCGCGCTCCGCGGCGCCCGCGGCTCGACCCGCGCCGGCACCTCGGCGCCGCCCGGCGCGAAGACGTGGAGGTCCGTCCCCTCGGGAGCCAGGTGCCGCACCGCCGCGAGATCGAGAGGCACCCGCACCCAGCCGGGAGCGGGGACGTCGACGTCGCGCTCGAAGAGGAAGCCGCCAGGCGCTGGGGCGGGCGCGGCGGGGGCCGCAGCCAGCAGAGCGACCAGGGGAAGAGGCAGAAGAGAGATTGGCATGCGCTGATCAGACTAACGCAAACCGAGCGGCGGCGGGGATAGGCGGGGCATCAGCGACGGGGCGGGTCGGCCGGGCTGGCTGGCTCACCACGCGACTCGGGAATCTCCTCTGTGAGACCCAAACCTGCGAAACGGGCGGCGAGCCGCGAGCCGAGCGGCGCTCGGGCACAGCGCTGCGCCGCGAGAGCTTCCGAGATCGAGATCTCCCGAGGCAGCTCCGGGGGCGGGCCCAACTCGGTGAGATCGAGACGGGCCGGCACGATGCGACCTTCGGCAACCAGCCGCTCCAGCGCCGAGCCGCGGCCCGGCAGCGGTCCAAGGCTCCTCATGTGGCACATGGTAGCGCAATAAGAAAGTTGGCTCCCGCCCTCACCCTCCCTCCCGGAACACGAACCGCTGATACACCCAGGCGAGCGCCAGCAAGCTGACACCCAGCCCCAGGAACGAGAACACCCGCCAGAGGTCCGAGAGGTTGGCCATGTCGTAGAGGAACACTTTCGCGATCACCAGGAGCATCACGGCCAGCGACGCGTAGCGCAGCATCTTCCCCTTCCGTGTCACACCAAGCACCAGCAACGCCGCCCCGAAGAGGATCCACGCCGCCGAATAGGACCAGCGCTCCACCACGGACGTCGTCGGTCCGTTCAGCAGATCCCCCTGGAACGCCTGCCGCACCTCCAGCGAGACGAGCACGAAGGCCACCACGACGGTCAGGATCGACAGCGCCGGGGTCAGCCGCCGCGAGTCCCGCCTGCGCAGCTCCGCCGTGGCGAGCCCGAAGAGGACCGCCGGCACGCCGTAGACCCACAGGAGGAGGTTGAAGACCGGCGTCTCCCCGACCGGCTCGCTCGTCCATAGCGGGTTGTCGACGCCGAGAGGGCCCACGATCATCAACGCCGCGCCGCCGAGGAGCCCGATCCGGCCGCCCCATTCGACGCTGGGCAGCCCCGACAGCCAAGACCGGTTTGCCATGAGCAGCCCGCCGCCCAGCACCGTCCAGACGACGACCAGCGCTCCCCACTCCGTCAGCTCCGTCGTGGTCGTCGCCAGGTTCCCGGGATGGAAGAGCTGGCGGATGGCCAGTGTGGCCAGCGTGAAGGTGAACGCGAGGGCGCCGGCTTCGAGCATCGTGGCGAAGCCTTCATCCCCCGTCCGCCGGCGCGCCATGTACGCCGCGGCGGCGAAGGCGAGGAGCGGGACGCCGTAGCCGTACCAGAGCCAGTGGAGGAGCGGATGATCGCCGATCGGATAGTCGAGCACCGAGGCGTTGAGCAGCAGGCGGATCGCCACGCCGATCGCCACCACCCGGGCCAGCGCCCCGAGCGTCGGCAGCCGGAACTTGCCGGCGAGCCAGACGAGCGCCGCGACCTCCAGCGCCCAACTGACCGTCAGCCACTGCCGTTCGAGCTCCAGCGGGACCGCCAGGCTGACGAACGCGGTGATCGCGACCGCCAGAGCCGCCAGCAGACCGTCCATCGCCGGGCGCCGCCGCACCACCGGCAGCGCGGCGATCACGTAAACCACCGCGATCCCCAGTGCGAAGGCGCCCCAGGTGGTCTCGACCCGGCTCTCTGTCGCGGTGAACGCGATCAGGAAAAAGACGAGACCTGATGCCGCCGAGAGGGCGCCCCAATGCCCCGGCTTCTCGTCCTTCCACGCCGCGGCGTACGCGCCTCCGGCGAAGAGGAGACCGAGCGCCGACGCCGTGAGCAGGAAGCGGCCGACCTCCGCATCCGGCAGCTCCATGGCCCATGCGCCGAGCAGAACCGCTCCGGTCGCCGCGGCCACCCAGGCAAACGGGCGGAAGAGCGGACGCAGCCGCGCGAGAACCAGCGTCCCCGCGGCGATCAATCCAAAGAGACCCCACTCGGCCGGCGCGTAACCGCCGCGGCCGGCGACCAGCGCCATGGCCACCAGCCCTCCGGGCACCGCCATCCAGGCGGACCCCAGGCTCCCCGCCCCGGCGCTCCGCGGCACTCCGGCCAGCGAGACGATCAGCGTCGCGAGGACCGAGAGCACCAGGAAGAGGCCGAGCCAGAACGCGTCCTCCGCCTGGAAGGCCCCGAACAGCCAGGCGACGGCCCAGAAAAGGCCACCCCCCAGGGCCAGCGCGCCGACCGCCGGCCAGTCGCGCCGCCGCCCCACAGTCAGCAGCCCGACCTGGAGGAGAAGGAGATAACCGAAGATGCCACGCACGTCCGGCTCGCCCGTGCGGACGAGATAGGGCGTGAGGAATCCGCCGATCATCCCGATCAGCGCCACCATGATCCCCTGGCGCAGCGACAGGACCACGGCAACGACCGTGGTCAGCGCCATCAGCCCGAACCCGACCGCGGGCTGAATGATCCCGTAGAGGTGGATGCCGGCGAGGAAACAGGCGTAGAGGTCGGCCACGCCCGCCGCGGACAGCCCCTGCGCGATATGCGCCGACGACCGGCGCATCCACTCTCCGGCTCCGAGAAGAACCACACCGAAGAGGACTCCGAGAAGCACCCGCAGGGTCGGCGAGAACCACCCGCGGTCGAACGAGTACTTGACGAGGAACGCCCCGGCGAGAGCGAGCGTGATCGAGCCGATCCACACCGGCAGCCGCGCCCCGAGCCGCTCCTCCAGGCTGACCTGGCGGACCGGAGGCGCCGGCGCCGCCGCGGCGGGCGCGGGTGGCACAGGGGGTGCAATCGAAATCTGTTGACCCGCATCAGCTGCGGGAGGCGGGGGAGGCGAGGGGATCGGCGCTTCCTGAACGTTCAGCAGAGCAGGAGCGGAAGCCGGCGGGGACTCCGGCGCCCTCCGAAGCGGCGATTCGAGACGCGCCACCTGCAGTTGGAGGCGAAGGACCTCTGCCTGGAGACGGTCGATCCGTCCGGCCTGCTCCTGGAGGCGGCCCCGGAGCACGTAGAGCACGATAGCCGCGAGGCCGATCGTGAGAAGAAATGCCATCAGGGTCTTATCTGGCCTTGAGGGGAGGGCGGGCGTCCGCCCGGGCTGCTCGAGACAACCAACCGGAGAGATGGCCTACCCAACGAGTAACTACGTACAGTGTAGCAGACCTCCCTCCGGAAATTGCAACCCCTTTTTTCATACGGAGCAGATCAGGCGAGCGTTTAGGGGAAAACCCTACCTCCCCGCATGCTTCGTCCGGTGGTCCTCCACCAGCTTGTCGACCACGCCCGGGTCCGCCAGCGTCGTCACGTCCCCCAGCTCGCCGTACTCGCCGGCCGCGATCTTGCGCAGGATCCGCCGCATGATCTTGCCCGAACGGGTCTTCGGCAGGCCGCGCGTGACCTGGATGCGGTCCGGCGCCGCGATCGCGCCGATCGCCTGCCGCACCTGCTCCTTGAGCGCGCCTACCAGCTCCTCCTCGTCCCAGCTCTCGTACTCCGGCGTGGTGTGGACGTACGCGTAGATCCCCGTCCCCTTGATGTCGTGCGGGAACCCGACCACCGCCGCCTCGGCGACCGCCGGATGCGCCACGAGAGCGCTCTCGATCTCCGCCGTCCCGAGCCGGTGCCCGGACACGTTCAGCACGTCGTCCACCCGGCCGGTGATCCAGTAGTAGCCGTCCTGGTCCCGCCGGCAGCCGTCGCCGGTGAAATAGAGGCCCGGGTACTGGGAGAAATACGTCTCGCGGAACCGCTGGTGGTCGCCGTAGATCGTCCGCGCCTGGCCCGGCCAGGTGCCGCGCAGGCAGAGGTTGCCCGAGATGTCGTTGCCCGCCAGCTCCTTGCCCTGCTCATCCACCAGCACCGGCTGGACCCCGAAGAACGGCAGCGTCGCCGATCCCGGCTTGCAGGGGGTCGCGCCCGGCAGCGGCGTGATCAGGATACCGCCGGTCTCTGTCTGCCACCAGGTGTCGACCACTGCGCACCGCCCCTCGCCGACCACGTCGTGGTACCACATCCACACCTCCGGGTTGATCGGCTCGCCGACCGATCCCAGGATGCGCAGCGACTTGCGGCTGGAGCGCGTCACCCATTCGTTGCCGGCGCGGGCGATGGCCCGGATCGCCGTCGGCGCCGTATAGAAGATGTTCACCCCGAGGTCGTCGACGATCCGCCAGTAGCGCCCGGCGTCCGGATAGGTGGGGATCGACTCGAACATCACGGTGGTCGCGCCGTTGGCGAGCGGCCCATAGAGGATGTAGGTGTGCCCGGTGACCCAGCCGATGTCCGCGGCGCACATGTAGATGTCGCCCGGGTGGTAGTCGAAGACATACTTGTGGGTCAGGGCGGCGTAGACCAGGTAGCCGGCCGTGGTGTGCAGCACGCCCTTGGGCCGCCCGGTCGACCCGGAGGTGTAGAGGATGAACAGCGGGTCCTCGGCCGACATCCACTCCAGCGGGCAGGTCGAGCGCTGCTTGTGCGTCTCCTCCTCCAGCCAGAGGTCGCGCCCCTGCCGCATCGGCGCCTCCTTGTCCGTGCGGCGGGCCACCAGCACCTTCTCGACCACCCCGAGCCCCTCGATCGCCTGGTCCACCGTCGCCTTGAGCGGGATGCGCTTGCCGCCGCGCAGCCCCTCGTTGGCGGTGATCACGACCTTCGTGCCCGCGTCGAGGATGCGGCCGCGCAGCGACTCGGCGGAGAACCCGGCGAAGACGACCGAATGAACCGCGCCGATCCGCGCGCAGGCGAGCATCGAATAGGCGAGCTCGGGGATCATCGGCAGGTAGATGCACACCCGGTCGCCCTTGCGCACACCCAGGCTCAGCAGGACGTTCGCGATCCGCGCGACGTTGTGCTTCACCTCGCGGTACGAGATGTAGCGGTAGTCGCCCGGCTCGTCGCCGGCCCAGATGATCGCCGTCTTCTCCCCCTGCGTCGCCAGGTGACGGTCGACGCAGTTGTAGCAGGCGTTCAGGCGGCCGCCGGAGAACCAGGAGAAGTCGACCTCCTCCATGTCCACGTCCATGATGCCGCGGGGTGGATGGAACCACTCGATGATCTGCGACTGCTCCTGCCAGAAGGCCCGGGGGTCCTCGATGGACCGGCGGTACATCTCCTGGTACTCCTCCAGGCTCTTGATCCAGGCGCGCTCGGCGATGTGGGGCTTGACGGGAATCATGGGAAAGGCGTCCTCCTCCGCGAAGGGCGATCGGTCGAAGGTGGATTGTATACCGCAGAGGCGCCGGCTGGATGGCCACTGCGAGTGGCGATCGGCGGTGCTGGTTCAGCGGTGAGGCTTTGCGGCAGGCGCAGGGGGCGGGCTATCCAGAAGCTCCTCGGGCCTTCCCAGCTCGGCGTGCAGGGCACGGGCCTTTGCCCGGAAAAATGCGATCTTCTCCTGGGGGGATAAATCCTTGATCTTCTCGTAGTGCGCTTCGCGAATGCCGCGCACGAGCTCAACCGTCTTGATCGTGATCGTGGGCTCTTGCATGAGCTAATCGTCCTCAGTTTTCGTTACTTCCCGCGGGGAGTAAATCTGCAATGGCTTATAGCCCAACTCCAGGTTAACAGAGTTGAACAGCCTGATTTTGTCAAAGTGCACAATGTGCCGGAAGTTCCAGCTGACCAGCAAGTCAGCTTCGGCTACGCTGGCCAAGGCAATATGCAGGCCGTCATCGTAGAACTTGGGCGTAAGAATCCCCCGCCGCTGATAGGCATCTGCAAGCTCGAGAGCTTCTTCCGTGACAAGGACGAGCTCGTGCTCGCCTCGGACGAGGTGATCGTACTCTTGGCGAACCGCCTCTGGTGCATCTTGGATTTCGGCAGCCAAGACGTCCGAGAGGATGGGGATGAAGGAGCCTGCGGAAAAATCCTTCATCAGGCTGCTCGACCACTGCGAGAACTCAGCGTCGAGACAGCCTCCGATCACGGCCCGGATCGTGAGTCGTCGCTTCCCTACGGCTCAAGCCACTTGGCCATGGCGTTCATAGGGAGTGATTGTACCTCAAGGCGGGCACGAAGGAGACAGATCCAGGACCTTACGTCTCATGTATCCTTTCCGGTCCCTGGAACAGGCATGAGCCAGCCCGGTTCCTGCTGGCCCTGTTCGCCTGCGACCGATCCCTCTGCACCTACGCGCGCCGCATCGACTGCCAAGTCTTGGCGTGCCGAGGGCTCGGGAAAGGCGTAGGGCGGTGTCGAGAGTGACGGCACGCTTGCCCCCTGATGATCTCATTGACCCGCGGAAGGAGACTCCCAGGCGGATCGCGAAAACCGACTGGCTGATCCCGAGCGGCTTGAGGAACTCTTCCAGGAGCATCTCTCCAGGATATGTCCCCGGCCGATGAGTGGGGGCGTGCACCCACACTATCTGCGAGGGCCGGAGCTCTTTCGGGGAGGTCGGAGATCCAGAGAGAGTCGCCACCCGATAGCTCGCACATAACGCTCAAGCGTCGAGAACCGGATGCTACCAGCGCTATTTTCGATTCGGCTGATCGCCGACTTCTTCGTCTCCAAGCGCTCCGCCACTTCTTCTTGGGTCAACCCCGCCTTTTCACGAGCTTGGCGGAGCAGGGCGCCCACTTTGAAATCAGCATAGCCAGATTCAAGACCGTCAGCGAACTCAGGGTCTCTCGCTGCTCGGGCTTGAGCATATTTAGTTAGGTCGCTCATTTTCTTTCCTCCTTCTCAGGTAGGCCACTCACTACACGTGCCCCACGAAGTCACCCTGGCCTACACTCCTCCCTCGCTCGCGGGAGAGGGACCGGGGGCGCTGTCCTCCTTCAGCTTCCGGTACTGGCTCGGATATCGCCCAAGGCTTGGATCAATCTTGATGATGCCGGCGACCGCCAGGTTGAGGAGGGTCCGGTAGAGCGCGCCGCGGCTGGGTGTCCAGCCGAGAGCGGCGATGACGTCTTTCTTCTCGAATTGGACGGGGAGATCCGGCAGAATCTCTTGGATCGCGGTCCGTAGATGAGGAGTGGGCTGCCGGGCGGGCGCCGGAGTGGGGGGCTCCGGCGCTGGAGGCAAGACCGGGTCGGGTGTGGCGGCCGGAGCGCCGGAGAGCCAGAGCGCCTCCAGCGAGCGGAGGCGCGCTTCGTGCGCCGCGCGTATAAGATCGAGGTCCGCCCGGTAGATCTCCTCCAGGGCGGCCTTGCGCCGTTCGTATTCGTCGCGTTCCATGGAGGAGAGCAGAGTAGCCGCGCGAGGCGCTGCAGGCAAGAGCGCTCCGGCATGGATACGCCGCAGCCCTGGGCGGTTCCTGGGCGGTTGGGCGGTTGCGGCCCCGGGACGGTTGCGCACCGGGGCGTGGGGCGAGCCGGCGGCGCCCCGGCGGAGGTTTCCGGCCCCGGGAAGCGCCCGATCCCTGAGCGCACGTACGCTGTTCGCCCCCGGGTGGACGATTCTCGCCCCGGGGCGTGGGCTGTACGGTCCGGTTCGTGGGCGGTTCGCCCCGCGGCGTCGAAGGTCCGCCCTGCGGCGTGGGCAGCTCTCCCCAAGAAGTGAGTGGTCCGCCCCGGGAAGTGAACAGTTCGACCCGCGACGTGGGCGGTTCGCTCCGGGACGTGGGCAGTTTGCCCCACGGGGCGGACAGCTCACGTCCCGGGGCGGACTGCCGGCTTCAGGAAGCGACCCGCCCGCCCCGCGGGGCCAACCGCCCACTCCGCGAGAGAGGTGACGCCGATTTCGGGGCGAACCGCCCGCTCCGGGATCGCCGAGGCAGCCGGACCGAAGCCACATGCGTGCGTCCGGGGGCAAATCTCTCCCGCCTCGGGTCGTTCTGCCGACGCCGGGAGCGGCGGAGCGCAGCTGCCGGGGCGACCCGACCGCCCCGGTTCCGGGATCTCGCCGCTCCAGGGCGGAACCGCCTCGATCACGTCGCCGTTCAGGTCGCCTCTGCTACGATGACGGCAGCCATGATAACTCGGGATCAGATCGACCGGATTGTCGATTTCCTCGAGGGGAGGTTCGGCTTGGACACGCTGTGGCTGTACGGCTCCGAAGCCGAGGGTACGGCCAAGCCCGATTCCGACTTGGATCTGGCTGCCCTTTTCCGGCAGCGCACGGAGCCCCTGGCCGTCTTCGACGCACGGACCGACCTCGAAGAGATCCTCCACCGCGAGGTGGATCTCGTAGACCTCGACCAGACCTCTCCGGTCCTCGGCATGCAGGTGCTTAAGCACGGACACCTTCTCGTCGACCGCGATCCCGGGCGGCGGCACACAGCCTTCGGCCGCATCCTCGGCCTCTATGAGGACGTGAAGCTCATCCGGCGCGATGCGGAGAGGGAAGTCCTCCGGAGGATGCGCCGATGATCGACCGCGACCGGGTGCTGGCGAAGATCTCCACCATCGACCGCTGCCTGGCGAGAATCGCGGAGGTGCGAGGAGAGAGGCGCAACGATCTCCTTCCTGTCAACGTGGAGGACATCGCCTCTCTGAACCTCCAGCGGGCCATTCAAGCGGCGATCGACATCGCCGCCCACATCGTCTCCTCCGAAAACTACGGCACGCCGGATTCCACTGCCGGGGTGTTCACGCTGCTTCAGCAGAGAGGGATCGTTGATGCCGACCTCGCCCTTCGATTGAAACGCATGGTCGGCTTCCGCAACATCGCCGTGCATGAGTACCAGACGGTCGATCCCGCCATCCTGGAAGCCCTTCTGCAGCGTCACCTGGGTGATCTGAAGGCCCTGGCAAGCCAGGCTATCGAGCATTTCGGGCTGGATGAATCGTTGAATCAGGCCCCCAGCTCCTAGCCCCAACATTCCCCCATCGCCCGCCACGCAATCTCGACATCCTCCTCGCGCGTCCGCCAGTTGGAGATCGCCGCGCGTATCCCGGCCACTCCCTGGAACACCGTCGGCGTCAGGAAGACGCGCCCGTCGTCGCGGAGGCGGGCGAGATAGGCGCCCACGCGGGTGGCGTTGACGTCGCCGGTGAGCGTGAAGCAGACCACGTTCATCCGCACGGGGGCGAGGAGGCGGAAGCGGTCGGAGGTTTCGATCCGCTGTCCGAGGCTCCGCGCCAGGGCGCAGTTCCTTTCCACGATGTCCTGATAGCCGGCGCGGCCGTAGGCCATCAGGGTGAGCCAGGCCGGCAGCGCCCGCAGGCGCCGCGAGCTCTCTGGCGCCAGGTGGACGAAATCCGGCGGGTCGGCGATCGGTCCCAGATAGGCTGCGTAGCTGCGGAACACCTCGATCTGGAGCGTGCGGTGGCGCGTGAAGCTCATGGCCGCGTCGTAGGGCACGTTGAGCCACTTGTGGGCGTCGATCGTGAGGCTGTCCGCCTCCTCGATGCCCTCCAGCAGGTGCCGGTACCTTGGAGAGCAGGCGGCGAAGCCTCCGAAGGCCGCGTCCACGTGGAGCCAGAACGGGAAGTGCGCCTTCAGGGCGTCGATCGCCCGCAGGTCGTCGAAATCCACCGTGTTGACCGTGCCGGCGTTGGCGATCACGATGCAGGGCTGGCCGCCGAGGGCCGCGAGCTCGCGGCGCAACGCCTCCACGTCCACGGCCTCGCGGTCGCCCGGCAGCCGGGGCACGGCGCGCAGGCTCTTGCGGCCCATCCCGAGCATGGCCAGTGCCTTGAAGGCGCTGCTGTGCGCCTCGCCGCTCAGCACAGGGACCGACGGCAGGCCGGCAAGTCCCTCCTCGGCGGCGGAATGCCCGAGCTGCCGCGCCACCCATTCGCGGCCGATCGCCAACCCAACGAAGTTGGACATGGTGGCACCCGTGACGAAGATGCCGTCGAAGGCCGGCGGCAGTCCGAACAGGTTGCGCAGGAGATGGATCGCCTCGGATTCGATCCGGGGAGCCGTCGAGTTGCCGACGTGGCTCAGATTGAGATCGTAGGCGGAGGTCAGCCAGTCCCCGGCGAGAGAGGCCGGCGTGGTGCCGCCGGTGACCAATCCCCAGAAACGCGGCCCGTTGCTGGCCGGCATGGCGTTTCCGTGGCGCTCGACGAAAAGGTCGAGGGCCCGCTCCGCGCCGAGCCCGGCGTCCGGCAGCCCGAGCGGCTCGATGGACGGGAGGGACGTCGCCGCGGGGCGGGTTTCGACGGATTGGAGATAGTCGACCGAGACCTCCAGCGTCTTGCGGAGGAGGTCCGGAAGATGGATCAGATCGTGCCGCAGTCGCTCGTCCATGCTGTCGCTCTCCGCACGGACTCTATCGCGGCCAACCGGCGAACCGAGCGGGGTCAAGCCTCCTCGCGGCGCACCGCATAGGTCAGGGTGATCATGCCGCTGCGATAGACCTGGTGCTCGACGAGCTCGAGACGTGCCGCGCGCGGCAGGTGCGCCACGAGCGGCACGCCCTGGCCGAGCAGGATGGGGCACAGTCCCACCTCGACGGTATCGACGAGGCCCGCCTCGAGCAGGCTGCCGCACAGCTCGCCGCCGCCGCACAGCCAGATGTCCTTGCCTTCCTCGGCCCGCAGCGCGACCACCGTCGACGCCGTGTCCTCGGCGGAGACGATCGTCACGCCGGGGAAGTCCTCCGAGCGCAGCGTGCGGGAGAACACATAGGTGCGCAGCCCGGGATAGGACTGCTTGCCCGCGACCTCGAAGGTCTTCCGCCCCATGAGCACCGTGTCGATGGATGCGAAGAAGGGGCCCGAGTCATAGTCGGGGTCCGGGATGAGAAAGCCGGTCCCGCCCTGCGGGTCGGCGATGAAGGCATCGAGGCTCATCCCCACGCCGTAGCGAACGCGTCGCATGGTCACCTCCGGAAATGCCGGTTGTCGCTCCACTCCTCCTGCCTGCGCGCATGGTATCGCAGCGGAGGTTGAGGGTTCTCCCGGGTGCTACCATACGCGGGCCATGGCGCCCGCAGCCCGCAGAACCGCCGTCCTGATCGCCGCGATCGTCATCTGCCTGATCTGCCTGGCCGGCGTCCTGCACCTGCGCTCCGCGCCGCCGCCGCAACCCAACATCCTGGTAATTCTGACCGATGATCAGCGGCTCGATGACATGCGGGCCCTGGTCAAGACGCAGGCCCTGATCGGCGCCCAGGGAACGACGTTCGCCAACACCTACGTCGCGACCTCGCTGTGCTGCCCGTCGCGCGCCACCTATCTCACGGGCCAGTATGCGCACAACAACAACGTGCAGGACAACGGGCCGCCGCTGGGCGGCTTCGACCGCCTGGACCACACCAATACTCTGGCGGTCTGGATGCAGAGCGCCGGCTATTACACCGCCCATCTGGGCAAGTACCTGAATTTCTACGGCGTCACGTCCCCCCCTGTCGTGCCCCCCGGATGGTCCCGCTGGTTCGGCCTGGTCGATCCCTCGACCTACCGGATGTACGACTACACGGTGAACGACGACGGCACGCTGGTGACCTACGGGCATGAGCCGTCCGATTACCAGACCGACGTCCTGGCCGCGAAGGCCGAGGAGGTCCTCCGCGCGCGCGCCGGCCTGGATCAGCCGTTCTTCCTGACCGTGGCGCCCCTGGCGCCGCACCTGGAGGGCGGCGACGGCGCGGGCGCCGGAGCCATCCTCCGGCCGGCACCGCGCCATCAGGGGCGCTTCCACCGGGCCAAGCTGCCGCGCAAGGAGTCCTTCAACGAGGTCGACGTGCTCGACAAGCCGGCCCACATCCAGGCCCGAGGCCGGCTCACGAAGAAGCGGCGGGACGACATCGTCCGCATCTACCGCGAGCGGCTCGTTGCGCTCCTCGCCGTGGACGAGCTGGTGGAGCGCCTCGTCAACGTCCTCCAGGAGACCGGCCAGCTCGAGAGCACCGTCCTCCTCTTCACCTCGGACAACGGGTTCTTCCTTGGCGAGCACCGGTTGCCGGAGGGCAAGTACTACCCCTATGAGGAGGCCTTCCGCGTGCCGCTCCTCATCCGCGGCGGCGGCTTTCCGGCGGGCTTCACGGCGCAGCAGCTGGCGGGCAATGTCGACCTCGCGCCGACGATCCTCTCGTTGGCCGGAGCCGACGCCGGCCGCGACGTGGACGGCCGGCCGCTCCTCCCCCTGGCCCTCGATCCGCGCCTGGAGACCGACCGGGCGCTGCTGGTCGAGGGCTTCAGCCACGGCCGCCGCGCCGGGCTCCCCTTCGCCGGGGTGCGCACCGGCCGCTGGATCTACGTCGAGTACGAGACCGGCGAGAAGGAGCTGTACGACCTGAAGACCGACCCGGAGCAGCTCGACAACCGCGCCGCCGCGCCGGAGCTCGCCGGCCGGCGGGCGGCTCTCGCGGCCCGGCTGGAGACGCTGCGCGACTGCTCCGGCGACACCTGCCGGTAGCATGGCCACTTCTGACGATCTCATTCTTCGATGCCGAGCTTCGCTCTCGCCTTCCTGGAGAGCTTTTGGGCCACCAGCGCGTGCGACTCCTGGAGAAGCTCTTCCAGCTCTTCCCGGGGCAGGACGTCGCGGCTTTTCAAGTTGATCCAGGAGTGCTTCGCCATGTAGGGCGCCGGCACGATGCCCGGCTGTTGGGTGAGCACCGGGAACAGGACAGGCTCGACCTTGAAGCCGATCGGCTCGAGATCGGGGAGGCCGAAGACGGCAAACATCTTCCCACCCACGGAGAAGACGAGGTCCTTCTCCCACTTCACATCCTCCGTCACCCCGGGGAGCTTCCGGCAGAGCTCCAGAAAGGGATCTCGATCTTCCTGAGTGGACACAATCGTCTCCTTTCATGCCTGCGACGCCTCCATCAAATCACGGCGGTGTTATATCGAGAAATTTGCATAGAGCCGTGAGGCACGGTAGAGTACGCCTTGGTCGCACTCCGACAGGTGCGTACCCGATCCCAACGCGATCTGCCCTCTGATCTACTCTCCGGTCACGTGCAACAACGGAGTCACCTACTCGAACCAGTGCTTCGCGGACGCTGACTGCGCCAAGGGCTGTCATCCGGCCAACGCCATCTAGCCCACGATTCGGGCGAGCCCGGCCCCTCGGGCCGGGCTCTCATCTCAGAAAGGTTTAAGTCACCCTACCAGGCCCCCAGCCCCTGCCTCACTGTCACGATCTGCCCCACGTGATACGCATTGTGATCCGCCACCAGCATCGCCTCGCGCAGGATGGTCTGGGCTTCTCCCCAGGGGATCCGTGCGAAGAGATCGGTGCGTGGGTCGCGGACCAGATCTTTCATGGCTTCCAGATCGCGGCGGAAGGCCTCGACGCTCTGCTCCCAGGCGTCGTCGGACGGCGGCGCCTCCGTCTCCGGCCAGTAATCGTCGGGCCACTTCGGCGCCTTGTAGGTGGGGTTGCGGCTGAATTCCAGGATGTCTTCCTGGGCGATGCGCAGGTGCTCGACGAGCCGCCAGACGGTGTGCGCGAGGCTTGGGACTTTCTTTCCGCGCAGCTCGGCGGGCAGGCCGTCGATCGCTTCGTCGAAGCCGAGGTGGGCGCTGCTCGCCTTGAGCAGCTCCAGGAGGTGATCGCGGAGGGCTTGATCCCGAGTGTCCTGGCTCATGCGCTCACCCCCGCGACCTCGTTGACCAGGGCCTTGCTCCCCTGCACGGCGACTCTCTGAAGGTAGAGCTTCACGCCGACCAGGCCTCCCAGCTCCTCGCCTCCTCCGGCTCGGCCGGGGCCGCCGTGGAGCGCCTGCGGCAGCGCGGCTCCGGAGCCGGGTGCGTCCGCCGCCGAGCTTTCGGAGCCGACGTAGACGCGGCCGGCCGCGCCGCCGCCGTGTGCCAGGAACTCGCCCACCCAGCCCGCGTCGTCGCTGTAGACCGAGGTGACCAGGATGCCGCCGCCCAAAGCCACGATCTCGGAAGCCGCGGCGGCGCTCGCGTCGTAGGGCAGGAGCGTCGCCACCGGGCCGAAGACTTCGCGCTCATGGACGGCGCCGGCCTGCCGCGCGTCGTCCGCCCGCAGGAGAGTCGGCGCGAAGAAGAAGCCCTTGGCGCCGGACCGCTTCCCCGAGCCGTGGACGATCCGCGCGGTGCGCGCCAGCTCGGCGACTCCCTCCTCGGCATCGCGGAGCTGCTGCGCCGTGGCCAACGGACCCATGGTCACTCCGGCGTCCGCCGGGTTGCCGGTCACCACCGCGCCGAGCCGGGAGATCAGCGCGTCCTGGACGGCGGCGATCCGGTCGGAAGGGACCAGGATGCGCCGCACGGCCGTGCACTTCTGGCCCGTCTTCTGGGTGATCTCGCGAACGACGTCCTTGAGGAAGAGACCGAACGTGGCGGAGCCCTCCACGGGGTCCACGTCCGGGCCGAGGACGGCGGCGTTCAGGCTGTCGGCCTCGACGTTGACCCGGGTGTTGGCCGCCAGCAGGCTCGGCCGGTTGCGCAGCTTGCGGGCGGTGTCAGCCGAGCCGGTGAAGGCCATCACGTCCTGCGGTCCGAGCCGGTCGAGCAGGTCGCCGGTGGAGCCGATGATGAGCTGGAGCGCTCCTTCGGGGAGGATGCCGGCTGCGACGATCAGCTCGATGCAGCGTTCGGTGGTCAGGGCGGTGGCGGTGGCCGGCTTGGTGATCACCGGCATGCCGGCGAGGAGGGCGCAGGCGGCCTTCTCCCCGAAGCCCCAAGCCGGGAAGTTGAAGGCGTTGACGTGGACCGCCACTCCGCGCCGCGGCACCAGGATGTGCTGCGCCCAGAAGCCGTCGGTCTTGGCGAGCTGCACGCCGTCCCCTTCGGGCAGGGAATGCCGGTCGCCCAGGCTCTTCGACAGGGCGGCGTAGTAGGCCAGCGTGCCGCTCGCGCCGTCGACGTCGAACGAGCCGTCCCCCTTGGTCGTGCCGTTGTTCTGGCGCGAGAGGTCCAGCAGCTCGTCGCGGTGGTCGCGCAGGACCTTGGACATGTCCTTGAGGAGGGCGCCGCGCTGGGCGAAGGTCAGCGCCCGCAGAGCCGGCCCGCCGTGGTCGCGGGCGTAGTCGAGGACGGCGCCGAAGTCGATGCCCTCGCTCGACGCCTGCGCCAGGACCTCTTCGGTCGACGGATCCACCAAGGGCGCGAAGCCCGACGTCGCCTCGTGCCAGCGTCCACAGATATAGCTTCTCAGGGTTTTCATCCAGGTCTCTCCCGCGGAAGGCCGCCCCGGGGGTCCGGGGCGGCCGGGAGAGATCCTATCAGGAGGGCCCGCTTGGAGAGGGGGCCTAGAACCGCAGAATCGCCGAAGCCACGAACGCGCGCGGCGACGAGACCTCGGTCGCCGTGCCGAAGGCCGGGTTGTTCGGCACGGTGGCGCGCCCGAGGATCAGACGGTCGTCCACCGCGAGCTCCACCTGCTCGTCGAAGACGTTGACCACCCGGCCCTCGAGCTCGAGGCCGACGCGGCCGAAGAGGAACTCATAGGAGCCGAGGAGGTCGACGTTCAGCCAGTCCTCCATCCGCCGCGAGCCCGCACGCTCCAGGTAGCGGACATAGGAGGAGCTGGAGACGCTCGCGTCGGGCAGGCCGCGGGCTTCCCAGGCGCCGCCGCTCTGGTAGCGGACGTAGGTGCCGAACCGCACCGGGTCCCACGGGCGGACCGTGGCGAGGATCTTCGCCACGTGCGTGCGGTCGCCGCGCAGCAGGCCGTCCCGATTGTCGGTGATCAGAACGCCCGGGCCGTCCTGAAGGAAGGAGGAGTTGTAGAAGAGGGATTCGGCGTAGTCGATGTCCCAGTTCCCCTCCAGCCGGCTCCAGGTGTAGCTCGCGTTCAGGGTGAGACGGTAGAGGCTGTCGTTGCGCGGGACGCGCACGAGTTGGAGCGTCGCGGCCGTGTATTTGCGATACGCCCCCGGGAGCTGGTCGACCCGGAACGGGCCGTTGCCGAGGCCGTCGGCACTGATGTCTTCCATCATGTCGCCCACCTCGCGGTACTGCCCCACGAGATCGACCGCCCAGGCCGGCGCCAGGGGGCGCGAGTACCCAAGGATGTACTCGTCGGTGTACTGCGGATCGATCCCTGATGCGACCGTCTTGGTCTGGGTGTTCGCGGCCGGGATGTCGCTGGTCTTGTTGCCCGCGGCGTCGAAGGTCGCGCGGGTGGTGAAGATGCGGGTCGGCGAGGCGGCGCGCACCAGCGACTTGTTCTCGGTGTTGTAGTAGCGCCCCAGGTAGGCGTAGAGCTTGTCGCCGATCTCGCGGCTCGGCACGAAGGTGACGCCGAGGCGCGGCTGGATCTGCTGGTCGAAGTCGAAGGTGAGGATCTTCCTCTTGGTCTTGGTGCCCGGCGTGCCCAGGCCCTCGCCGTAGTAGACGTCCTTGTTCACCAGGAGACCGGCGGTGACGGTCGCCCGGTCGCCGAGGGTGAACTGGTCCTGGAGGAAGACGCCGTAAGCCTCGCCGCGGCCGGTGTGCGGCGGCTGCTGGGAGGTGTAGCTCGCGGTGAAGAGCCGGGTGGTCGGGTTCCAGGTGACGATGCCCCAGCCGTTGGCGCGCCGCTCGAGCCGCTCGGAGCTCTCCTCGAAGGAGATGCCGGCCCGGATGTCGTGGGTGGTGCCGAACCAGCCCCGGAAGAGCTGATAGGTCAGGCGCCAATCATCGCGCGTGAAGTCCTGGTTGTTGACCGCCAGCGAGGCGCCGCCCACGGACTGGCCGACGCCGGTGGCGCCCCCGACGAGGAAGTCCGGGGTGGTGGTGAACAGGCCGTTCCGCTCGGGGTGCAGCGCATCGAAGGCCGGCTGATAGCCCAGATTGGTGGTCGGATCGGTCGAGTTCTCTTCCTTGTCGTGGTTGTACTTCGTCTCGAGGAAGCTGTCGGCGTTCAGGTTCCACGTCCAGGTGGCGGTGCCGATCAGGTAGTCGGTCGAGTCGTCGCTGCCCACGCTCGGATGGGAGCTGGCGAGGATGCCGGCATTGGAGGTCGTCGATTCGCGGGAGCGCCCCGCGGCGGAGAGGTAATGGCTGGAGCTCGGGTTCGCCGTCAGCTTGACGAAGTACTCATCCGTCTGGAGCTCGCGGTCCGGCACGGCGCCGAGGTTGTTCCGGCGGTCGGTCGTGGTCGACGTCGGGAAGTTGGCCGAGCCGTAGAACCAGAAGCGGTCCTGGAGGATCGGGCCGCCGAGGGCGAGGGCCGGACCGTCGCGGTCGATCGTGTTCTGGATCGGACCCTTGCTGTCGGACACGAAGCTCGCGGGCTGGAGCTCGTAGCGTCCCTGTCCATGGAACTGGTTGGTCCCCGACTTGGTCACGGCGTTGACCACCATGCCGCCGGTCCGGCCGAACTCGGCGGTGATGCCGCCGCGCTTGATGCTCACCTCGTCGATGTCGATCTCGGCGACGTCGGGCACGATGTCCCCATAGTGCGGGTTGGTGATGTTGACGCCGTCGAGCAGGAAGGTGTTGTCCATCCGCGCGCCGCCCGCGTTGGGAGCCAGGCGGTTGTTCTCGGAAACGCCGGGAGCGAGCTGGAAGAGGCCTTTGTAGGTGCGGGTGATCGGCAGGTCCTCGATGACCTCCTGGGTGTAGTTGACCTGCACCTCGGACGACTTGAGGTCGATCACCGGGACGACTGCCGCGACGGTGATCTCCTCGGCCATGGAGGCGTTCAGGACGAGGTCGAGCTGGGTGTCCTTGCCCAGGGAGACGACCGCTTCGCGCTGCACGGTCCCGAGACCGGTCAGCTCGGCGACCACTTGATACGTGCCCGGGGGCAGGCGCTGGAAGTTATACACGCCGTCGGCGTCGGTCACTTCGGACCGGCCCGCCGGCAGGAGATCGCTGGTCACCCGGACGGTGACGCCCGGCATGGCGGAGCCGTCCTCTGCGCGGATCACGCCCGAAATGGAGCCCGTCTCCTGGGCGAAGACGGGACCGGCGGTCAGGCCAGCCATCAGAATTACCAGAAGCAGCCAGAGGAAACATCGTGGCCTCGACAACATGGTGCTCTCCTCTCTCCGGTCGGATGGAAAAACGCGAAATTCAGTATCGAATGCTACCACGGGGTGACGGCGCGGTGACGAGCCCCGCGAAACAGATGGCGGCCCTCGGCGTAGTGTCAGAGGATTGACATGAGGTGAACCCATGAACGACCTTCTCGACCGCATGCTCCCCCTGATCGCCGC
Source organism: Thermoanaerobaculia bacterium (assembly GCA_035264905.1). GTDB lineage: Bacteria > Acidobacteriota > Thermoanaerobaculia > Multivoradales > UBA5704 > UBA5704. The sequence continues at coordinate 19,787 of DATFPH010000335.1, forward strand.
GTGGGGGATCTGGATTGCCGGGGGCCTGCTGGCTCTCGCGTTGCTCGCTCTCTGGCGGCTGGGCCGCGGCGGGCGCTTCCTCGTCCCGCCCACTTGGCCGCGCCGTTTCGGATCGGGAGCCCTGGCGCTCGCGATCCTGCCGCTCGCCGGCGCCCTGTTCCTGCTCCTGGGCCCGATGGCCCCGATGCTCTCCGAGGTGCGCCGCCTGAGCGGCGCGGTCGGCCAGCCCGCCCCGGAGCTGGCCTTCCAGGAGCTCGCCACCGGCGCGCCGCGCCAGGTCTCCGAGCTGAAAGGAAACGTGGTGGTGGTGAATCTCTGGGCGACCTGGTGCCCTCCCTGCCGCAAGGAGCTGCCCGATCTCGACAAGCTCCAGGCCACCTATGCGGACCGCGGCCTGGTGGTGCTGACGATCTCGGACGAGGAGCGGGACCAGCTCCAGAAGTTCGCCGCGAAGTATCCGATGAAGACCTTGAACGCGTACAGCCACAACCTCGGCTGGTACGACGTGCCCGGCCGGCCGCTCACCTTCGTGATCGACCGGGACGGGACGATCCGCCGGTTCCTGACCGGCGGCCACACGTACGAGACGTTCGAGGCCGCGGTGCTGCCGCTGCTGGGGTGACCCCTACTCTTTGGTGATCTGCACCAGCTCGACGTCGAAGACCAGCATGCCTTCGGGCATGTTGGGCTGGCCGCGGTAGGCCAGCTTCTTGGGGACCCAGAAGCGGCGCGTCTCGCCCTCGACCATGAGCTGCAGCCCCTCGGTCCAGCCGGGGATGACCTGGGTCAGCTTGAAAAGGGAGGGAGCGCCCTTGGGGATCGAGGAGTCGAACATCTTGCCGTCGGTGGTCCAGCCCGTGTAGTGGACCTTGACGATGCTGTCGCGCTTGGGATGACTGGTGCCGGTCCCGCTGACGAGCTTCTTCGAGGCGAGACCGGAGGCGGTCACCTCGGCGTCGGCGGGCGGAGCCGCAACGTCCGGAGGGACCGCCGGCACGTGCAGGACGTCGAGGAGCTCGACGTCGAAGACGAGCATCCCCTGGGGGCGGTCGGGCTTGCCCTCATAGGCGAGCTTCGCGGGAATCCAGAGGCGGCGCTTCTCGCCCTCGACCATGAGCTGCAGCCCCTCGGTCCACCCGGGGATGACCTTGTTGAGCTGGAAGACCGCCGGCCGGTTGCGCGCGACGGAGGAGTCGAACATCTTGCCGTCGGTGGTCCAGCCCGTGTAGTGGACCTTGACGGAGTCCTCGGGGACCGGGTGATCGGTCCCGGTTCCCGGAGCGAGAACTTTGGAGGCCAGGCCGCTGGCCGTGACCGCGGCATCCGCCGGGGGTGCGGTGACGTCCGGAGGCGCGGGAAAAGGCGCGATGTCCTGGCCGAGCACCGGCAGAGCGGCGAGCGCCAGGACGGGCACCAGACACTGGAAACGGAGTGCGTGCTTCATGGGCGCGTACGGTAGCACGAGCCCCCACCCCCGCCCCCGCGAGCGGGAGAGGGGAGGAAGACCATTCTATAGGTCTCTACTCTTCGTCGTAGCGCCAGGCGCGGAGCGGGTTGACACCCTGACGCCGCAGGATGCGCATCTTCATCCTCTTCTGGCGAACCCGGCGGACCAGCTGCTGCCCCAGGTTCTGCTCCAACATCCATCCCGCAACCGCTCCGATGAACAACGTGCCGACGAAAGTGACCATAACAAATGCCTCGCGACCTTGAGAACTCATTGGGGTCAGAGGAGCCTTTGGGTTAGGCCCCACGGGGTACGACCCATACTCCTTTGACGAAAACGTTGAGAAGAAGTCTAGGCCCTCACCTGCCGCGCGTCAAGACGAATTCTTGCGGCACGTTCGTTGCTTTGCTTCTCCCGGATCGGACCGCGTGCGCGGAGCCGAAGAATTGGAGAACCATTTTGTGACCGTCGAGATTTCCAACCTCCGCCGTACCCTCCGCCGAAAATTCGGGTTCCGCACCCTGCGCGAAGGGCAGGAAGAGGTGATTCGCTCCATCGTCGAGGGGCGCGACACGCTGGCGATCATGCCCACCGGCGCCGGCAAGTCGCTCTGCTACCAGCTCCCGGGCACGGCGCTGCCGGGCACGACCGTCGTGGTCTCGCCGCTCATCTCGCTGATGAAGGACCAGGTCGACAAGCTCCAGGAGCTGGGCATCGACGCCGTCCAGGTCAACAGCACGCTGACCTCGCGCGAGGAGAGCGCGGTGCTGGAGGAGATCCGCCGGGAGCAGCGCGAGTTCGTCTTCGTCACTCCCGAGCGGCTCGCCCAGCCGGCGTTCCTGGAGACGCTGCGCCGCAACACGATCGACGTGTTCGTGATCGACGAGGCGCACTGCATCTCGCAGTGGGGGCACGACTTCCGGCCCGACTACCTGCGCCTGCGCGAAGCGATCGAGGCGCTCGGCAGCCCGCCGGTCCTCGCGCTCACCGCCACGGCCACTCCCGAGGTGGTGGAGGACATCCTGAGGCAGCTCGGCCGCGAGGAGATGGAGGTCGTCGACACCGGGATCTACCGCGAGAACCTGCGCTTCGAGGTGATCGCCTGCCGCGATGACGAGATGAAGCGCACGCAGCTCGCCCGCCTGCTCGGCGAGATCGAGGGGACGGGGATCGTCTACACCTCGACGATCCGGGACTGTGAGGAGCTGACGGAGCACCTGGAGGGTCTCGGGTTCCGGGTGGCCCGCTACCACGGCCGTCTGGGGGCGCGCGACCGCAAGGCGACGCAGGACCGCTTCATGGCCGGCGAGGTCCGGGCCATCATCGCCACCAACGCCTTCGGCATGGGGATCGACAAGTCGGACATCCGCTTCGTCATCCACTTCAACCTGCCCGGCTCGCTGGAGTCCTACTATCAGGAGGCCGGGCGCGCCGGCCGCGACGGCGAGCCGGCCCGCTGCGTGCTGCTTTATCTGCCCGAGGACCGCAACACGCAGATCTTTTTCCTGAACGGCCGCTATCCAAAGCGCGAGCACTTCGACGGGGTCTATCGCGCCCTCGACCGCCTGAAGGCCGACCAGCACACGGCGCAGGAGGTCCACGAGCGGGCGCGGGACGTGGCGCTCGGCAAGGTGCGGGTCGTCCTCGCCACGATGAAGGATCTGGGGATGGTCGAAGAGCCCGAGCCCGGGAGCTTCCGGCTGCTCCGCACGGGGCTCTCGGCCGGGGAGCTCGAAGAGATGGCCCGCCGCTACGAGCAGCGCGCCGAGGTCGACCGCGACCGCCTGCGCCGGATGGTCCTCTACGCCCAGTCGGCGCTCTGCCGCTGGAAGCTGATCGCGGAGTACTTCGGGGTGGAGCTCCTGGAGCCGCGCTGCGGTCACTGCGACAGCTGCGACCGTCCGGAGCTGGAGCCGCCACCGGCGCGCGAGCAGCGGCCGCGCGATGCCGAGCTGCTGCCGCTTCCTCCCGTCGCGGGAGTCGATCTCTCGACTCTGCGGCCGGGAGACGTGCTGACCCTGCCCATCTGGGGGCGCGGCGAGGTGCGCGCGGTGGACGAGGCTGTGCTGGTGTTGGAGCTCGCGGAGGGAGAGGTGCGGGAGTTCCGGCGGTAGGCCGGTCAGTTCACCGCGTGGGGCGCCGCCAGCGAGAACGGCGCGATCACCGCGTCGAAGCCCTCGCCGGCCCGGGTGACCATCTGGTAGGAGCCGTGCATGGTGCCGACCGGCGTCGGCAGCGGGCAGAAGCTGGTGTACTCGAACGTCTCCCCCGGCGCCAGCACCGGCTGCTCGCCCACCACGCCCGGACCCTGCACGCGCTGCTCCTGGCCCTGCGCGTCGGTGATGATCCACTCCCGGCTGATCAGCTGGGCGGTCTCCTCGCCTTGGTTGGAGATCCGCACCTGATAGGCGAAGAAGTAGTAGCTCTCGTCGGGAGCGCTCCGCTCTTCGTCATAGAAGCTCTCGACCTGGACGCGGATGCCGCGGGTCGTCGTGTCGCTCATGGCTGGGCATTATGCCACGGGCGTCCGGCGCTCCTGCGATAGAATCCGCCGCGTCCCCAGGGAGAGGCAGCGAGCGCGACCGACCCCGATCGATCTCAGGAGGAGTGTGCGATGGAGTGGCTGAGCAGCCCGGAAAGTTGGATCGCCCTGTTGACGCTGACGGTGCTGGAGGTCGTCCTCGGCATCGACAACATCATCTTCATCTCGATCCTGGCCGGGAAGCTGCCCGAGGAGCAGCGGAACAAGGCGCGCAAAGTCGGCCTGGCTCTCGCCATGTTCATCCGCATCGGGCTCCTCGCGTCGCTCGCCTGGATCGCCCGGCTCACCAACCCGCTCTTCACGGTCTTGAGCCAGGAAATCTCCGGGCGGGACCTGATCCTGCTCCTCGGCGGCCTGTTCCTGCTCGGCAAGTCCACGCACGAGATCCACGACAAGCTGGAAGGCGCCGAAGGGCACGCCAGCGCCAAGGTCGCCGCCTCGTTCTCCTCGGTGATCGTGCAGATCCTCCTCCTCGACATCGTCTTCTCGCTCGACTCGGTGATCACCGCGGTGGGCATGGCGAACGAGCTGGCGATCATGATCGCCGCGGTGGTCCTCGCGGTCGGCGTGATGCTGTTCGCCGCCGGTCCGGTCAGCGCGTTCGTGGACCGGCACCCCACGGTGAAGATGCTCGCCCTCTCATTCCTGCTGCTGATCGGCATGTCGCTGATCGCCGAGGGGCTCGACCAGCACATCCCCAAGGGCTACATCTACTTCGCGATGGCGTTCTCGGTTTTCGTGGAGATGTTGAACCTGCGCGCCAAGCGGTCGCCGGTGCATCTGCACAACCGGTACACCGCGGACCCGCCGGCGGCGCCGGGGCCGGCGAAGAAGCGGAAGGGGTAGGGCTTCACGCCCGCGCCGGCGCCCCGACCAGCGCTTCCGCCAGCCGGTGCGGCATGCCCTCGAACGACCCCGACGACATGGTCACCAGCACGTCGCCTTCGTGCGACTCCTCCAGAGCACGGCGGAAGACCTCGTCCGTGCTCTCGCAGAGGGTCGTCGGGACGCCGGCCGAGGTGATCTCCGTGGCGAGGGTGGCGAAGTCGAGCCGCTCCTCGGGAGACAGGCGCCCGAGGTGGAAGGTCGGCGCGAAGAGCACCCGGTCGGCTCCGGCGAAGGCCAGGCGGTACGGATCGTGGAAGAAAGCGCGGCCGGCCGTCAGGCTGCGCGGCTCGAAGAGCACGGTGACGCGCCGCCCGGGATAGCGCTGGCGCAAGGCGCCGAGCGTCTTCTCGACCGCGGTGGGATGGTGCGCGAAGTCGTCGACCACGGTGATGCCGCGGCCGGTGCCCAGCTCTTCGAGGCGCCGCTTGACGCCCTGGAACCGGCCGAGCGCCGCGGCCACCTCGGCGGCCGTCAAGCCGTCCCGCCGCGCAGCGGCCCAGACCCCGAGGGCATTGGCGACGTTGTGGTCGCCGGCGAGCGGCAGGGCGACCTCCACCTCCCCCGCCTCCGGATCGAGCAGGCGGAAGCGGCTCCCCTCGGGCCCACCCTCGACGGGTCCGATCGGACGCACGTCGTTGCCTTCCTCCAGTCCGTAGAAGACGACCGGGCAGCGCGCCTGCGCCGCGAGCTCACGCACCTTCGGGATGTCGCCGCAGGCGACGAGCAGGCCGTCCGCCGGCAGGAGGTCGACGAGGCGGGCGAAGGCGTCGAAGAGCGCCTCGGGCGTGGGATAAAGGTCGGCATGATCGTACTCGGCGCTGGTCAAGATCAGCGTCTCAGGGCGGTAGTGGAGGAACTTGGCGCCGCGGTCGAAGTAAGCCGCGTTGTACTCGTCCCCCTCGACGACGAAGCGCTCGCCGTCGCCCTCGCGGAAGCTCCCCGGCAGATTGCGCGGCACCCCGCCGATCAGGTAGCCGGGATCGCGGCCGCAGTCGGAGTAGACCCAGGCCGCCATGGCGGTCGTGGTGGTCTTGCCGTGCGTGCCCGCCACCACCAGCGGGCGGTGGTGCTCCAGGAAGAACCGCGAGAGGGCCTGCGGCATGGAGAGGATCGGCAGGCCGAGCCGCTCGGCTTCGACGGCCTCCGGATTGTTGCGGTGGATCGCGTTGCCGAGGACCACCAGGTCGGGCCGCGGGTCGAGATGCGCGGGGTCGTACCCCACGGAGGGGTGGATGCCCGCCTGCTCCAGCAGGGTGCTCATCGGCGGATACAGAGGGCCGTCCGTCCCGCGGACGCGGTGGCCCTGCGCTTGCAGAAGGCAGGCGAGAGGCGCCATTCCAGTCCCGCCGATGGCCATGAAATAAATGTCGAGCTGTGGGGATTTCACGTCGGTAGGCCTTCCCGGATCAGAGCGCCGAGTGTACCATTCCCGGGTCGTCAAACTGTGTTTGCAAAGGAGCAGTCCGCATGAATCGTCACGTTAGAACCGCCATTTTGGCACTTTGCGCCGTGTTGCTTGTCGCGACCACGCTGCTGGCCCAGGCCGGCAAGCCGAAGGCGGTCCCCGTCGAGCCGGTCAAGGACGTCGGCATCGTGCCCAAGGGGGACAAGGTCGTCCACGACTTCGTGATCCGGAACGAGGGGGATGCTCCGCTCCAGATCACGGACGTGCGGGCGTCCTGCGGCTGCACCGTGGTCGACTTCGACAAGACCATCGCTCCGGGGCAGACCGGCAAGGTGCATGCGGAGATCGACACCACGACCTTCAATGGACCGATCGCCAAGGGCGTGACCGTCTTCACCAATGATCCGGAGCACGCGCAGATCGAGCTGACGCTGCGGGCGAAGATCGAGCCCTACATCCAGGCGAGGCCCGGCTACGCGCGGTACATCACCGTCCAGGGCGAGGCGAAGACCGGCACGATCCACCAGGTCATCTGGTCTCCGGACGGAACGACCTTCGACGTGGTCAAGGTCGAGTCCCCCTATCCGTTCCTCGCGACGACCTTCCGGGAGGCGACGCCGGAGGAGCGGGTCCCCGACGTGCAAGGCAAGCAGTGGCGGATCGACATGACCTTGTCGAACGACGCTCCGGTGGGAGCGCTGGCCGATCACGTGCGGATCTCCACGACGCATCCGAAGCAGAAGCTGGTGACGATTCCGGTCTCGGGCTTCGTGCGGCCGGTGATCGCCGTGACGCCGCAGGTGGCCGAGTTCGGGAAGGTCGAGCTGCGCGAGCCGCTCGTCCGCACGCTCAACGTGCGCAACTTCGCGACCGAGCCGATCAAGATCACCGGGATCGAGGGGAACCTGCCGGGGGTCAAGACCGCGATCGAGCCGCTGCAGGACGGGCGCGAGTACACCGTCCGCCTCACCTTGAGCCCCAGCATGGCCAAGGGCCCCTTCAACGGCAAGCTCACGCTCCGCACGGACAGCCAGAAGAAGCCGACGATCGAAGTCGAGATGCATGGCGACGTGATCTGATCCCCGCCGGGCTCTGAGCAGTCCCTCATGACGGCCGCCGGTTTTCCGGCGGCCGTTTTGTTTTCGCGGTGAAAGAATACGCGGTATCTCTTTTGCACATTGAGTTCCGTTGGACGAGCACCCGTGCTCTCCAGCGAGAAGCTCCGATGCGCAGGAAACCCCTGACTTCATCAGCGATCGCCTCCGTGGGATATGACCCAAAGCGGGGAACGCTCGAGGTGGAGTTCCGGAGCGGCAACGTGTACCGGTACCTCAACGTCCCGGAGGAGGTCTATCAGGATCTCCTCCAGGCGAAATCCAAGGGCCGGTACTTCGGCTCCTCCATCCGCGGGCAGTACACGTCGACGCGCGATTGACCTACGGCCGGCCCCAGAGGTTCTTCTCGGACTTTGGCGGAGCGGGCTTGCGGGAGCCGCGGGCGAGCACCTGCTGGACCTGCTCCAGGGTCGGCGCGAGCACCTCGTTCTGGGCCGCGGCCAGCTCGCGGATCCCCTGGAAGGCCAGATCCACCAGGGCATCCATCTCCTCGCGGCGGAACGCCCGCTTCTCTCCCGTCCCCTGGATCTCCACGACGGCGCCCGCGGCGGTGCCGATCACGTTCATGTCGACCTCGGCGACCTGATCTTCCACATATTCCAGATCGAGCAGCGGGACCCCGCCGACGATGCCGACGGAGACCGCGGCGAGCTGGTCCACCACGGGCCAGCTCTGGATGTCGCCGGTGAGCAGGAGCTGCCCGAGCGCAAGGGTCGCCGCCACGTAGGCGCCGGTGACCGCGGCCGTGCGGGTGCCGCCGTCGGCCTGGATCACGTCGCAGTCCAGGGTCAGCGTGCGGTCCGGCAGAGCCTTGAGGTCGAACGCGGCGCGCAGGCTGCGGCCGATCAGGCGCTGGATCTCCGCCGTGCGGCCCGAGGGCTTCCCCTGCGACACCTCGCGCGCGCTGCGGGTGTGGGTGGCCCGCGGCAGCATCGAGTACTCGGCGGTGAGCCAGCCGCGGCCCGAGTCCTTCATGAATCCCGGCACCCGGTTCTCGACGCTGGCCGCGACCAGGACCCGCGTGTCGCCGATCTCGATGAGCACCGAGCCTTCGGCGAATTTCATGGCTCCGGGCTGGATGCGCACAGGACGGAGGGCGGCGGCGGCGCGGCCGTTGGGTCGGCGGACAGGAGGGCTCGTTTCACTCATGCGGGCATTCTCTCTCATCCGAGCCGGTCTTCATCCAAACAGGAAACGGCTCCGTAGAGCTCAGTGAAGGCCGGGAGGGCTCCCGGCATCACGAGATAAAGAGGAGGAACCAATGAAAAAAGCCCGTCTTTTGTTGTCCACGTCCCTGATTGCCTTCACCCTGGTGGGCCTCACGAGCCTGCCGGCCGCCGCCTCGAGCCACCGGGAAGCACCCGGGATCACCGAGATGCCCAAGGTGGACGGAACCGACTTCTACATGTTCCGCAGCTATGAGAGCGGGCGTGAGGGGTACGCCACCCTGATCGCCAACTACGTGCCGCTGCAGGATGCCTATGGCGGCCCCAACTACTTCGCGCTCGACCCCGACGCCCGCTACCGCATCCACATCGACAACACTGGAGACGGAGTCGAGGACATCACCTTCGAGTTCCGCGCCTCGCAGCTCCTGAAGGACCTGAAAGTCCCGGTCGGCGGCCAGCAGGTCTCGGTGCCGCTGATCAACATCGGGCCGATCTCCGGCGCCCCGGGCAACCCGTCGCCGAACTTGAACGTGCAGGAGAGCTACACGGTCCTGGTCACCCGCGGGCCGGCAGGCCATCTGTCCAACTCGGAATATGCGACCAATCCCGGCGGCACCCGGCGGTTCGGCAAGCCGGCCGACAATATCGGTGAGAAGTCGATTCCGGACTATGCCGCGTACGCCGCCAGCTTCATCTGGGACATCACGATCCCCGGATGCAGCGGCAACAACCAGGGCCGGGTGTTCGTCGGCCAGCGCAGGGAGTCCTTCGCCGTCAACCTGGGAGAGATCTTCGACCTGGTCAACATCGAGAACCCGCTGGGTCCCCGCGATGCGGAGCCCAACATCCTGGCCGACAAGAACGTCACCTCCTTCATCCTCGAAGTGCCGATCGGCTGCCTGACGAGAAACGCGCAGAGCCCGGTCATCGGCGGCTGGACCACGGCCGCCCTGCCACGCAACCGGACGCTCAAGAACAATCCCACCTTCGAGTCGCCGACGACCGAGGCCGGCCAGTTCGTGCAGGTGTCCCGTCTGGGCATGCCGCTGGTCAACGAGATCGTCATCGGCCTCAAGGACAAGAACCTGTTCAACGCCGCCAGCCCGGCGGGGGATGCGGCGCTCGCCACCTACGTGACCAATCCGACCCTGCCCGAGCTGCTCGAGATCCTCTTCGGCGCGGCCGGCGTGCGCGCTCCCAACAACTTCCCGCGCACCGACCTGGTGGCGGCCTTCGCCACCGGCGTGCAGGGGCTGAACTTCCTCTCCGACGGCGCGCCGCACGAGATGCTGCGCCTCAATACTTCCATCGCGGCAACGCCCTCGACCGGGCAGAACAACCTCGGCGTCCTGGGCGGCGACAACGCCGGCTTCCCCAACGGCCGGCGCCCCGGCGACGACGTGGTGGACGTCGAGCTGCGGGTCGCCATGGGCGTCCTCTGCCATGCCTTCCCCGGCACCTTCTGCAACCCGGCGGACGCCCCCTCGGGCAACCTCCCGTTCACCGACGGGACGCTCCAGGACGTGAGCCAGTTCGACACCACCTTCCCGTATCTGCGCACGCCGCTGCCAGGGTCGCCGAACGGCGCCAACGGTGAGCCGGCCACCAACGAAGGGAACTGACGATGCGACGCGCCGCCTGGGTCTCGCTGGTCTCTCTGGTATCGCTAACCACGGCTCCCGCGCTTCAGGCGCACGACCTGTGGATCGAGCCGTCCAACTTCCGGCCCGCGCCGGGAGAGCGGGTCGCGGTCCGGTTGCGGGTGGGGCAGGCGTTCCGGGGAGATCCGGTGCCGCGGATGACGGAGCGCATCGAGCGCTTCGCCGCCGTAGGTCCCGGAAGTAAGACCCCGGGAAGTGAGACCCCGGGCGGTGAGATCCCGCTGCCCGGCGTGGAGGGGACCGATCCCGCGGGATGGGGCTCCCTGCCGGCGCCAGGCACCTGGATCCTCGTCTACGACAGCGACCACTCCTCCGTCGAGCTGGACGGGCCGAAGTTCGAGGCCTATCTGGCCGAGGAGGGGCTGGAGCGGATCTCGCGGCTCCGGGCTCAGCGCGGGCAGACCGCGGCGCGGTCCCGCGAGATCTACTCCCGCTGCGCCAAAGCCCTGGTCCAGGCGGGGAACGGCCCCGCGCAAGGCTACGACCGGGTGCTGGGGCTCCCTCTCGAGCTGGTGCCCGGGACGAGCCCGGCAGGGCTCCCGGCGGGCGGCGAGCTTCCGGTCACCCTCCTCTTCCGGGGGAAGCCGCTCGCCGGAGCGCTCGTCGTCGCGGTCCCGCGCGACGCGCCGGCCGCCAGAGTCTCCGGCCGGACGGGCGCCGATGGGCGGGTCCGGCTGCGCCTCGACCGGCCGGGCGACTGGCTGGTCAAGGCGGTCCACATGGAGCCGGCCCCCCAGGGGAGCGGCGCCGACTGGGAGAGCTTCTGGGCGTCTCTCAGCTTCCGGCGTTAGGTGAAGTTAGGAGGAGCGGCCGGTTTTTTGTTAGCGTATCCGTCGGCCGCCGTCCGCGGCCTCTCATGACACTGCGACCTTCCCAGGAGATCGACCTCATGCGCCGGATCGCCGCCGGAGACGGGGAAGCTCTGTCGCAGGTTTTCGATCTGCACTCTCCGGTGGTCCTCGGCCTGCTCGTCCGCATCCTCGGCCGGCGGAGCGAAGCCGAGGAGATCCTGCAAGAGGTCTTCCTCCAGATCTGGACCCAGGCCGACCGCTACGACCCGGAGCGGGCCACGCCGCGCGGCTGGATGTTGATGCTCGCCCGCTCGCGCGCGCTCGACCAGCTGCGGCGCCGCAATGCCTCGCAGCGGCGGGACGAGACGGTCGCCGACGCGGAGGCCCGGTGGGAAGGACCGGTCGGGACGGCGCGGCTCGAAGCCTCCGAGCGGCACGGCCGGATCGCCTCGGCGCTCGGCGTCCTGACGCCGGAGCAGCGGCACTGCATCGAGCTGGCGTTCTTCGAGGGACTGACCCACACTCAAATCGCCGACCGGCTGCACGCGCCGCTCGGGACGGTCAAATCAAGGATCCTTCTGGGCATGGGCAAGCTCCGGCAGGCGTTGAGCACGTCATGACGACGACCCACTCCCCCCGCTATGACGAGATGCTTCCGGCCTACGCCGTGGGCGCCCTGGATGGGAACGAGCTGCGCGAGCTCGAGGCCCACCTGGAGACCGGCTGTCCCGCCTGCGGCGAGCAGCTCGCGCTCTGGCAGGGCGACCTGGAGGAGCTGGCGGCCTCGGTGCCGCCGGTCGCGCCATCCGCGGAGACCCGGGGACGCATCCTCCGCCTGACGGGAGCCGGGCGGCCGGTCCGGCGGGCGCCGCGCCTGCGCTGGCTCGCCCTGCCCGCGGCGGCGCTCCTCGTCCTGGCCCTCTGGGGCGTCGTCCGCCAGGCGCGGCTCGGCGGCGAGGTGGAGCGCCTGCGCTCCGAGCGGAGCCGCCTGGAGCGCCAGGTGGCGGAGCTCGACCGCGAGCTGGGCCTGGCGCGGGCCGAGTCGCAGCGGATGGCGGCGACGCTCGCGATCCTCTCCACCCCCGGGGCGCGCACGATCCGGCTCGCCGGGCTCGATCCGGTGCCGGGCGCGATCGGCGAGACCTTCGTCGAGCCGCAGAACGGGCGGGCCGTCTTCTGGGCTTTCCATCTGCCCGCGCCCGAGCCTGGCAAGACCTATCAGCTCTGGTGGATCGGAGACCAGGGACCCGTCTCGGCCGGCACCTTCGACGTGGATGCCCAGGGGCGGGGCCGCGTAGAGGTCGCGCGCGTGGACCGGCCGGACGCGATCCAGGAGTGCGCGGTGACGATCGAGCCGGCGGGCGGGGTCCCGCAGCCGACCGGCGCCATGGTCCTCAAGGGGTAGCTCCCTGCGGCGGTCTGCTAAGATCGCGCCGCCCGATGACGAACAACAACTCCGAGAACGCGCGAGCTTTGTTGAAGCACCTCCGGGAGCGCGCCCGGACGGCGTCGGCCGACATCGTTCTCGCCGAAGGCGAAGACCCGCGCGTGATCGCCGCCGCCGAGCGCGCGACGGCGGAGGGCCTGTGCCGCGCGTCCGTGGTGGGCGATCTCGAGCGGGTGCGGGCCGCGGCGGACGTGGCGGGGGTTCAGCTCACCGTGCCCGTGCTGGAGCCGATCCGCGAGCCCGACCTGCCGCATCTGACCGCCCGCCTCGCCGAGCGCCTGGCGCCGCGCGGTGTCTCCCGCGAGCAGGTCGAGCGGCTCGCCCGCGATCCGCTCCACTATGCCGCTCTGCGGGTCGCCACCCGGCGCGCCGACGGCGCGGTGATGGGCGCCCTGGCCACGACCGCCGACACGATGCGCGCCGCGCTGCGGGTCATCGGTCCGCGCGCCGGCCTGCGGGTGGTCTCCTCCTGCTTCCTCATGGTCCTGCCCGACGGTCGCGCCCTGATCTACAGCGACTGCGCCGTGATCCCCGATCCCCAACCGGAAGAGCTGGCCGACATCGCCGAAGCGGCGGCGGCGAGCTGCCGGACGCTCCTGGGCGAGGAGCCGCGCGTGGCCCTCCTCTCGTTCTCGACCAAGGGGAGCGCCGAGCACCCGCGCGTCCACAAGGTCCGCAACGCCTTGGAGATCCTGCGCCGGCGCAACGTCTCCTTCGCCGTCGACGGCGAGCTCCAGGCCGACGCCGCCCTGGTCCCCGAGGTGGGACGGCGCAAGGCGCCCGGCAGCCCGGTCGCCGGCGTCCCGGGGGGGGCGAACGTCCTCGTCTTCCCGGACCTCGACGCCGGCAACATCGGCTACAAGCTGACCGAGCGGCTCGCCGGCGCCCGGGCCGTCGGGCCGCTCCTCCAGGGTCTCGACCGGCCGATCAACGACCTGTCGCGCGGCTGCTCCGCCGAAGACATCCTTGACGTCATGGCGGTGACAGCGCTGTCCGCCGCCGAGCGGAGGAATGCATGAAAGTCCTGGTCGTCGGCGGGGGAGCCCGTGAGCACGCCCTCTGCTGGAAGCTGCGCCAGAGCCCTCTTCTGGAGGATCTCTACTGCGCTCCGGGCAACCCCGGGATCGGCGAGATCGCCGACCTGGTCCCGCTGGCGGTCGAGGAGGTGCAGCGCCTGGCCGACTTCGCGGCCGAGATGAAGATCGACCTGACGGTGATCGGCCCCGAGCTGCCGCTGACCCTCGGCTTGGCGGACGCCCTGCGGGCCCGGGGCCTGGCCGTGTTCGGGCCGAGCCAGAGGGCCGCCGAGATCGAGGGGAGCAAGGTCTTCTCCAAGCAGCTCATGCAGCGGCACGGCATCCCCACCGCCCCGTTCCTCGTCGCCCATGACGCGGCCGAGGCCCTGGCGGCGCGCGGCCGTTTCGGCTGGCCCGCCGTGCTCAAGGCCGACGGCCTCGCCGCCGGCAAAGGGGTGATCATCGCGCGGGACGAGGCGGAGTACGACGCCGCCGTGCACGAGATGCTCGACGAGCGCCGCTTCGGCACCGCCGCCGACCGGGTCGTCGTCGAGGCCTTCCTCGAAGGCGAGGAGGTCTCGCTGATGGCGCTGTGCGACGGCGAGCGGGTCCTGCCGCTCGCCACCGCCAAGGACTACAAGCGGATCGGCGACGGGGACACCGGCTTGAACACCGGCGGCATGGGCAGCCACAGCCCGGCCGGCGTGCTCTCCGCGGAGACGGCCGCCGCCGCCTTCGACGAGATCCTCCACCACACCGTGACCTGCCTGGCGGCCGAGGGGCGCCCGTTCATCGGCGTGCTCTACGCAGGTCTCATCCTCACGCCCGAGGGTCCGCGGGTCCTCGAGTTCAACGCGCGGCTCGGCGATCCGGAAGCGCAGGCCATCCTCCTGCGCCTCGACGACGACCTCCTGCCTGTGCTCGCCGCCGGAGCGGCCGGGAATTTCGGGATGCGGCGGCTGTCTTTCCGGAAAGAGGCGGCCGCCTGCATCGTGCTGGCGAGCCCCGGCTATCCGCTGCGGCCGGTCCAGGGCGAGGTCATCCGGGGCCTCGACCGCGCGGCGGCCCTGCCGGGCGTCGAGATCTTCCACGCGGGGACCGCCCTGGTGAGGGAAGACGAGCTGGTGAGCGCGGGGGGGCGGGTCCTCTCGGTCTGCGCCCTCGACACCGACCTGGTCGGGGCGCTCCGGCGGGCCTACGCGGCGGTGGCCGAGGTCGACTGGCCCACGAAGGTCTTCCGGCACGACATCGGCCGGAGGGTGATCGGCCCGGCGTGAAGCGCGTCGCGTTGACCTCTGGGGCGGGTGGCATCAGAATGGTCGCGGTCTTTCATTCGGTTCCATTCGAAGGGCGCGACCGGTCCGATGGGTTGGTACTCATCGTGCATTGGGGATCGGTCGCTGCCGTATCGGAAGAAAGTCGGCTATGAGCTGCAATGGATGTTCTTACAAGGGTATGTCGACGGCTGTCGAGGACACGTTCGTCGGCGTGAGATTCCGGGAGGAGACGAATCTGACTCTCTGCTCCACGGCCGGGACGATCTATGCCCGGGGAAACCGGGTGATCGTCGATCTCGAATCAGGGCCGGCCTACGGTCAGGTCGAGCAATCGCCGATGCCCGTGTTCAAGCCCTGCCAGAAGTCGAGCGCCCGGCCGATCCTGCGGGCGGCTGACGAGACGGACGCGGCGGCGTTCGACCGCCAGCGGCAGAACGAGATGCAGGGCAAGCTGTACGCGCAGGAGCGGTCCCGCGCTCTCGGGCTGGACATGAAAGTCTCGCTGGTGGACTTCTCGCTCAGCGGGAAGAAGGCGACTTTTTACTTCACCTCCGACGGCCGCGTGGACTTCCGACAACTGGTGCGCGACCTCTCGTCGCGCTTCTCCGTCCGGGTCAAGATGGTGCAGGTGGGTGCGCGCGACGAGGCCGGCCTGATCGGCGGCATCGGCGTCTGCGGGCTCACCCTTTGCTGCTCCACCTGGTTGAAGGACTTCCGGCCGATCTCGATCCAGATGGCGAAGCGGCAGAACCTGAGCCTCAACCCCTCGAAGATCTCCGGCCAATGTGGCCGGTTGCTCTGCTGTCTGGCGTACGAGGACGACCAATACAAGACGCGCAACCCGGACAGCCGGCCGACGCCGCTGCCGGTCATCGCGGATGCCTGACGGGCCCGTGTGGGAGTGAGATGGCCAACCGAAAGCTGATTCGCCCGGACATGAACGAGCTCAAGAAGGAGCTCCCTTCGCGCAGCGTGCGCCGCAAGCAGTCCCCGCCGGAGCAGACCAATGCCGAGGAGTTCTACTACCTCAAGCAGATGGCGGCGAAGACCCCCATGGTGGTCATCCTCAACGACGGCGAGGAGCTGCGGGGGTGGATCGAGTGGTACGACAAAGGGGCCTTGAAGCTCAACCGCCACGCCGGCCCCAATCTCCTGATCCAGAAGCACTTCATCAAGTATATGTTCAAGGAGGAGGAGCTCAAGCGCGTGCGGGTGAAGCGGTCCACCGGCGACGACGCCGAGCACTCCTGATCTCCCGGCCTCCCTCTCCATGAGCGGCACGACCGTGCGCCGGCGGCCCCGCCTCGCCCTGACCCAGGGCGATCCCGCGGGGATCGGTCCGGAGATCCTCCTCAAGCTGTTGACCTCTTCGAGTGGGGGTGAGGGGCTCTGGGCTCCGCTCGTCGTGGCCGAGCGCGCCGCGCTCGAAGCGCTCCGGCCCATCCTGCCGGATGCACCGTGGGACCGCCTCCACTATCTCAATGGCGTTCCATCTCCGGAGGACCTCGACGAGATCGACGGTATCCCGGTCCTCGACCCGGTCGGCAGCTCCCGGCCGCTGACGTTCGGAGACTCCGGCGCGGCCGACGCGGCAGGCGCCATGGCGGCGCTCGACGCCGGCATCGCGCTGGTCCGCTCCGGCGCGGCGGACGCCCTGGTGACCGCGCCGGTCAGCAAGGCCTCCATCGCCCGCCAACATCTCCCCGGCTTCAAAGGACACACTGACTATCTCGCCGAGGCCTGCGGATTGGAGCGCTACGGCCGCGACTACCTGATGACCTTCCTGGCGCCCACGCTCCAGGTGGCGCTCCTCACCGTCCACGTGCCGCTGCGGGAGGCGATCGACACCGCCGTCGACGGCGTCGCGATCGGCGAGGCGCTCGACTGCCTGCACCGCCACGCGGGAGGCCGGATCGCACTGGCCGGCCTCAATCCGCACGCCGGCGAAGGCGGGATCCTCGGCGAGGAGGAGGGGCGTTTCCTGGTGCCCGCGGTGGTGGCGGCGCGGGAGCGTGGGATCGACGTCCACGGGCCGGAGAGCGCCGATTCGCTCTTTGCCCGCGCGAGCCGCGGCGAGTTCGATTGGGTGCTCGCCCTCTACCACGACCAGGGGCTGATCGCGGTGAAGACCGCCTCCTTCGGCCTCGCCACCAACTGGACCCTCGGCCTCCCGTTCCTCCGCACCTCCGTCGACCACGGAACCGCCTTCCCCCTGGCCGGCAAGGGAGTGGCTGACGCCCAACCGATGGCCGAGGTGGTCGAGGCGACGCTGGGATTGATCGAAGGACGCCTGCCGAAGAGGCGGTGACCGATCGTTGCGGCCTGTGGCCGGCCGCGCGTATAGTGACTGTATGGCACGCAAGCTCACCACGACCGTCCGGTTGGATCCTGAAGATGCCGAAGCTCTCGCCAAGGCCCGTGAAGACGGCTTCTCGGCGTCCGACCTCCTCCGCAAAGGTCTGCGCATCGTGGCGTCGCGGTACTATGGAAACCGCCGGGCACCCTCTACGGGCCTCTTCGTGTCTACGGACATGAAGCTGGGCGAAGAATCCGAGCTGTTCAAGGACCTCGCGAGTTGAGGCAGGGCTTGGTCGCTGATACCGGCGGCCTGTTGCGGGCTCTGGCGTGCCGGCACGACGGTACCCCGACGTGGCCAGACTACACCGCTGCTCTCACACAAGCTTCCGAGGTCATCGTTCCAGCTCTCGTGCTCACCGAGATGGACTACTTCCTGCGGCAAGAACGGCCTGCGATGCGAAAGCTCATCGCAGAGCTCCTCGATCCCGGGACGACGTATGAGTTGGAACCGGTCATCCCAACGGATCTCGTCCGCGCCATGGAGATTGATGCGAAATTCTCCAACCTCGAACTGGGACTGGTCGATGCCACCGTGGCCACGGTGGCTGAACGGCGGAGGCAGTACCGTGTGCTGACCATCGACCGGGCGCACTTCTCCGCTGTTCGTGTCGGGCCGCAATACAAGCAAGCCCTCACCCTGGTCCCGTGAAGAGGCGCTGAAAGACATGCCCTATACCGACATCGAGTGCCAGCAGGCGCGGCAGGCGTTCCCGTCGCTCGCCCGTACCGCGAACGGACAGCCGATCGCTTACCTCGACGGCCCGGCGGGAACTCAGGTGCCTGAGCCGGTCATCGCCGCGATCGCCGAGTACTACCGGACCTCGAACGCCAACCAGCACGGCGAGTTCGTCACCAGTCGCGAGACCGACCGGCTGCTCGCGGACACGCGCGAAGCCGTGGCCGCTTTCCTCGGGGCTCCGAGCGGCCGGGAGATCTCCTTCGGCGCGAACATGACGACCCTGAATTTCGCGCTCAGCCACGCGCTGGTCCGGGAGATGAAGCCCGGGGATGAGATCGTCATCACCCGGCTCGACCACGAGGCGAACCGCGGCCCGTGGCTCCTGCTCGGCGAGCGCGGCATCGTGGTCCGCGAGGTGGCCCTGCGCCCGGACGGCACGCTCGATCCCGAGGACTTCGCCCGGCAGGTGACCGAGCGCACCCGCCTCGTCGCCGTCGGCGCCGCCTCGAACGCCCTGGGCACGGTCAACGACCTCGCCCTGGCGCGGCGGCTGGCCACCGCGGCCGGCGCCTGGCTGCTGGTCGACGCCGTGCACTACGCCGCGCACTTCTCCGTCGACGTCCAGGCGATCGACTGTGACTTCCTGCTCTGCTCGGCCTACAAGTTCTACGGCCCGCACGTGGGCCTGCTCTACGCGCGGCCCGGCCTGCTCGACCGTCTGCGCACCGACAAGCTCTGCACACAGGACGACGAGGCGCCCTACCGGATCGAAACCGGAACTCTGAACCACGCGGCGCTGGCCGGTGTGAAAGCCGCGATCGAGTTCATCGCCACCTGGGGCCGCGGGGAGACCCTGCGCGCGCGGATCGTCACCGCCATGGACGACATCGCCGCCTACGAGCACGAGATCGCCGCCCGCTACTACGACGCGGTCCGGCGGATCCGCCGCGCCAGGGTCTGGGGCCCGGGCTTCTCGAGCCGCCACCGAGCCCCGACCGTCTCCTTCTCGATCGACGGCAAGCCCACGGCCGAGATCGCCCGCAGGCTCGGCGAAGCCGGTCTCCAGGTCTGGGGCGGCCACTTCTACGCCCGCTGCGCCATCGAGACCCTCGGCCTCGCCGACACGGGAGGCGTCGTGCGCACGGGCGTGTGCATGTACAACACACGCGAAGAGATCGAGCGGCTGATCGACGCGATTCTGGCGCTCTGAGGCCTCAGCCTCTACGGGCAGCTCGCGAACGCCCCCGTGTCCTGGATCGGCTGGAACGCCGTCCCCTGCGGGTTGTTGTACTGCTTCGACGTCCCGGTCCGGGTGTCGGTGACCGTGATGCGCACCCGCGTGTTCGTCAGGCCTCCGGCGAATACCCAGTAGCGGCCGTTCACGCCGCAGCCGTCGAGCACCTTGACGACCACCTCCACGTTGGTCTGGTCGAAGAACCAGAAATAGCCCGTGTCCGAGGTCAGCTCGACGGCCCGGCCCGCGCCCGTGTTGCCGTCGCGGGTGGTCCACGTCGCCTCGACCCGGAAGCGGGAGCCGGCAAGGCAGAGGCGGGTGTCCGTCCCCGTGCAGCCGCCGCCGGAGGGGGCCGGCTGCCAGCCGAGCTGGATCACCTCGAAGTCGGAGGCGCGCAGCGAGGCGAACGCCGGGTTGAGCACGTCGTTGTTCCATCGGATGTCGTGCGTGCCCGTGATGTACATGTCCGTCCCGTTGTCGGCCAGGATCAGCCCGTAGGTCTTCATCGCCTGGAAGATCCTGCGCACCTCGGGCGGATCGCCGGAGATGTCCTTGCCCCCCTTGAGACGCAGGCGCGCGCCCATCGGCAGCGCGTCGGGGCTGTTGCTGGTGCTCGCCGTGTGCGAGGCCGGGAACACGCGCCCGCGGCTCTCGCTTACCGTGAAGCGGAAGGCGTGGCGGATGGGCTCGGTGCCGAAGGCCTCTTCGTAGCGGACCAGGCCGGGGAGGATGGCGAGGCCCCCGGCGTCGGCGCTGGTCCACCCTTCGGGCCGGCGGGCGTTCGAATCGAGCGAAAAGACCGCGCCCGAGCCCGCCTCCCAGCGGTTCAGCGCCGCGTTCCATTGCGTGTGGTACAGCTCGAAGAGGAGGTGGCGGTCGCGGTCCACCAGCAGCATGTGGCGGTCGCCCGGAGCGTCGGCATTTCCCGGATAGCCCCCTTCGATGTAGCCCGGCTGCGTCTTGGCCGCCTCGGGGATCGGATACCCCGCAGGCTGGCCGGGCGCGCCCGCGTCGCTCTCGTCGCCGAACTCGACGAAGGTGACCGGCACCAGCGGCTGGGTGCCGGGGACGCTGACGTAGATCATCCCGTAGGTCTCCGGGAAAGAGTCGGCGTTGCCACCGAAATCAGGATGGAGCGGCGTGCCGCCCCCGATGAAATCGATGAAGTCACCGCTGTTCGGATCGAGCGGCGCCTGGCTGACGTCCACGTTCCACCAGTTGTCGGCCGGGAGGAGAGGGAAGGGTCCGGGCAGCGGCCCGCCCGGCTGGGCCGGGAGGGTAGCTGCGTACAACAGGAGCCCCAGGGCGGTGAAGAGCGCGCGCTGTCTCGCATTCATGATTGACGACAAGCTTAACCGAAGGGTCCTCGTTTATCCTGGTCCCGCCATGGAGATCCGCGACTTCGCCCGCACCGTCCTCACAACCGAAGACCTCGCCGTCAAGCTCGCACCGCCGCGCGAGGAGCTGACCGACGAGCGGCCGGGGCCGGCGGAACGGGCGGCGGGGCCGGGCCGGCCGCCCGGTCTCCGTTTCGCCGCGGACGCCAGGGCGGAGACACCGTCGCACGAGGGGATGCCCGATCCGGCGCAGCGGCCGCGCATCCTGCACGGGCTGGCCAACCACGAGCTCCAAGCGGCGGAGCTGTTCGCCTGGGCTCTCCTCGCGTTTCCCGACGCGCCGCCGCGCTTCCGGCGCGGGCTCGTCCACATCCTCCAGGACGAGCAGCGGCATACCCGCATGTACATCGCGCGGCTCGAAGACAACGGCCGCCGCTTCGGCGATTTCCCGGTCAACGGCTATTTCTGGAAGAAGGCCCCCCAGATCCAGTCGCCGCTGGACTTCGTCTGCGCCATGTCGCTGACCTTCGAGAACGCCAACCTCGACTACACCATCGAGTACGGCGACGCGGCGCGGCGCGCCAAGGACCCGAAGACGGCGGCGGTCATCGACCAGGTGCACAAGGACGAGATCGAGCACGTGCGCTTCGGCTGGACCTGGCTCCAGGTCTTCAAAGGCGAGGACGAGTCGGCCTGGGATGCCTGGCAAAGCCACCTGGCCTTCCCCCTCCGCCCGGAGCGGGCACGGGGCCGGACCTTCCACCGCCGCGGGCGCGAGGCCGCCGGGCTCGATCCGGAGTTCATCCGGCGGCTCGAAGAGTGCCTCCCGTGACGGCGGGAGCCCCGCGGCTCCTCCTCGCCAACCTGCTCGCCGAGGACGACCTCGAGGCCCTCGCCCACGCCGGAGACCCGCGCTTCCGCCGCCGCCCGCCATCGGCCAGTACCCTGCGGGTCGGCTCCCAGATGGCCGGCCAGCTCGCCATCTTCAGCCGCCCCGGGGACCGGCTGTGGCTGCCGGGCGACCATCCTCCGGAGCCCGCCGCGGAGGTTCTCGCCTGGTGCGAGACCCCGCAATCCGCCGCCCTGCGAACCGCCCTCCGCCCATCCGCCGTTCCGCCCGATCTGCCCCTCGCGGAGCTTCTCTGGAGCCTGCCCGTCGCTTCACCAGAAACCGTTGCCAAGGTCCACCACCGCGGCTTCGCCCTGCGAGTTGCCGAGGCACTCGGCTGCGCTCTCTCGGGAGCGCAGATGGTGGAGTCGCTCGCGGAGCTCGATCACCTCCTGAAAGAGCGGGACGCACCGGCCGCCTGGGTCGTCAAAGCTCCCTTCTCGGCCGCGGGCCGCTCCCGATTCATCGAACGCGAAGGTCCGCACCTCGCAGACCCCAAATCCCGCCGCACCGCCGAGAACCTGTTCGAGCGCCATGGTCCCCTCCTCTTCGAGCCCTGGCTGGACCGGATCGCCGACTGGGGGTGCTCCGCCCTCCTGACGCCGGGCGGTCTGCGGATCGTCGGCATCCACCGGCAGCGGGTCGACACGAAGGGTCAGTTCGCCGGGATCGAGCTGGACACCGGGGATCTCCCTGATCCTGACCGGTCGCAGTTGCAGGAGGTTGTCGCAGGCGCCGCCGCCGCTCTCCGCCGAACCGGGTACGTCGGCCCGTTCGGGATCGATGCCTGGCACTGGCGGCGGCCGGACGGGACGGTGGCGTTCCATCCCTTGGGGGAAATCAACGCGCGGATGACGTTTGGGCTGGTGGAGTGGGCTGGTTTAGATAGACTCAAAGGATGAAGCGCGCTACCCCTCCGTCCCGTCGCCGCAAGATCAACGCCTGGGGTTTCGAGGGGATCACGTATCCCCCGCCGCGCGCCATGCGGCAATGGCTGGAGGAGCGCCTCGGGCCACCCGAGCGCCGGACGGCCGTCGATCCGGCATCGATCCGCGTCCCCGAGCCCCAGCCGCTCCCCGACCTCCCGGTGCCGACGTCCTCCGAGCGCGCCGACCGCCTGCTCCATGCGCGGGGCCGCGGCTTCAGCGACCTCGTCGGGTTGCGCACCGGGACGCTGCCGGCGCTGCCCGATGCGGTCGCGCGGCCGGAGGATACGGCGGACGTCCAGGAGGTTCTGCGGCTCTGCTCGCGCGCGGGGATCCGCGTGATCCCCTGGGGAGGCGGGACCTCGGTCACCGGCGCGGTCAACGCCCAGCCCGGTCCGGCGCCGACGGTGGTCCTCGAGCTCGAGCGGCTTTCGGGGCTGGTCAAAGTCGATGCCCGCTCCGGGCTCGCCCGCTTCCGCGCCGGGACGCTCGGTCCCGCCCTGGAAGCGGCGCTCACGCCGCACCGCCTGACCCTCGGCCACTTCCCCCAGTCGTGGGAGCTGTCGACGCTGGGCGGATGGATCGCCACCCGCTCGTCAGGCCAGGAGTCGCTCGGTTTCGGCCGCATCGAGGACATGGTCGCCGGCTTGGAGCTGGTCGCTCCGGCCGGGCGGCTCACGCTCCCGGCCCTGCCCGCTTCGGCCGCCGGCCCGGACCTGCGCCAGCTCGTCCTCGGCAGCGAGGGGCGGTTCGGGGTGATCACCGAGGCGACCGTCCGCGTCTGGCCGCGCCCGGCCCGGCGCGCCGTCGAGGCCTATCTCCTCCCCGCCTGGGACGAGGGCGTCGAGGCCGTGCGCCGGATGGTGCTCGCCGGCCTGCCGCTCCATATGATCCGCCTGTCCGATCCGACCGAGACCGAGGCGGCGCTGGCCGTGGGGATCGGCGGCCACGTCTGGGCGCCTCTCACTCGCGGCTGGCTGCGCCTGCGCGGCGCCGGTCCCGGCTCGTGCCTGCTGCTCTGCGGCGCGGCCGGGAACGACCGCGAGGTCCGCTGGGCCCTGGGCGAGACCCGCCGGCACCTCAAGCAGCACGCGGCCGTCTCGCTTGGTCAGGGACCGGGACAGCGCTGGCTCGCCGACCGCTTCCGCCACCCGTATCTGCGGGACAGCTTGCTCGATCTCGGCTGGGCCACGGACACCCTGGAGACGGCGGCGTCCTGGTCGGCCCTGCCGGGGCTCTACCGCACCGTGCGCCTTGCCCTCGCCTCCGCCCTTCCCGGCGAGGAGGTGCCGGTCCTCTGCCATATCTCTCATCTCTACCGCGACGGAGCATCCCTCTACTTCACGATCTTCTTCCGCGACGCCGACGACCCGGAAGAATCGATCGCGCGCTGGGCAGCCTTGAAGCGCGCCGCCACCTCGGCGATCACCTCCGCCGAGGGCACCCTCAGCCACCACCACGGGATCGGCTCGTGGCATGCCCCCTGGTATCCGCGCGAGGCCGGGACGGACGGCGTGCGTCTCCTCGCCGCCGCGGCCCGGGAGCTCGATCCGCAGGGCATCCTCAACCCGCACGTCCTCTTCGATCCGACCGACCGGCTGGAGGTCTGAGTGCTCGATCCCCTCTGGCGGCAGCGGGCGCTCGCCGGGCTGGCCGAGCCGTTCGACCTGATCGTCCTGGGGGGCGGCATCACCGGCTGCGGCATCTTCCTCGACGCGGCCCAGCGCGGCCTGCGGGTGCTGCTCCTGGAGCGCGGCGACGTGGCCTCCGGCACCTCCTCGCGCTCCTCCAAGCTGATCCACGGCGGCCTGCGCTATCTCAAAAGGCTGCAGTTCCAGGTCACCCGCCTCGCCGTCCGCGAGCGCGACTGCATGCTGGCGGTCGATCCCCACCTGGTGTGGCCGATCCGCTTCCTCTATCCGATCTATCAGGGCGGCCATCCGCCTGGCTGGCAGGTGGAGATCGGCCTTCGCATGTATGGACGGATGGCCGGAGGCCGCCAGCGCCACCGGCGGCTCGCACCGGAAGAGCTCGCGCAGAGCGCTCCAGGCGTGTCCACCGAAGGGCTCGCCGTGACCTTCGCCTACGGGGATGCGGTGACGGACGACGCCCGCCTGACCCTGGCCGTCGCCTCGACCGGCACCGCCTACGGCGGCCTGCTCCTCACCCGCATCGAGCTGGAAGACGGTCTGCGCGACGCGACCGGAAGGCTCCGCGGATTGCGCTTCCGCGATCTGGAGACCAGCGAGGTCCACGCCACCGAGGCCTCCCTGGTGGTCAACGCCACCGGAGTCTGGGTGGATGCGGTCCGCCATCGCCTGGGGATCGACGGCGCGCGCATCCGGCCGTCGCGCGGGAGCCATCTGATCTTCGCGAGCGAGCGGCTGCCGATCACCGAGGCCGTGACGATCCCCTCGCCGGACGACGGCCGGCCCGTTTTCTTCATCCCGCATCCGGAAGGGGTCCTGGCCGGCACGACCGACCTGTTCCACAACGGGGAGTTGGATGATCCGCGCCCTTCGCCCGACGAGGTCGGCTATCTGCTCCGCTCCGTCCAGGCTGCCTTTCCGGGCCGGGCGATCGGTTCGGAGGACATCCGCGGCGCCTTCGCCGGGCTGCGTCCGATCGTCGACGCCGGAGCGGCCGACCCCTCAGCGGCGAGCCGGGAAGAGGCGATCTGGGAAGAGAAGGGGCTGCTCTCCGTGGCCGGCGGGAAACTGACGACCTGGAGGGCCATGGCCGAAGAGGTGGTGGACCACGCCCTCCGCTTGCTGCCGCCCGAGCGGGCCCGGCAGGCCACCCCCTGCTCCACAGCGGGCACCGCGGTTGGATCGCTCGCCCCGACTGACCTGACCGATCGGCTACGCGCCGTCCATGGAGCCGATCCGGAGATTGCCGCGGGCTTGGCGCGCCGCCTCGGCGGCCTCGCCTGGACCGCCTGCGCCTTGGCGAGAAGCGCGGAGGAGCTGCGGCCTCTCCTCGATGGCACCGACCTCTGCGCCGCCGAGGTGCGCGCCCACCTGCGCCACGGAGCCGTGGCGCGGCTCGACGACCTGCTCCTGCGCCGCGCCCGCTTCGGCCTGTGGGACCCGCCTACTGCCAGCGCCCTGGCGCCGCGGCTCGCTCCGCTGTTCCGGGAGGAGCTGGGCTGGAGCGCCGAGCGGTGGGAGTGCGAGACGGAGGCGGCGGAGATGGCGTTGGCGGCGTGGAGGCCGCAAACCAGCCGGCGTCTCAGCGGGCTGGTTGCTCACGGAACGGATTGAGCAACGAGATCCCGCAGTCCACAAAGTGCCGCACGTTGCGGGTGACCAGGGTGAGCTGGTGCACCTGAGCGGTTGAAGCGATGAGCATGTCCGCGGATTCCCGAGTCAGGCCGCGAGCCTGGAGCTGCCCTCGGAGCTCGCCGCTCCGCCGTGCGATGTTGGCGGTCACCGGCAAGACCTCGCAGTGCGTTTCGAGGAATTCTTCAAACCAGCGCGCGACCCGGGGGGCAGGCTTCCACGCAAGCCCGAAGCACACCTCCTCGACGGTGATGGAGCTCAGTGCCACCCGCCAGATCCCTTGCGCCCATTCCAGAACGCCGGGGTCCGGCCTCTGCCTCACCAACTCGCTGAGGACGTTCGTGTCAACGAGAAAGATCGTCGAGGACATCGGGGAAAGGATTGGGCCGCTCGTGCCGCGGCGAGACAACCAGGGCGTAGTCCTCTTCCTCGCAGATACGACGGAGCTCTGCAAAGGCATCTCCCAAAGTTTCGCCTTGCTTCTGGCGGCGCCACTCCAGGAACTCCCTTAAATCCTCAGCAGGCACCAAAGCGGCAACCAGCTTGTCCCGGTTGTAGATCCACTGGGGCTCGCTCTCGGCGGCGTTGACGAGCTCAGAGAACTTTTGCTTGGCCTCGGCGATCTTCCAATTCATCTTCGAACCTCCAATATGGACATGTTACAGGGTCGAAATGTCCATGTCGAGTCGAGGGAGGTCTGTATGGGGCGCTGGCTTTGGGCAGGCTGATCGGGGAGTGCGGTTTGCCGGTCACCGGTCGGCGCCCTCTCCGGCCTCTGTGGCCCACGCCTCTTCGCGCGCATGCGCCCACTCTTTCTCAGAGATGGACCGTTTCGCGAAGCCTTCGAGC
The DNA here is from genome assembly GCA_035264905.1 of Thermoanaerobaculia bacterium. Classification (GTDB taxonomy): domain Bacteria; phylum Acidobacteriota; class Thermoanaerobaculia; order Multivoradales; family UBA5704; genus UBA5704. The sequence goes on from DATFPH010000335.1 coordinate 46,098, forward strand.
CGACCGCGCAGAGATCGCCGGTGCTCAGGCGGGTAGAAGCGAATCTCCAGATGATCGCCCACAACAGACTGGACGGCGACAAAACCCGGCTGAATCCCGAGCGTCTCCCGAAGCGGCTTCTCGATGACGACCTGCCCCTTCTCTCCTACGACGTGCGCCATGTCATACCTCCAGCCTTTAGTATGATGGAGGAATAGAGGGTGACCAGCTGCCTGCTTGAGATCCTGCCCGGAGGTCTTCGCCCTGGAGTAGCCCGATGAGGCTCTACGCCAACTCGATCTTGAGCTTCTTGCCGACTGCCGACGCAGCTCGCTCCAAGGTGGACAGCGTCACGGATGGATTGGCGGGATCCAACAACCGCTCCAACGCCGGCCGGCTGGTCTTCATGCGGCTGGCCATCTCCGACTTGGAGAGCTTGCAGCGCTTCATCTCTTGGGCAATCTGAAAGGCGATCACTCGCTTGGCAGCAGTGGCTTCCGCGATCTCCAAAAGATCCTCCTCCCGTAGGAAATCGTCGAAGTCGCTGCCGATATGCTTACTCTTCATTGCTCTACTCCTTACTCAGGTCGGCCAAACGTTGCCGCGCCGTCCTCAGGTCTCCCGGTGGAATCTTCTGCGCCTTCTTGACAAAGGCGTGCAGCAACACCATGACACCATCGTCGACTGTGAAAATGATCCGTGCGATGCCTTGAGCGATATGGGAACGGACCTCCCACAAACCCGGCTCCAGTTTCCTGATCAGCGGCATTCCCAGCGGCCAGCCGTATTGCGCTGTCTTGATGTCTTGGCCAATCGTCTTTCGGTCCTCCCGCTTCAGGTCCTTGAGCCACTGGCGCACGGGCTCATTGCCAGCCTCAGTGCGGTAGAAGAACACACCCAGAATCGGCTCATTGCTGTCTGGGGTGTCTTCCGCCACGCCCGAAGTGTACCACAAACGATGCAGCAGGTCGGCGCCCCACCGTTAGGCCCTCTGGGTCCAGCCTCCAGAGGTAACCTAGGGGACGGAGGATCAGCGGCGTGATGTGGAATAGGTACAGGTGCATGAGGTCCGACCCACCATCTGTAGCTGAGGGTCTCAACCTCTACCTGTTAAAGTTAGGTATCATCTTTCGCAGGAATCGGCCTGATATGGCCAAGAGTGGATAGCAGAATCAGGTAGATTGACTCAGCATCTCTATAGGATCGTTCATCAGTCTCGATCCAGGGTTTTTCCCGCGCATGTCTCCCTGGATGAACATGATTGTGCATTAAGCGAAGTAGGTGCGCGAGGCCCGCCGAGTTGTAAAACCGCCATTGTTGTCGAAACAGCTGGCAGCCAGCCGGCCCTGAGGCACACCTCTATAAGTTGTCGAAAGTCCACTTAGTTAAATCTTCCGCGCACCGAGGCCGCTTCCGATTCGGAAGTTCTTGCGCGATACGGCACGCCTTGTGCTTGGAGCGGAGGCATCGAATTAGAAGAAGGCCCTCAACGCCTGCTCCGAGCAAAGTCACCGCGGCGGAATAGGCCTTTGCTGACGCTGCTCTTCGTGCATCCTCTTCATATCGTACTACGATGTCGCGGAGCGCAGGGACGAGTTCATCCTGATGGAAGACTGACCGGCGACCCCTTTCCCGGAACCGATCAAACTCCTCTCGATCCCTCTCATGGAGACCTGCGAGATCATCCAAACCGAACTCTCGGAGAGTCAAGGCGAAATGGCTGTCAAGCACGGAACTATATTGATACCTAAGCCGCTCGTATTCTTCCGGGGCTTCGCCCACAGGCCAGTATTCCTCCTCGCTGAGACCATAAGCGGCTTCAACTTCTCGCATCGACTTTAAAATCGGCTGAAGGTCATCATCGTAGCGGCCATCCATGATCCGCCCCTCATGGACGCCTTCAACTGGTATTGCCGCAAACAGGACATACTCCTGCCTCGAGATTTCTTCGCGCTGCATAGAGTGCGCGAGTAAAAGACACAGACTTCATTGCTGATTCCGAGTCTTTCCACGCACCACGCTTTCCGTCGCTGCCCTCTTCCGAAATGACGCCGCTTTTGATCCGTGGTCATGCTGTCCCCCTATGCCGACTTCATCCCAACCCTCACCAGACAAACCCGCTCCTCCACCTCCACCCCAATCCGCACATCCAAAAACTCCGGAATCAGCTCCACCTGCGTCTTCGCATGCAGGCTCAGCGGGAGAGTCCGAAACGACCCTGACCCAGCGAGCGCCAGCGGCAGCAGGAGCTGGTCGGCGAGGTGCTCTCCAACCGGCACATCGGACACCAGGTAGCTCCGCATTTCCCGGACGGCGCGCTCGGCCACGGTCTCGGCGGCGACTCCGGCTTCTCCGAAGGCGGTGAAGACTTCGGTGACGTTTTCGCTTTCGAGCTCCAGGAGGACGGCGTTGCCCGGGCCGGCGGAGTCGAGCTTGCGGATCTCGAAGGCGGCGGGGTCCCAGCTCGTCAGCTCGGTGAGCTTCTTCACCTCGCGGCCGGCGATGTGGCCGGGGAGGTTCGCCAGGAGCACGGTGCCTCGGCGCTTGCGGAGCTCGCCGCGCTCGAGGAGGTTGAGCCCCTGGAGCTCTCGGACCGGCGACACCTTCACGCTCAGGCGGCCTCCTCCGGCCGGGTAGAAGCCGGCCCGCTCCAGTGTCGCCTCGACGGTGGCCCCCATCCGGCGCAGGAGGGGGAGGAACGCGCGGTCGAGGAACTCGAAGGGCGGTGCCATCGGGTTGTGGGTCCCGCCTTCGAGGGTCAGCCGCGACGGACCCGGCGCCAGGACCAGTGCCGGCAGGACGGTCTGCAGGATGAGCGTCGTCGAGCCGGCGGTGCCGATGGCGAAGTGGTGGTCGCCGGGCGTCACCGCCGAGGGGGTGAAGACGATCTCCTTCGCGCCGACCGCGGCCCCTTCCACGTGGGCTTGGCTGATGCCGGCCGCCGCCTGGACCGCGGTCAGGTGCTGGCGCATCAGCCCCGGCTTGGCGCGGCGGGCCCGGATGTTGGTGATGCGGATCGGCGTGTTGGTGATCATCGAGAGGGCGAGGGAGGTGCGGAGGACCTGGCCTCCGCCCTCCCCGCGCGAGCCGTCGATGTGGAGCAGCTTGGGCATGGGCTCTCCGTGACGACAAGCGAACTAGAATTTCGGCGCCACCAACAGCTCGCACCGCCGGGCGATCAGGCCGAAGCCCTTGGCCCGCGCTTCGGCGGCGAGGTCGTCAGCGATCTGCCGCGCCTCGGCGGTTCGGCCGCGCTTCGCGGCGAGCTGGGCGCGGAAGAGGCGCCCCTCGAGCTCGTAGGTCACGAAGCCGCTGCGCCGGGCCAGATCGAGCCCTTCCGCGATCAGGGACTCGGCGGCGTCGAGCTGGCCGCGGGCGAGGAGCACCTTCGACCGGATGCGCCAGATCATGAACGAGCAGAAGGGCTTGCGCGGCGGGCTCAACCGGGCGAGGGCTGCCGCGCTGTCGCGGTCGGCCGCCGCGAGGTCGCCGGTTTCGAGCTCGGCGAAGGCGAGGGTCGCCTGCGCGCAGGCGCGGGCCGTCTCCCCCTGCTCGGCCATCAAAGCCGCCGCCTGGCGCGCGTGCTCCAGCGCCTCGGCGCCGCGCCCGGCATCGGCCAGCCATTGGGCGAGATCGTTGTGGGCCCACGCGATGCCCCGGGGGGTGCCGATCTTCTCGCGCTCCGCGAGGACGCGGCGTTGCAGCTCGACCGCCTGCGCCGGATCGCCCCGCCAGCCGACGAGGTCCGGGAGGTAGCTCCGGGCCTCGGCGACGCGTTGCTTGTTGCCGAGCCGGAGGTTCAGCGCGATCCCCTCCTCGAGCATCCGCTGCGCTTCCGCGAGCTCGCCGCGGTGCAGGCGGTTGACCCCGATCGGATGCAGGAAGCGCTCGCGGCAGAGGGTGCCGCCTTGCGTCTCGCAGGTGGCGAGCGCCTCGCGCATCAGGCGGTCGGCCGCGAGCAGGTCGCCCGCGGCCAGCCGCGAGCCGCCGAGGTTGTAGAGCAGCGGCGCCATCTTGGCCAACGCCCCGGTGGCCCGCAGGAGGACGAGGGCCTCCCGCTCGACCTTCTCCGCCTGGTCCGGCTTGTCGCAGCTGGCGAAAGCGGCCCCGAGATCGAGAAGGACGCTACTGAGCAGGAGGCGGTCGCCGGAAGCCTCGGCCTTGCGGCGGGCGAGCGCGATCTCCGCGAGAGCGCTGTCGCAGGCGCGGGCGCCATCGCGGCGGATGCGTGCGATCGCCAGGAAATGGAGAGCATGGATTTCGACGTGGGTCATCCCCTGCCGCCGGGCGGCCCGGATGGCGCGCTCGTTGGCGGCAACGGTCTGCGGGTAGTCCTCCAACCAGCTGAAGGCATCGGCCTCCAGCAAGGCGAGGCGCGCATCGTCGCGCACCGCCGGATGCTCCCGGCGCAGCTCGGCGATCGTGGCCAGAGCCTCCCGCGGCTTGCCCGACCGGATCTGAAGCCGGCACAGAGTGAAACCGTCCTCGAAGGCGTGACCGGAAAGCTCGTAGAGGTGGCGCATCCGGTCCGCGGCGGCCGACGGGCGGCGGGAGGCGTCCAGATAGACCGCTTCCGCGGTCAACCGCTGCCGTTCCGGCCAGCCGCTCGCCTGCGCGACCGCTTTCTGCGCGGCGTCCTCGGCCCGGCGTCCGGAGCCCAGGAGCGCCTGCGCCCGCGAGAGGGCGAGCCAGGTGCCGGGGAAGCGCGGATCGGCCGCGGCGGTGGCCTGCAGCTTCGCGATCGCGGTCACCAGCTCGCCGCTCTGGAACGCCTCCAGACCTTCGGCATAGAGCCGCTGCGCTTCCGGCGTCTCCGGCATCGCGCCGCGCGCCTCCGCGCCGGCGTTCGCCGGCTGTCCGAGGGCGCGGCGCAGGTCGCTCGCCAGGCCATCGGACATCTTGAACAGCTCCCCTTCCCAGCCGCGCCGGGTCACGGTGGCGATCGTCTCGCCGGTCCCGGCGTCGCGCAGCAGGGCTTCGACCCGCAGCGGCGGATCCTCTCCCTGAAGCAGCAGATAGGAGCCCACGATCACCCATTCGCTGCCGAGGTGGCGCCGGATCCTGGCGAGCTCGGCGCGCCCCAGCGGAGCGTCCAGCCGGAGGCCGAGGTCGCGCCGCATGCTCGCCACGTCGTCGCTCGGGATCAGGCGCAGGGGAGCGCCGCTCTCCCCGCTGCCGAGATCCGCGGCGAGCATCTCGGTCAGCGCCGTGCCGACCCAGCCCTCGGCGCGCCGGGGGGAGAGATCCCGGAAACCGACGACGGCGAGGGTCGGGCCACTCGCCGGAGCGAGCTTGCGCCGGCTGGCGACCGTCCACGCCACGGCGAGGATCAGCACGGCGGCGCAACCGAGCGCCAGCCAGATCCGCGAACGCCCGAAGAAGGCCGGCGCGTCCGGAGCCCCCGGAGAGCCGACCGGCGGCTCGGGCTCCACCCGGGGCACCGCCGTGGAAGGCTCGTCGACAGACCCCACGAACCGGTAGCCGAGGCCGCGGACGGTCTCGATCCAGGCCTCCGTCGATTCTTGGGCGAGGGTCCGGCGCACCACGCTGATCGTCCAGTGGAGGTTCCCCTCCTCGACGATCGTCTCGCCCCAGACGGCGTCGATCAGCTCGTCCCGGCTGACCAGGCGGCCGGGGTGGCGCACCAGGTAGAGCAGCGTGTCGAAGGGGCGGCCGGCGAGAGCCACCGGACGCCCCTCTGCGCGCAGATCGTGCTCGGCCGCGTTCAGCTCGAACGGACCGAAGCGGTACCGGTCGGACATTGACGCCGATTTTATCCTACCGGCGCCACGGAGCCCGCGGCGTCACGGCGCGTCGGGAGCGACGCCGCCGATTTCCGCGACGACGAAGAACCAGGGGCTGTAGGTGAACGTCTCCTCCGAGGCTCCCCAGAGGATGCCCACCAGGAGGGCCCCGTTCCCCTGATGGAAGAAGACGGGCGAGCCGCTGTCCCCCCCTCGCGCCAGTCCGAAGGCGCGGTTCTGGCAGAGCATCGTGATGTTCGTTCCCAACACGTTGACGGTGGCGCACGTGTTCTGCGTGACGCCGAACGTGCAGCCGGTGGTCCTCCCGATCTTCGCCACGACCGAGCCGCTCGCCGGAGTGTTGAAGGTGAAGCCGGTCACCGGCAGGCGGGGGGTCTGGGAGCTGACCGTCGTGGTGCCCACGCCGGCCGCACAGAACGCCGGGTTGGCGAGCTTCCCCCCGGCGGAGAGCGACACGGAGTTGTAGGCCGCGAAGACAGCGTCCGAGAAGCGGCACCGGCGGTTGACCGGGCAGGAGCCGCCGGTGAAAAACGGCGGATCGACGGTCTCGACGCCGACCTGATTGAGGACTCCGATGATCGTGCTCTGGGAGAAGACCGTCCCCTCGACGACGCTGCGCACCGTCGTGCAGTGCGAGTTGGCGACGAAGCCGCGGACCCCCTGCCGCGTAGCGTTGACGCCGAGCGTGCAGGTCTTCCCCGGGCTCTGCACCTGAACGGCGCCCGGAACGGGCCGGAACGCGTCGGTCAAAAGCATCGCGGCGGCGACCGGCTCGGCATCTTCGACGACCACCGCCTCGGGCGGCACGCGGACGTCGCGCAGAAACCGGCTCAGCCCCGCGACGAAGGTGTCGTGCGCGGAGCGCTCCACTCCCAGGACGATCCGATTGACCCGCTCGTCAATGTCGAGGAACACCGCTCCCTTGAGGGAGAGCTGCGGCCCGAGAGCCTCCTTCCAGACCACCAGGTCCCGGAAATCGTAGTCCCCCTGCTCGACCACCACGCGCTCCCCCAGATCCTGAACGTCGCTCTCGCGGGAGAGATCCATGAGATAGACGTGCGTCGTTCCGGTCGTATCCAGATACAGCCCGCCGAAGCCGGGGATCTCCTCGGCCAGCCGGGCGTACTCCTCGTCCAGGGTCAACGGCATTCCTGTTTGCGCGTACGCCGGCACCACGGCCAGCAGCGCACCGGCCACCAGCAACCCGCAGCCCAAAACCTTTTTCATTGACATGGCATGTGCTCCTCTTTGGCGCGGTGGGCGAGAGCGTTCGACGCTACACGTCGGGGAAGACACTGCCGAGTTCCGTGAAGACGAAGATAAAGGGGCTGTACGTGTAGATTCCCGAGTCTCCTCCCCAGAGGATCCCGGTCAAGGTGGCCTCGTCGCCGCCGTGCAGGAACACCGGCGCGCCGCTGTCTCCACCCGCCGAAACACCGGCGACCCGCTGCTGACAGAGCATCGTGATGTTGGTGCCGGTGACATTGGTGTCGACGCACGTGCCCTTCGTGAACCCGAACGTGCAGCCGGTGGTCCGCCCGATCTTGGTGACGATCGTGCCGGCCACCGGGGTGCCGAAGATGAATCCGGTCATCGGCAGGAAGGGAGTGAAGAGGTTGAGGGTGATCGGACCCTGGGCGAACGAGCAGATTTGTGGATTGGCGATCAGCCGGCCGGCGGACAGCGAGGGTTTGTCGTAGGCCACGAAGGCCGCATCGGAAAACCGGCACACGCGCGGGAACGGGCAGGAGCCGCCGCCGAAGAAGGGGGGATCGACCTTCTCGACGCCCACCCGATCGAGAGAGGACCCGTTGGACGCCTGGAAAAAGACCGTCCCGTCGAGGACGCTCCGGAAGGCCGTGCAGTGCGAAGCCGTGACGAATCCCCGGACGCCCTGCCGCGTGCCATTGACCCCGAGCGTGCACTCACCGCCCAGGATCTTCCCTCGCTGGATCTGGACGCCTGCTGGAACGGGCCGGAGCTTGCTGGTCAACGACGCCAGGGGAACCATGGGCTCGGCGGCTTCGACGATCACCGCTTCCGGCGGCACCCGGGTGCCCCGCAGAAACGTCTCCAACTGCGCGGTGAAGGTCTCCACGGAGCCGCTCTCCACCCCGAAGACGAGGCGGTTGCGCTGCTCGTCGATGTCGAGGAGCACCACACCCCGCTGAGCCAGCTGCGGCCGCAGCTCATCCTTCCACGCGAAGAGGTCGCGGAAGTCGTAGTCCCCCTGCTCTACCACCACGCGCTCCCCCAGATCCTGGACGTCCCCCTCCCGGGAGAGGTCCACGAGATAGACGTGCGTCGTTCCGGTCGTGTCCAGATACAGCCCGCCGAAGCCGGGCACCTCCTCGGCCTTCCGCGCGAGCTCCTCATCCAACGTCAACGGCATTCCTGTTTCTTGCGCGTACGCCGGCACCACGGCCAGCAGCGCACCGGCCACCAGCAACCCGCAGCCCCAAACCTTCTTCATCGACATGGCATGTGCTCCTCTTCGGCGCGGCGGCGAGACTGCCGCCGGGCTCCCCCCAATCTGGCGGACCGGGGGGTGCGGGCGCCTGTGAGGAGCCTGAGAGGCGTCTGAGAGGGGCCTGAGAGAGGACAGGTGAGGGGGAGTAGATATGCTCAGACTGCTATTCGTTCCCATCTCCAGCGAATACTGCCGCAAAGACCTCACTTCGTAGCACTGTAGAGGACGAGGAACGGCCCTGCCGTCCCATGGTGGGCCGGTCTGGCGCCGCTCCCGGAGGGAGGCCTCTCATGCCTCATGCAGTGTGGTTCCGCGCGCTCCTTCTCGCTCTCTTCTCCTGGACCGGGCAGATCTCCACAGGCGAGTCCCTGGAAGGCGGAGGGCTCACGGACAGCGGGCCCGGCATGGACCCGAACGGCTGAGCCGCGAGCGTCCTTCGGGTGCAGCTTTTCGTCGCCGGCGGTCCGCCGGCGTTTTTTCTTGTCTTTTCTTCTGCTGGTGTTGCAACTAAAATATAGGAGTCGTGGAATTAAAGCTCCATGACAGGGGGCGCTGATGGGCAGGGAAGATCAGGAGCACGTCTCAGAAGGACTGCTGGACCGCTTCTTCCGTGGGCAACTCTCGCGCAAGGAGACCCGAAGGCTCGTACGGCACCTGCTGACGAGCTGCTCTCGCTGCCTTGCGATGGCCTCCCGGGCCGGCCAACGCTCGGATCGTCTCGGGAAGACCGAGCCCGGCCTGCCCGAGCCGGTGCCAATCCCGCAATCTAACGCCGGCCTGTTCCTCGGGCTCCTCCAGGGACGTGAAGCCGACACCATGCGGCTCGCCCGCGAGCGGCTCCAGGGGATCGGCCTGCTGGCCGAGCTCGAGAAGCATCCCCCAGGAGAGCGGCTCGCGGTCCTCCAGAGGGATGCCCGGTTCCACCATTGGGGGCTGTTCGACCGGATGCTCGTGAAGTATCTGGAGTCCGCGCGGAACGAGCCGAAGGCCGGGATCGACCTGGTCAACCTTGCGCTGGCCATCCTGGAGCTGCTCCCCGAGAAACGCTACAAGCCCGCGCTCCTGAACGACTTCCGGGCCGCCGGCATGGCGGCGCTCGCGAACGCCCGGCGCCTGGCCGGTTTCTTCGAGGAGTCGAAGCAGGCGATCGAAGGCGCCTGGGAGCACCTCGACGACGGCACCGGAGACCCGGTCGAAGAGGCGAGCCTGTTGAGCATCGAGGCCTCGCTCTGGCGCGACCTCGGCCAGCTCGACCGCTCCGCCGGCCTCCTGGACCGGGCGATCCGGATCTACCGGCAGATCGGCGATGACAACCGCTGCGCGCGGATGCTCATCCAGAAGGGGCTCGCGCTCGGCTACGCGGACCCCGCGAGCGGCATCGATCTCCTCCAGGATGCCCTCAGCCTGATCGACGCCGCGCAGGAGCCCCGGCTGGAGCTGTGCGCCCGGCACAACCTGGCGCTTTTTCTGGACGACTCGGGAGAGCCGCAAGAAGCGCTGGCGATCCTGGAAATGTCGCGGCCGCTCTACGCGGTCTTCGGCGACCGCCAGACCCAACTCCTCCTCCACTGGCTCGAAGCCCGCATCGCCCGCTCGCTGGGAGACCTCGCCGAAGCCGAGGCCGTGCTGCAAAAAGTCACCGCCGAATTCTCGCGGCGGGGCATGCACTACGAGCAGACGATCGCCTCGATCGACCTCGTCCAGGTCTACAGCCTGCGCGGAAACCATGACGCGGCGGTGCGGCTCGTCAACGAGTACCTGCCCGTGCTGGAGGGCTGGGGAATGCACGCCGAGGGGCAGGCGATGTGGCTGCTCTTCCGCAACCAGATCCACGAGCACGCTCAGATGAAGCTCGCGCTGGAAGAAGCCGCGTTCCGCGGCATCGCGGTTTACTACCACCGCGCGTGGCGGTATCCGGTGCGGTTCGAGGGAAGCGGGACATCCTAGCCCCGAAGTACCTTTTTTCCCGCCATCTAGTGCGGGGCCGGCAGGAGCCTGTGCCGGCCCCGTCCTTCCTTCGGCGGGAGGCCGACGGGGGCTCAGGCTCCGCGGCTCGGCGCTTCGCATACAATTGAGAGCGCAGGATGTCCGGCTGGAAGCCCCGAGGGAAGGAGCGCATGACCGAGATCAAAACCAAAGTGGTGGGCCGGCGGAAGCTCGGCGTCTCCTCCTCCCTGGAGGACACGGATCAGCTCCTCCGGAGATCGCCGAAACGGACATCGAGACCTATACCGTGGTCCGCGTTGCAGATGAGGTGCTCGTCGATCTGCTCGGGAGCGCATGTGGGATTACCTACGAGCATGCGGTTGCCGACGCGAAGGAGATCGAGGTCGGGGGCGTGCGGATTCCGGTCGCCAGCAAGCCGACGTTGATCCGAACCAAGGAGACGATTCGACCTTCGGATCAGATCGATCGGGATTTTCTCGAGGCTCTGATTCGCGAAGAAGAGGCCGAGCGCTGAAGAGCTATCTCAAGAACCGGAAGGACAAGACAAGCCGCCAGATCGTCTTCGAGGGCGAGCGTCTGGACATGCAAGCGGTCTGGAAGCTGCGCGACCGGTTCTTCTCGCCCGGTCGCGCTCGCTGACGATCTCGACCTACCCCCCCGTCGTAAACGCCAACGTCAGCAGCGTCTGCTGCTCCAGCGTGTGCGCCTTGGCCGAACCGGTCGCCGGGCTGCCGCTGGCGGCTCTTTTGATCGAGCGGATCGGCCGCCGCAGCAGGCGCTCGATGCGCGGCTGGACGAAGAAGAGGGCTCCCATGTTGGCCGGCTCTTCCTGCACCCAGACGATGTCGCGCGCTTGCGGGTGACGCTCGAGCTCGGCTTCGAGCTCTTTCTCCGGGAAGGGATAGAGCTGCTCCAGGAAGACCACGGCGGCCGAGGCGTCCTTGCGCTTGTCGCGCTCGCGCCGCAGCTCGTGGCCGATCTTCCCGGTGCAGAGGAGGATGCGCTGCGCTCCGCTCACCTGCGGATCTCCCACGACGTTCAGGAACCGGTCGCGGCCGAATTCGTCGATCGCCGACGAGGAATCCTTGTGGCGCAGCATGCTCTTCGGGGTGAACACGACGAGCGGCTTGCGCCAGGTGCGCAGGGCCTGCCGCCGCAGCAGGTGGAAGTACTGCGCCGCGGTCGACGGCTGCGCCACCTGGATGTTGTGCTCGCCGCAGAGCTGGAGGTAGCGCTCGATGCGCGCGCTCGAATGCTCCGGCCCCTGCCCTTCGTAGCCGTGCGGGAGGAGCAGGACGACGCCCGAGAGCAGGCCCCACTTGTCCTCGCCCGCGGTGACGAACTGGTCGATGATGATCTGCGCGCCGTTCGCGAAGTCGCCGAACTGCGCTTCCCAGAGCACCAGCGCCTCGGGGTAGTCGCGGCTGAAGCCGTACTCGTAGCCGAGGACCGCCGCCTCCGAGAGCGTCGAGTCGTAGATCTCGATCCAGGCCCCATCGGGACCGCTCGCCGCCAGCTTGGTCAGCGGCATGTGCTCGGAGCCGTTCTCGATGTCGATCAGCACGGAGTGGCGCTGGTTGAAGGTGCCGCGCCGGCTGTCCTGTCCGCTGAAGCGGATCGGCACGCCGTCGCGCAGGAGGGAGGCGAAGGCCACCGCCTCGGCCATGCCGTAGTCGAACGGCCGCTTGCCGTAGCCCATCTCGGCGCGCTGCTCCAGCAGCTTCTTGATCTTCTCGTGGATGTGGAAGTCCGCGGGCCAGGAGGTGAGCGGATCGGTCAGCTCCCGGATCTGGTCGGCGGAGAGGCCGGTCTTCACTTCGAGCTCAGGTCTCCATGCGCCGCCGGTGAAGCCGTCCCAGTAGGCGGGCAGGGTGCGCAGGTTCGGCTTCTTCTCGATCGTCCCGGCCTGCTTGTGGGCCGCATCGAGCTCGGCGCGCACCGCGGCCAGGCGGCGGTTCGCCTCCTCCTCGGAGAGGCCGATCTGCCGGCCGTAGAGACGCCAGATGGGCGGATGCGCCGCGATCTTCTTGTAGAGGAGCGGCTGCGTGATGGTCGGGTCGTCCACCTCGCTGTGGCCGTGCCGGCGGTAGCCGACCAGGTCGACCACGACGTCGCTCTGGAAGGCGTAGCGGTAGTCGACCGCGAGCTGGGCGACGCGGGCCACGGCGTCCGGGTCTTCGGCGTTGACGTGGATGATGGGCACCGGCAGGCGGCGCGCCACGTCCGAGGCGAAGCGCGAGGAGTGCAGGCTCTTGGGCTCGGTGGTGAAGCCGATCAGGTTGTTGACGATCACGTGGACCGTGCCGCCCACGTCGTAGCCGGGGACTCCGGCGAAGTTCAGGGTCTCGGCGAGGACGCCCTGGCCGGCGAACGCGGCGTCGCCGTGGAGGACGATCGGCACCACCCGGGTGCGGTCCGTGTCGGCGAGGCGCCGCTGCTTGGCGCGTACGCGGCCCACGGCCACCGGGTCCACCGCCTCCAGGTGGCTCGGATTGGACACCAGGTGGATGTTGACGGTGTGGCCGTTGCGCCCGCGGTGCTCGCCGGTGGCGCCGAGGTGGTATTTGACGTCGCCGCCGCCGAGGATGCTCCGCGGGTCGACGTCCTCGAAGCCGGCGAAGATCTCGGCCGGCGCCTTGCCGACCGTGTGGACCATGACGTTCAGCCGGCCGCGGTGGCTCATCGCCAGGACCACCTGCCCGGTGCGGTGGGCGGCGGCGGTCTCCAGCATCTCGTCGAGGAGCGGGATCAGCGCGTCCACGCCTTCGATCGAGAAGCGCTTGGTGCCGAGGTAGCGCTGCTGGAGCATCTGCTCGAACGTCTCGGCGCGGAGGAGCTGATCGAGGATCCGCGCCTGGTCGAAGCGCGGCGGCTCGGCCTCCAGCCGCTCCTGGAGCCACTGCCGGCGCTCGGCGTCCGGAATGTGCATGAACTCGACGCCGATCGTGCCGCAATACCAGCGGCGGGCGCTCTCCGCGGTCGCCGGATCGGCGCCGTCGAGGAACGGCCGGGTGTCCGGCGGCAGGCGGTGCATCGGGTCCAGGTCCGCCTGGAGGAAGCCGAGGCGGCGATAGGCCTCCAGGGTCTTTTCATCAAAACGCTCGGGCGTGGCCGGAGCGGGGGGAGCCGCGGGGGGGGCGATCGTTTCCATAGCGCCCTTCAGGATATCGCATCTGGGACCTCACCCCCTGGCCCCCTCTCCCATCGCCCACCCCACCGACCGGGAGAGGGGGAACCCCCACCCTCATGCTTTTCTCCCCCTCTCCCGGAGGACGGGGGGGCGATGGGAGAGGGGGCCAGGGGGTGA
>DATFPH010000336.1:0-32203 GCA_035264905.1 Thermoanaerobaculia bacterium
GGCCGCCTGCGGCTGACCTGGACCTACAGCGCCAACCGTCACGAGGCCGCGACGCTCCAGAGAGTCGTCGACCGGTTCCTCGGCGCTCTGCGCGAGCTGATCGAGCATTGCCGCACGGCCGAGCCGGGCTTCACCCCGTCGGACTTCCCGCAGGCGCGGGTGAGCCGCCAGGAGCTGGACCGGGTTCTGGCCGGGCTCGGCAGCCGGCGGCAGGAGATCGAGACGCTCTTCGAGCTGTCGCCCATGCAGCAGGCCATGCTGTTCCACAGCCTGTACGCGCCGGGCTCGGGGGTCTACGTCACCCAGGTCAGCCTGCGGATGACCGGCCGGCTCGACGTCGAGGCTTTCCTGCGCGCATGGCAGCGCATGGTCGAGCGCCACTCCGTTCTGCGCACCGCGTTCGTCTGGGACGGTCTGGAAAAGCCGCTCCAGGTGGTCTTCCGGCGGGCGGAGCTGGAGGTGCGGCGCGAAGCGTGGGCGGAGCTGGACGTGGCGGAGCAGCACGCCCGGCTCGCCGCGTGCCTGGAGGCGGACCGCGAGCGCGGGTTCGACCTTGCGACGGCGCCTCTCCTGCGCCTGGGCCTCGTCGAGCTGGGGCCGGAGGATTGGCAGCTCGTCCTCACCCAGCACCACATCCTGAGCGACGGCTGGTCGCAGGGCCTGCTGTTCGGCGAGCTGTTCGCCTGCTATGGCGCGTTCGCCGAAGGGCGGGAGCCGGCCCTGCCGCGCGCCCGGCCGTTCCAGGACTACGTCGCCTGGTTGCAGCGGCAGGAGCTGGGAGAGGCGGAGGGCTTCTGGCGGCGGCGGCTCGCGGGCTTCGAGAGCCCGACGCTGCTCGCGGGCGGCGACGGACGGGCCGCCGCACAGATGGGCTTCCGCGCAGCGCGGCGGCGGAGCGGCGGGCTCCCGGCGGCGGAGACCGCGGCTCTGCGCGAGCTGGGGCGGCGGCACCACCTGACGCTCAACACCCTGGTGCAGGGGGCCTGGGCGCTGGTGCTGGCGCAGGCCACCGGCGGCGGCGGGGTGGTGTTCGGCAACACGGTGGCCGGCCGGCCGCCGGAGCTGCCCGGGGTGGAATCGATCTTCGGCCTGTTCATCAACACCCTGCCGGTGCGGGTGGAAGTCGATCCGTCGCGCGGCCTGCTGCCGTGGCTCTCCGAGCTGCAGGAGCGCCAGGTGGAGGCGCGGCACTACGAGCACGCGCCGCTCCACCAGGTGCAGAGCTGGAGCGGCCTCGCGCCGGGCGTGGCGCTGTTCGACCACGTCCTGATCTTCGAGAACCAGCCGCTGGATGCGGCCGTGGCCCAGGGTCTGCCGGGGTTGACGATCTCGGAGATGGCGCCGGCCGAGCTGACGAACTATCCGCTCTCCGTGGCGATCTTTCCGGGCGCCGAGCTGCACCTGGACGTGATCTATGACGGCCGCCGCTTCGATGCCCCGGTCGTGGTCCGTCTGCTGGAGCGCCTGCAACGGCTGCTGCGGGCGTTCTCGACCGCTCCGGACCTGCGCCTGGCCGGCCTGCCGCTGCTGCTCGAAGGAGAGCGGCAGCAGCTCCTGTGGGAGCACAACGACACCGAGCGCGCGTTTCCGCGGACGGCGAGCGTTCCGGCGCTGTTCGCGGCCGTGGCGGGCGCTGCGCCGGAGGCGCCGGCGGTGGTGGAGGAGGATGGAGAGACCTGGAGCTACCGCCGGCTGGACGAAGAGTCCAACCGGCTGGCGCGGTATCTCCTGGCGCGGGGTGTGGAGCCGGGGGCGCGGGTGGGCGTCGCCATGGATCGCTCGGCGGACCTGATCGCCGCGTTCCTGGCGATCCTCAAGGTGGGCGCAGCCTATGTGCCGCTCGATCCGGGCCTGCCGGAGGAGCGGCTGCGTTTCCTGGTGGAGGACTCAGGTGTAGGGATGGTGCTGGATGCGTCGTCGTCGTCGGCGGCCTCGGAGGACCCTCACCCCCGCCCGGGACAGGGGGGACCAGATCCGGACTCCCTGGCCTACGTCATCTACACCTCCGGCTCGACCGGCCGGCCCAAGGGCGTGGCGGTGTCCCACCGGGCGATCGTGCGCCTGGTGATGGAAACGGACTACCTGACCCTGGAACCGGATGATCGGCTGGCGTTCAACGCGAACGCGAGCTTCGACGCGGCCACGTTCGAGATCTGGGCCACGCTGCTGCATGGCGGCGCGCTGGTGGTGATCTCGCGGGAAGAGCTGCTCGCGCCCGCGGTCTTGGCGGAGCGTCTGGAGCGGGAGCGGGTGACCGTCCTCCACCTGACGGCGGCCCTGTTCGCCCAGGTGGCGCACGAGGCCCCGGCGGCTCTCAGCGGTCCGCGGTGCGTGCTGTTCGGCGGCGAGGCCTCGGCTCCGGCCGCGGTCGCCAGGGCGCTTGAAGCCGGCCGGCCGCGGCGGCTGCTGCAGATGTATGGCCCCACGGAGAGCACCACCTTCGCCACCTGGCACCCGGTCACCGAAGTGCCGCCGGGCGCGAAGACGGTGCCAATCGGCCGGCCGCTGGCGAACACCACCGTCTACGTGCTGGATTCCTGGGGGCAGATCGCGGCCCTGGAGCAGACGGGCGAGCTGTTCCTCGGTGGCGAGGGGCTGGCCTGGGGGTACTGGAACCGGCCGGACCTGACGGCGGAGCGGTTCGTGCCCGATCCGTTCGGGCCTCCCGGCAGCCGGCTCTATCGCACCGGGGACCTGGTGCGCCACCGGCCGGACGGCGCTCTCGAGTTCCAGGGGCGCATCGACGACCAGGTCAAGATCCGCGGCTTCCGCATCGAGCCGGGAGAGGTCGAGGCGGTGCTCGGGAGCCACCCGGAGGTGCGCGACGCTGTGGCCCTAGTGCGCGATGGCCGGCTGGTCGCCTACGTCGTCGTTGATCCGACCGATGATCGGACCGATCGGACGGATCCGACCGATCGGTCCGATGCAACATCCGCTCTCGCCGCCTGGCTTCGCGAGCGGCTGCCCGACTACATGGTCCCCTCGGCCTGGGTGTTCCTGGACGCGCTGCCGCTGACGCCCAACGGCAAGGTGGACCGCAAGGCGCTGCCGGCGCCGGGGCGGACCCGGGCGGAAGCCGCCGGCTACGTGGCGCCGTCCGATCCGGTCGAAGAGCAGCTCGCCGCGCTCTGGGCGGAGGTCTTGGGGCTCGACCGCGTCGGCGTCGAGGACGACTTCTTCGCGCTGGGCGGCCACTCCCTGCTCGCCACCCGGGTGATGTCGCGTGTGCGCACGGTGCTGGGCGTCGAGCTGCCGCTGCGGGAGCTGTTCGAGTCTCCGACCGTCGCCGCCCTCGCCCGGACCGTGCGCGCCGCGCGCGGGACGGAGATGGAGAAGACGGTGGAGGCGCCGCCGATCGTCCCCGTCCGGCGCGACGGGCCTCTGCCGCTGTCCTTCGCCCAGCAGCGGCTCTGGCTGCTCGATCAGCTCGAGCCGGACAGCGCGGCCTACAACCTCCCGCTGGCGGTGCGCCTGACCGGCGCGGTGGCGCCGGACCGGCTGGCGCGGATCTTCGGCGAGATCGTGCGCCGGCACGAGGCGCTGCGCACCACCTTCGCCTCCGTGCAGGGAGAGCCGGCGCAGGTGATCGCCGCCGAGCAGAAGGTCGACCTGCCGGTGATCGACCTGACAAACCTGCCCGAGGCGCAACGCGAGGCACGGGCGCGCGCGATCGCCCAGGACGAGGTCGAGCGGCCGTTCGACCTCCAGAGCGGGCCGCTGCTCCTCGTGAGCCTGGCGCGGCTGGGCGAGCGGGACTGGCTCCTGCTCCTGACGATCCACCACATCGTCTCCGACGGGTGGTCCATGGGCGTGCTGCTGCGCGAGATCGCGGCGCTCTACGAGGCCTTCGCCGAGGAGCGGCCGTCGCCTCTGCCGGAGCTCTCTGTGCAATATGCCGACTTCGCGGTCTGGCAGCGCGGCTGGCTGCAAGGCGCTGTGCTGCAAGAGCAGATCGATCACTGGACCCGGCAGCTCGCCGGAGCGCCGCACGTGCTGGAGCTGCCGGCCGACCGGCCGCGGCCGCCGGTGCAGAGCTTCCGCGGCGCGACCCGCCCCTTCACCCTGCCGCAGGACTTGTCGCAGGAGGTGGCCGCGCTCTGCCGCCAGGAGGGGGTGACCCCGTTCATGGCCCTGCTGGCGGCGTGGGCGCTCCTGCTGGGGCGCCACGCCGGCCAGGACGACCTCCTGGTGGGCACGCCGGTCGCCGGGCGCAACCGGCGGGAGATCGAGGACCTGATCGGGTTCTTCGTCAACACGCTGGTGCTGCGCGCCGATCTGTCCGGCGCACCGTCCTTCCTGGAGCTGCTGGGGCGGGTGCGCGAGGCGGCCCTGGGCGCCTTCACCCATCAGGACGTGCCGTTCGAGCGGCTCGTCGAGGAGCTGGTCCACGAGCGGGATCTCGCGGTCTCGCCGCTCTTCCAGGTCCTCTTCGTCCTCCAGAACACGCCGGCCGGGGCGTTCCGGCTGCCCGGCCTCGTCCTGGCGCCGGTGGAGACGGAGAGCGCGGTGGCGAAGTTCGACCTCTCGCTCTACCTGACCGAGACCCCGGCGGGGATCGTGGGCAACCTGGAGCACAACACGGATCTGTTCGACGGCGGCACGGCGGAGCGCCTGGCCGCCCGCTTCGCCGCGCTCCTGGAGGGAGCCGTGGCGACACCCGGCCGATCGATCGGCGATCTGCCCCTGCTGCTGCCGGCGGAGCGCGCAGAGCTCCTCGCCGGCTGGAACGACACGGCCGAGGCGTTCCCCGCGGACCTCTGCGTCCACGATCTGGTCGCCGCCCAGGCGGCGCGGACGCCGGACGCGGTGGCGGTGTCCTGCGGCGGCGAGGAGCTCCTCTACCGCGAGCTGGAGGAGCGGGCCGGGAGCCTCGCGCGGCAACTGAGAAGGCTGGGCGTCGGGCCCGAGGTCCTGGTCGGCCTCCGCACCGAGCGCTCGCCCGCCTTGCTGGTCGGTCTGTTGGGCGTGTTGAAGGCGGGGGGAGCGTACGTGCCTCTCGATCCCACCCACCCTCAGGAACGGCTGGAGTACATCCTGGAGGACGCGGGGGTTCGGGTTCTCGTGACGGAGGGGGGAGTGGTGGAAGGGCGATGGGAGAGGCGGGCAGGGGGGAGGTCCATCCGGAGAATCTGGCCTACGTCATCTACACGTCGGGCTCGACGGGGCGGCCCAAGGGTGTCGGGGTGCGCCATGGCGGGGTGGTCAACTATCTGACGGCCATGGCAAAGCTCCCGGGGCTCTCGGCGGACGACGTGATGATGGCGGCGACCACGCTGTCGTTCGACATCGCGGTGACCGAGCTGCTGCTGCCGTTGACGGTGGGGGCTCGCGTCGAGCTGGTGAGCCGGGAGACGGCGGGGGATGCGGCGCTTCTGGCGGCGGTTCTGGAGTCCTCGGGCGCCACGGTGATGCAGGCGACTCCGGCGACGTGGACGATGCTGATCGAAGGGGGTTGGCAAGGCCGGCCGGGGCTGAAGGCCCTCTGCGGCGGCGAGGCTCTGCCGCGCGCTCTGGCGGACAAGCTGCTCTCCCGCGTCGGCGAGCTGTGGAACGTCTACGGCCCCCTGGGAGTCGAGACGCTGAGCGTCTTCGACGGCTTCTTCGAGCTGGGCGGGCACTCGCTGCTGCTGCTCCAGGTGATGCGGCGCCTGCGCGACACCTTCGAGCTGGAGATCCCGCTGCGCAGCATCTACGAGGAGCGGACCGTCGCGGCCCTGGCCAAGAAGGTGGAGGAGCTGCTGATCGAGGAGGTCCGCCAGATCTCCTGAGCGGCTCATGCGAGAATCGGCGACGTGATGGAATCCGCTGACCTGGAGCTCATCTATGAGCTGTCGCCCATGCAGCAGGCGATGCTCTTCCACAGCCTGTACGCCCCAGGCTCGGGCGTCTATGTCATCCAGCTGAGCCTGCGCCTGACCGGCCGGCTGGACGTCTCCGCCTTCGAACGGGCCTGGCAGCACCTGGTGGACCGCCACGACGTCCTGCGCACGGCCTTCTTCTGGGAAGGCCTCGACAAGCCGCTGCAGGTGGTCTACCGGGAGACTGCGCTGGAGGTCCGCCGCGAGTCCTGGCGCGGTCTCGGCGCGGACGAGCAGCGATCCCGTCTCGACCGCTTCCTGGAGGCCGAGCGGGAGCGCGGGTTCGATCCGGCCGAGGCGCCGCTGATGCGCCTGGCCCTGTTCGACCTGGAGCCGGAGGCGCACCAGATGGTCTGGACCATCCACCACCTGCTGGTGGACGGCTGGTCCCAGGGGCAGCTCCTGCGCGAGCTGTTCACCGCCTATGCGGCGTTCTCCCGGGGGAGGGAGCCGCGCCTGCCGGCTGCGGGGAAGTTCCGCGACTACGTCGCCTGGCTGCAACGGCAGGACCTCGGGGCGGCGGAGGCCTTCTGGCGGGACCGCCTGGCGGGGCTCTCCACCCCCACCTTCATCGCGGGAGGGGACGGCAAGGGCGGACCGGGCTGGCGGGAGGCGCGGCGGCAGGACCTCACGGTTCCGGCCGCCGCCACGGCGGCGCTGCGCGAGGCGGCGCGGCGCCACCGCCTGACCCTGAACACGCTGGTGCAGGGGGCCTGGTCGCTCCTGCTGGCCCAGGAGAGCGGACGCGGCGACGTGGTCTTCGGCACCACGGTCTCGGGGCGGCCGGCGGACCTGCCCGGGGTGGAGTCGATCCTCGGGCTGTTCATCAACACCCAGCCGGTCCGGGTGGCGCTGCGGCCGGAGCAGGGGCTGTGGGACTGGCTCGCCCGGCTCCAGCAGGACCAGGTGGAGATGCGCCGCTACGAGCACTCTCCCCTGGTCGACGTCCAGCGGTGGAGCGCTCTGCCGGCCGGGGTGCCGCTGTTCGACCACCTGCTGGTCTTCGAGAACGCGGCGCTGCCGGCGGAGCTGTCCCGGCCGCTGCCGGAGCTGGAGATCGCCGAAGAGGCGGCGCACGAGCTGACCAACTACCCCTTGAACGTGGTGGTGATCCCCGGCGACGAGCTGCGGCTGTCGATGCGCTACGACGCCGGGCGCTTCGCGGCCGCGTCCGTGGCGCGGATGCTGGAGCGCCTGGCCCGGGTGCTGGAGGATCTGGCCGCGGGGCGGGAGCGGACGCTGACCGAGGTGGCCCGGCTGCCGGAGCGGGAGCGCCACCAGGTCCTGGTCGAGTGGGGCGGCGCCGGCGGTTTACCCCAGGATCGGCCCCAGGAACAGGTCCTCTCCGGCACGCTGCACGGGCGGTTCGAGGCCCGGGCGCGGCAGACTCCGGACGCTCCGGCCGCGACCTGCGGCGGTGCGTCGGTGACCTACGCCGAGCTCGAGCGCCGCGCCAACCAGCTCGCCCGCCATCTGCGCTCCCTGGACGTCCGGCCGGACGACCGGGTCGGGCTCTGCGGCGAGCGCTCCCTGGAGCTGCTGGAGGGGATTCTGGGCATCCTCAAGGCGGGCGGCGCCTACGTGCCCCTCGACCCGAAGTATCCGCGGGAGCGCCTGGCCTGGATGATCGGAGACGCCGGCATCCGCGCGGTGGTCGGGACGGCGGAGCCCCTGGCCGCCCTGATCTCGGACGGGGCCGCGGACGGGATCGCGGCGGTCCCGCTGGACGCCCACCGCGAGCGGCTGCGATCGCTGCCCGGCGGACCGCTGCCTCCGGTGACGGACGGCGCGGGCCTCGCCTACGTGATCTACACCTCGGGCTCGACCGGCCGCCCCAAGGGGGTCCTGGTGAGCCACGCCAACGTGGTCCGGCTGTTCGACGCCACGCAGCCGTGGTTCCGGTTCGGCGCGCGGGACGTCTGGACGCTCTTCCACTCCTACGCCTTCGACTTCTCGGTCTGGGAGATCTGGGGCGCCCTGCTCTACGGCGGCCGCGTCGTGGTGGTGCCCTGGGAGGTCAGCCGCTCGCCGGAGCTGTTCCTGGACCTCCTGGCCTCGGAGAAGGTCACGGTGCTCAACCAGACGCCGTCGGCTTTCGCCCAGCTCGCCCGGGCGGACGAGGAGCGCGGCGGAGTTGCGACCGGCCTGCGTCTGGTGATCTTCGGCGGCGAGGCCCTGGACGCCGGCGGCCTGGCTCCCTGGTTCGACCGCCATGGCGACCAGCGCCCCCGGCTGGTCAACATGTACGGCATCACCGAGACCACGGTGCACGTCACCTACCGTCCACTGCGGCGGGAGGACGCCGCGGGCGCCCGGCGGAGCGTCATCGGCGCGCGCATCCCCGACCTGGGACTCTATCTGCTCGACCCGTGGCTCCAGCCGGTGCCGATCGGAGCGCCGGGGGAGCTGGTGGTGGGCGGCGCCGGACTGGCGCGCGGGTATCTGAGCCGCCCGGAGCTGACGGCGGAGCGCTTCGTTCCGGACCCGGTCGGCGGCGAGCCCGGAGCGCGCCTCTACCGGTCGGGGGACCTGGGCCGGTTCCTCCCCGACGGCGATCTGGAGTACCTGGGCCGGATCGACCATCAGGTGAAGATCCGCGGCTTCCGCATCGAGCTGGGAGAGATCGAGGCCGTGCTGGGGAGCCACCCGGCGGTGCGCGAGTGCGTGGTCGTGGCCCGCGAGGACCGCCCGGGATCGAGCCGGCTGGTGGGGTATGTCGTCTTGCATCGGACCGATCCGACGGATTCAAAAGCCGCTCTCGCCGCTTGGCTCCGCGGGCGCCTGCCCGAGCACATGGTGCCCGCGGCGTTCGTGCCGCTCCCGGCCCTCCCGCTCACCCAGAACGGCAAGGTGGACCGCACGGCGCTGCCGGCCCCCGACGGCATCCGGGCGGCCGAGGAGAGCTACGTTGCCCCCTCCGACCCGGTGGAGGAGCTGCTGGCGGGACTCTGGGCCGAGGTGCTGGGGCCGGACCGCGTCGGCGTCCACGACGATTTCTTCGCCCTCGGCGGCCACTCGCTGCTCGCCACCCAGTTGGTGTCGCGCCTCCGCCAGACGTTCGGGCTGGAGATCCCGCTGCGCGCTCTTTTCGAGGCGCCGACCGTGGCCGGCCTGGCGGAGCGGATCGACGAGCAGGCGGCGCGGCTGGCCGGCGCGGGAGAGCTCGACTTCCTGATCGCCGCGCTCGATCCCCTCGCGGACGAGGAGGCGCGGGCCCGCGTCGACGATCCGCGCGCCGTCAACGACCTGGCCGCCGCGCTGGCCCGCGCCTTTCCGGCCCCGCCCGGACCGGAGGTGGCTGAGCCGG
The DNA here is from genome assembly GCA_035264905.1 of Thermoanaerobaculia bacterium. Classification (GTDB taxonomy): domain Bacteria; phylum Acidobacteriota; class Thermoanaerobaculia; order Multivoradales; family UBA5704; genus UBA5704. Next base: position 9,166 of record DATFPH010000336.1, read on the forward strand.
GCCGCCGGGAGTCGCCGGAGCAGCCGGTCCCCCTGCCGCGGCCGGAGGGGGGAGGCGCATTCCCGCTCTCCTTCGCCCAGCAGCGCCTCTGGTTCCTGGACCAGCTCGAGCCGGACAGCGCGGCCTACAACCTGCCGCTCCCCGTGCGCTTGCGCGGCGAGCTGCCGGCGGCGCTGCTGGAGCGGGTCTTCGCCGGGCTGGTCCGCCGGCACGAGGCGCTGCGCACCACCTTCGCCGCCCGCGGCGACCAGCCGGTGCAGGTCGTCCATCCGGACCTGCTCCCGGCGCTCGCGCGGATCGATCTGTCGGACCTGCCGGAGGCGGAGCGGGAGGAGCGGGCGCGCCAGATCGCCGATCAGGAGGCGGCGCTCCCCTTCGACCTGCGGACCGGGCCCCTGCTGCGCCTCACCCTGGTGCGGCTGGCCGCGCGGGACCACCTCCTGCTCGTCAACCTGCACCACATCGTCTCCGACGGCTGGTCCATGCAGGTGCTGCTGCGCGAGCTCGTGGCCCTGTACGAGGCGCTCTCGCGGGAGGCTCCGGCCGTCCTGCCGGAGCTGCCGTTCCAGTACGCCGACTTCGCGGTCTGGCAGCGGCAGTGGCTCCGGGGCGAGGTCCTGGAAGAGCAGCTGGCGTTCTGGCGGCGCCGGCTCGCCGGGGCGCCCCAGAGGCTGGAGCTGCCCACCGACCGGCCGCGCCCGGCGGTCCAGACCTCCCGCGGCGCGACCCGCAACCGGCGCCTGGAGCCCTCGCTCGCGGCGGCCGTGGGGGAGCTCTGCCGGCGGGAGGACGTCACCCCGTTCATGGCGCTGCTCGCCGCGTGGGCCCTCCTGCTCGGGCGCCTCGCCGGGCAGGACGGCGTGCTGGTGGGCACGCCGATCGCCGGCCGCCACCTGCGGGGGAGCGAGCACCTGATCGGGTTCTTCGTCAACACCCTGGTGCTGCGGATCGGCCTCGACGGCGAGGCGCTGTCCTTTCGCCAGCTCCTGGGCCGCGTGCGCCAGGCCTCCCTCGAAGCCTTCACCCACCAGGACGTCCCTTTCGAGCGGCTCGTCGAGGAGCTGGTGCCCGAGCGCGACCTCTCCCGCTCGCCGCTCTTCCAGGTGATGTTCGCGTTGCAGAACGCCCCCGGCGCGGCCCGGCAGATCCCGGGCCTGGCGGTCCAGGCCGTGGCGGTGACCGGCCGGACCGCCAAGTTCGACCTCGGCCTGACCGTCTCCGCGACTCCGGGAGGCTTCGAGGCGAGCGTCGAGCACAACACCGACCTGTTCGACGGCAGCACGGTCGAGCGCCTGCTGGCCCGGCTCGAGCTCGTGCTGGAGGGGGCCGTCCGCGACCCCGGGCTGCCGGTGGCCGGCCTGCCGTGGCTGCTGGCCGGGGAGCGCCAGCAGGTGCTGCTGGAGTGGAACGAAACGGCGGCCGCCTATCCGCGGGAGGCGAGCCTGCCGGAGCGGTTCGCGGCCGTGGTGGCGGAGCAGCCGGACGCGCCGGCCGTGGTGGACGAGGACGGGACCACCTGGAGCTACCGCGGGCTCCACCAGGCGTCGAGCCGGCTCGCCCGGCACCTCGCCGCGCTGGGCATCGGCCCCGGCGCGCGGGTGGGGGTCGCGATGGAGCGTTCGGCCGACCTCCTGGTCGCCCTGCTGGCCGTCCTCCAGGCCGGAGCTGCCTATGTGCCGCTGGACCCCGGCCATCCGGACGAGCGCCTCGCCTTCCTGCTGGAGGATGCCGGGGCCGCGCTGGTCCTGGTGCACGGCCGGACGCGCGACCGGCTGGAGACCCTGGGAGCACAGACGCTCTGCCTGGAGCGCGACCGCGAGGCGCTCGCGGCCCGCAGCGCCTCCCCCCTGCCGCCGCGGGTGCCGGCGGAAGCCCTGGCCTACGTGATCTACACCTCGGGCTCCACCGGCCGGCCCAAGGGTGTCGCCGTGTCCCACCGGGCGATCCTCCGCCTGGTGCTGGGCGCGCGCCACCTGACGCTCTCGCCGGGCGACCGGCTCGCCTTCAACGCCACCACCAGCTTCGACGCGGCCACCTTCGAGATCTGGGGGACGCTGCTGCTGGGGGCCACCCTGGTGGTGATCCCCCGCGACCTCCTGCTCTCCCTCCAGGACCTGGCGGCCGTGCTGCGGCGCGAGCGGGTGACCGTGCTCCACCTGACCACCTCGGTGTTCAACCACGCCGCGCGGGAGGCGCCGGAGATCTTCCCGCCGCTGCGCTGCGCGCTGTTCGGCGGCGAGGCCTCGGATGCGGTTGTCGTGGCGCGGCTCCTCGAAGCGGGACGGCCCCAGCGCCTGCTCCACATGTACGGCCCCACCGAGAGCACCACCTTCGCCACCTGGCACGAGGTGACCGGACCGGCGCCCGTCACCGTGCCCGTCGGCCGGCCCCTCGCCAACACCACGGCCTACGTGCTGGAGCCGGCGGGCACGCCGGCCGCGCCGGGCCAGCCCGGCGAGCTGTTCCTCGGCGGCGACGGCCTGGCCTGGGGGTACCTGAACCGTCCGGAGCTGACGGCCGAGCGGTTCGTGCCCGACCCTCTCGGAGCGCCTGGTACGCGCCTCTACCGGACCGGCGACCTGGTCCGCCTGCGCGCGGACGGGACCCTGGAGTTCCAGGGGAGGATCGACGAGCAGGTCAAGATCCGCGGCGTCCGGATCGAGCCCGGCGAGGTCGAAGCCACGCTCGCGAGACACCCGGGAGTGGCGGCGTGCGCGGTCGTGGCGCGCGAGGACCCGCCGGGAGAGCGCCGGCTGGTGGCGTACGTCGTCCTCGGTCCGATTGATCGGTCCGATCCGACCGATCCGACCGATCGGTCCGACGCAAAAGCCGCTCTCGCCGCGTGGCTCAGCGAGCGGCTGCCGGACGCCGTGGTGCCGTCGGCCTGGGTCTTCCTGGAGACTCTGCCGCTGACCCCGAACGGCAAGCTGGACCGCCGCGCCCTGCCGGCGCCGGAGGCGGCGCGCGGGGCGGACCGGGAGTACGTGGCGCCGTCCGATCCGGTCGAGGAGAGGCTGGCCGCGATCTGGGCCGAGGTGCTGGGAGCGGACCGCGTGGGGGTCCACGACGACTTCTTCGCGCTGGGCGGCCACTCGCTGCTGGCCACCCAGGTGGTGTCGCGCATCCGCCGCATGCTGCGGGCGGACCTGCCGCTGCGCCGGCTGTTCGAGCAGCCCACGGTGGCGGCGCTGGCCCGCGCGGTGCGGGCGGCGCGCGAGGCGGGGCCGCCGTCGGCTCCGCCGCTCGTTCCGGCGCCGCGGGGAGGCGATCTGCCCCTCTCCTTCGCCCAGCAGCGGCTCTGGTTCCTGGACCGGCTCGAGCCCGGCAGCGCGGCCTACAACATTCCGCTCGCCGTGCGCCTCACCGGGGAGCTGTCGGCCGCCGCGCTGGAGCGGGTCTTCGCGGAGGTGCTCCGCCGGCACGAGGCGCTGCGCACCACGTTCGACCTCCGCGCCGGCCGGCCGGTGCAGGTGATCGCGGACGAGATCCGGAGGGAGCTGCCCTTCGTCGACCTCTCGGAGGCTCCCGCGGAGGCGCGCGAGGAATGGGCGGGCCGGCTCGCGCTGGAAGAGGCCTGGCATCCGTTCGACCTGCAACGCGGCCCGCTGCTCCGCCTCGGCCTGCTGCGCCTCGGCGCGCGGGAGCACCTGTTGCTGGTCACCGTCCACCACATCGTCTCCGACGGCTGGTCCACGGGCGTCCTTTTGCGCGAGATCGAGGCCCTGTACACCGCCTTCGTGCGCGGGGAGCCGTCGCCTCTCCCCGAGCTGCCGCTCCAGTACGCCGACTTCGCCGCCTGGCAGCGGAGCTGGCTGCAGGGGGAGGTCCTGGAGGAGCAGCTCGCCTACTGGAGGTGGCAGCTCGCCGGCGCTCCGGCGCTGCTGGAGCTGCCCACGGACCGCCCGCGTCCGGCGGTGCAGACGGCGCACGGCGGCGCGACGGACCTGGCGCTCCCCCCCGCCCTGTCCGCGGCGGTCCGCGACCTCTGCCGGCGGGAGGGTGCGACCCCGTTCATGCTGCTGCTGGCCGCCTGGGCGGTGCTCCTGGGGAGGCATGCGGGCCAGGACGACGTGCTGGTGGGCACGCCCATCGCGGGGCGCAACCAGCGCGAGATCGAGGAGCTGATCGGGCTGTTCGTGAACACCCTGGTGATCCGGGTCCGGCTCGCCGCCTCCTCGTTCACCGGGCTGCTCGCCGCGGTGCGCGCCACGGCCCTGGAGGCCTACGCGCACCAGGACCTCCCCTTCGAGCAGGTGGTGGAGGAGCTGGCGCCCGAGCGCGACCTCTCCTACTCCCCCCTGTTCCAGGTCCTCTTCGCGCTGCAGAACGCGCCGGGCGGGAGCCTGCGGCTTCCGGGGCTCTCCCTGGCGCCGGTGGACCTGGCGGGCACCGTGACGAAGTTCGACCTCTCGCTGGCCTTCCAGGAGGGGCCGGAGGGCTTCGCCGGGACCCAGGAGCACAACGCCGACCTGTTCGACCGCACCACGGCGGCGCGCCTCCTGGCCCGCTTCGAGGCGCTGCTCGCCGCCGCGCTCGCCGGCCCCGGCCGGAAGCTGGCCGACCTGCCGCTGCTGCTCCCCGCGGAGCGGCAGCAGATCCTGGCGGAGTGGAACGACACCCCGGAGGCTTTCGCCGGCTCCAGCCTGCCCGATCTGTTCGCCCTCCAGCTCGCGCGGGACCCGGGCGTCACGGCCCTGGTGACGCGGTCGGTCCGCTGGACGTACGCGGTCCTCGCCGTGCGCGCCGGCGGAATGGCCCGCCGGCTGCGGGCCCTGGGGGTCGGTCCGGAGACGCGGGTGGCGGTCTGCCTGGAGCGCTCGGCCGACCTGATCGCCACCTTGCTGGGCGTGCTGGCGGCCGGCGGCGCCTACGTGCCGATCGATCCGGCCTATCCGGTGGAGCGCCGCGCCCTGATGCTCGCGGACTCGGGCGCCGCCGTGCTGGTGAGCCGCGGCCGGCTCGCCGCGGATCTCCCGGAGACCGCGGCCCGGCTGGTCGACCTGGACGCCGGGCCGCCGCCGGAGGCCCTCCTGCCGTCCGGCTTCGAGGTCCTGCCGGGTCACCTCGCCTACGTGATCTACACCTCGGGCTCGACCGGCCGTCCCAAGGGCGTGGCGATCGAGCACCGGAGCGCCGTGGCCCGGGCCGGCTGGGCGCGCGCGGCGTTCTCCGCCGGGGAGCTGTCCGGCGTGCTCGCCGCCACCTCGGTCTGCTTCGACCTGTCGGTGTTCGAGATCTTCGCCACCCTGGCCTCTGGAGGGACGGTGATCCTGGCCGAGGACGCCCTGGAGCTGCCCGAGCTGCCGGCCGCCTCCGAGGTCCGGCTGGTCAACACGGTGCCCTCCGCGGCCACCGCTCTGGTGCGGAGCGGCCGCCTGCCGGACTCAGTGCGGACGGTGAGCCTGGCGGGCGAGCCGCTGCCGGCCGCCCTGGCCGCAGCGCTGTACGCCACGGGGACCGTGAGACGGGTGCTCAACCTGTACGGCCCGTCGGAGGACACGACCTACTCGACGGGCGCGTCGATCCCGCGCGCCGCGGAGAGGGCGCCGGCCATCGGCCGTCCTCTCCCCGGGACGCGGGCGTGGGTGGTGGACCCGGCCGGCCGGCCGGTGCCGGTCGGCGTCGCCGGAGAGCTCTGGCTGGCCGGCGCCGGCCTGGCCCGCGGGTACCTGAACCGGCCCGAGCTCACGGCGGAGCGGTTCGCGCCCGATCCCTGGGGCGAGCCGGGCGGGCGGGTCTACCGCACGGGCGACCTGGTGCGCCACCGGGCGGACGGCGAGCTGGAGTTCCTGGGCCGGATCGACTTCCAGGTCAAGGTGCGCGGCTTCCGCATCGAGCTGGGGGAGATCGAGGCCGCGCTGCGCGGCCATCCGGCGGTCCGCGAGGCCGTCGTCATGGTCCGCGAGGACCGCCAGGGCTCGCCCCTGCTGGTGGGGTATGCCGTCCTGAATCGGACCGATCGGTCCGATCCGACCGCTCCGACGGATCTCCAGTCCGCTCTCGCCGCCTGGCTCGGCGGGCGGCTGCCCGATTTCATGGTCCCCTCCGCCTTCGTGATCCTGGAGGCGCTGCCGCTCACCGCCACCGGCAAGGTGGACCGCAAGGCGCTGCCGGACCCGGAGCACCGGGTGGATGCGGCGGGCTCCGTGCCGCCGGCCGATGCGCTGGAAGAGCGGCTGGCCAATCTCTGGCGGGAGGTGCTCCCGGTCGACCGCATCGGCCGCCACGACAGCTTCTTCGCCCTCGGCGGGCACTCTCTCCTCGCCACCCAGGTGGTCACCCGCGTCCGCGAGACGATGGGGATCGACCTGCCGCTGCGCGCCATGTTCCAGGCGCCGACCCTCGCCCAGCTCGCGAGCGTTCTGCGCGGCGAGCGCCCCGAGGACACGCTGCCGGCGCCTCCGGAGGCCCGGGTCCGGGAGGCCGCGCCAGCCCCGATCGTGGAGCGGACGGGGCGGGCGCTCACCGTCCGGCTCGCCGGCCTCTCGCCGGAGAAGCGCGAGCTGCTCGACGCCGTCCTCCGGGAGCGGCGCGCCCAGCCGGCGGCCGCCGCGGCGCCACTCCTGCCGCGGGAGGACCCGAGCGCCCCCGCGCCGCTGTCGTTCTCGCAGGAGAGGATGTGGTTCCTCCACCTGCTCGACCCGCTGTCGGGGGCGTTCAACGTCTTCCTGGGCGTGCGGCTCGAGGGGGCGCTGCGGCCCGCGCTCCTCGCGGCCGCCTTCCGCGAGCTGATCCGCCGGCACCAGATCCTCGTCACCCGCTACGAGCTCTCCGGCGGCGCGCCGCGGCAGGTGGTGGACCCCGGACAGCCCTTCGCGCTGCCGGAGGTCGACCTCTCCGCTCTGCCGGCGGCGCGGCGGGCGGCGGAGCTCGGTCCTCTCCAGGCCGAGGAGTCGGCCCGCCTCTTCGACCTGGTCCATGGGCCTGTGCTGCGCGCCTGCCTGGTCCGCCTGGCGCCGGCCGAGCACCTGCTGCTGCTCACCGTCCATCACATGGCCATGGACGGCTGGTCGCTGCGCATCCTGATGGAGGAGCTGGCGGCGCTCTACCAGGCTTTCGCGGCCGGCGAGCCCTCGCCGCTGCCGCCGCCGCGCCTGCAATACGCCGACTTCGCCGTCTGGCAGCGCCGCCGGCTGCAAGGGGAGGCCCTGGAGGCCGAGATCGCCTGGTGGCGCCGGCACCTCGCGCCGCCGCTGCCGGTCCTCGCCCTGCCCACCGACCGGCCGCACCGGGCCCCCCAGCCGTACCATCTCTCCGCGGTGGAGGAGAGGTTCCCCGCCGGTCTGGCGGCGGACCTGTCCGCCCTCGGCGCCGGCCGCGGCGCCTCCCTCTTCATGGTCCTCCTCGCCGGCCTGGGGTCCATCCTCCACCGCGCCGGCGGCGACGAGCGGATCGTGGTCGGCACCCCGGTGGCGGGACGCAACCGCCGGGAGGTCGAGGAGCTGATCGGATGCTTCCTCAACAACCTCCTGCTGCGGGTCGACCTGGACGGCGATCCGGGATTCGGCGAGCTTTTGCAGCGCACCGCCGGGACGGCGCTGGAGGCGTTCGCCCATCAGGACCTGCCGGTCGAGCTGCTGCTCCAGGAGCTGCGGCTGGACGGCGGCGACTTCCAGGGCTCCCGCGGCCCCTTCCAGGTCATGCTGCTCCTGCAGAATCTGCGGCGGATGCGGATCGAGGTGCCGGGCCTGACCCTGACCGGCCTGGGGGCGCCGCGGGAGCTGGCTCTGGACGCGGGCATCCTCGATCTCGGTCTCGTCGTCGAAGAGCAGGGAGAGGAGCTGCTGGTCGAGATCTCGTACAACGACCAGCTGTTCGAGAGAGCGACGATGCAGCGGCTGTCCGGGCATCTGCGCGCCCTGCTCGAAGGCGCGGTGGCGGACCCCGGAGCCCGGCTCTCCGCTCTGCCCCTCCTGTCCCCCGCGGAGCGGCGCGAGGTGTCGACCTGGAACCGGCCGCTCGCCGCCACGGCCGGACGCGACCCGGTGCCCGCGCTCTTCGCCGCCCAGGCCGCGCGCACACCCGGCGCCGAGGCCCTCCGGCATCGCGGCCGGCGGATGAGCTACGGCGAGCTGGAGCGGCGGTCGCGGGCGATCGCCGAGCGGCTGCAGGCCCTCGGCGCCGGCCCCGAGGTGCCAGTGGCGGTCTTCCTGGAGCGCTCCCCCGAGCTGATCGCGGCGCTGCTCGGCGTGCTGCGGGCCGGCGGCGCCTACGCTCCGCTCGACCCGGCCTTCCCGGCGGAACGCCTGCGCTGGATTCTGGAGGATCTGGCGCCGGCGGTCCTGGTCACCGACAGCGCGCTGGCCCCCCGGATCCCGTGGACGGGCAAGGTCCTCTTCGTGGACGGTGAGGACGCGGCTCCCCGCGGAATTCCCTTGCCGCCGCCGGTTCCGGAGCAGACGGCCTACGTCATCTACACCTCGGGCTCGACCGGCCGCCCCAAGGGCGTGGCCGTGCCCCACGGCGCCCTGGCCGCCTTCGTGGCCGCGGCGCGCGAGCTTTATGGGATCGGCGCCGGAGACCGGGTGTTGCAGTTCGCCTCCCTCGGGTTCGACACCAGCGTGGAGGAGATCTGGCCCTGCCTGACCGCCGGCGGCACCCTGGTGCTGCGCACCGACGAGATGGCCGGCACGGTCGACGGCTTCCTCCGGGGGTGCGAGGAGCACGGGATCACGGTGCTCGACCTGCCGACCGCCTTCTGGCACGAGCTGGTGACCAGTCCGGAGCTCGCGGAGCGCGGGCTGCCCGCGGCCCTGCGGCTGGTGATTCTCGGCGGCGAGCGTCCGCTGCCGGAGCGGGTGGCGTCCTGGCTGCGCCGGACCGATCCGCGGGTGCGGCTGTTCAACACCTATGGCCCCACCGAGGCCACGGTGGTGGCCACCGCGGCCGAGCTCCTCCCGGCGCACGCCGGCGACGGGTGGCGCGAGGTGTCGATGGGCCGGCCGCTCCGCGGCGTCCAGGCGCACGGGGTCGACGCCACCCTGCGGCCGGTGCCGGTGGACGTCCCCGGGGAGCTCCTGGTCGGCGGGCTCGGGGTGGCGCGCGGCTATCGGGGCCGGCCGGATCTGACGGCCGAGCGGTTCCTTCCCGATCCGTTCTCAGGCGTCGCCGGAGCGCGGCTCTACCGGACCGGCGACCGGGTGCGCCGCCGGGCGGATGGGACGCTGGAGTTCGCCGGGCGGGTGGACGAGCAGGTCAAGATCCGCGGCTTCCGGGTCGAGCCGGGGGAGATCGAGTCCGCCCTCGCGGCCTGCCCGGAGGTGGGGGAGTGCGCGGTGGTGGCCCGGGAGGAGGGGACCCCGGGGGATCTGCGGCTGGTGGCCTACGTCGTCCCGGCGCCGGGACGGACGGCGTCCGCGTCCGTGCTGCGCGCCTTCCTGGACGAGCGGCTGCCGGCCTGGATGGTGCCGTCGGCGTTCGTCCCCCTCTCCGCGCTGCCGCGGACCCCCACGGGCAAGATCGACCGCCGGGGCCTGCCGGCTCCCGACCCCGCGGCCGCCGAGACGGAGCGGCTCCAGGTCGCGCCGCGCAACGAGATCGAGGAGGTGATCGCGGAGATCTGGCGCGATGCCCTGAAGGTGGAGCGGCTGAGCGTCTTCGACGGCTTCTTCGAGCTGGGCGGGCACTCGCTGCTGCTGCTCCAGGTGATGCGGCGCCTGCGCGACGCCTTCGAGATGGAGATCCCGCTGCGCAGCATCTACGAGGAGCGGACCATCGCGGCCCTGGCGAAGAAGGTGGAGGAGCTGCTGATCGAGGAGGTCCGCGCGACCCCGTAGAGATCACGAGCCCCGCTTCAGCCTCTGCAACCTCTCCTTCAGCCGGTCCTTCTGCGCGTCGCTGAGCTGCGACTTCATCTCGCTGAGCTGGGCCTCGCGCGCGGCGTCGGCCTGGACGGCCGAGGCCGCGGCAGGCGCTGCCGCCGCGGGGACGGCCGGGTGCCGCACCTCCGGAGTCCAGACTGGAATGTTCAGCTCGGTCAGGGGAAGGTCCGGAGCGGCCGTCGCGGCTTCGAGGAGCGCCTGCCAGGCGGCGAGCATCCGATCGATCGTCCCCCGGTCGAACAGATCGGTGCGGTAATCGGCCTCCGAGATCAGCTCCCGTCCGGTATCGACCATGTAGAGAGTCAGCTCGAACTGGGCCGTGTCGGCTCTCAGAGCGAGGGGGCGCAGCTCCAGATCGCCCGCCTGGAGCGATCTCTCCTGCGTGGTCAGCAGGGCGAACATGAGCTGGAAGAACGGGGGATCGTTCGGGCCGCGCTCCGGCTGCAGCTCCTCGACGAGCCGCTCGAAGGGGACGTCCCGGTGATCGAACGCCTCCAGCACCCGCTCGCGGACGTGCGCCAGGAGCGCCCGGAAGCTCGCGCCGCTCCCCACCTCGGCGCGAATCACCAGCGTGTTGATGAACATGCCGATCAGCTCTTCGACGTTGGAGCGCTCCCGCAGCGAGACCGGCGTGCCGAGCACCAGGTCCCGCTGCCCCGTGGCGCGGTGCAGCAGGGCCATGAACGCCGCCAGCAGGGTGATGTAGAGGGTCGAGCCCTCCCGCCGCGACAGCTCCCGCACCGCGTCCGCCAGCTCGCGGGGGAGCCGCCTCTGGATCTCGCTGCCGCGCGGGCTCGGGACCTCCGGCCGCGGATGGTCGGTGGGCAGCCGCAGCGCCGCGAGCGGCGGGGCCAGCCGACGGCGCCAGAACGCCACCTGGTCCACGAGACGATCGCCGGCGAGGGTCCCGCGCTGCCACACCGCGTAATCCGGGTATTGGACGGGCAGCTCGGGGAGCGGGGACGGGCGCCCGGCGGAGAAGGCCTCGTAGAGCGCCAGGAGCTCCCGCTCGAAGACGGACATCGAGAGGCCGTCCGTGATCAGGTGGTGGAAGGTCGCCACGAACCGGTGCTCCTCCGCTCTGGAGCGCAGGAGCAGGAAGCGGACGAGGGGGCCCCGCTCCGGAGAGAGCCCGCGCCGGGTCTCGCGCTCGGCCGCGCGCTCCGCCTCACTCTCGCGGAGATCCGCCGGGAGCGCCGACAGGTCGGCCACCGGCAGGCCGGGCTCCGCGGGTGGATGGACGAGCTGGAAGGACTCCCCGGCCGGCAGGGTGGCGATCGTGGTGCGCAGCGCCTCGTGCCGGCGCACGATCTCGGCCAGGGTCCGCCGCAGGGTGCCGACCTCCAAGGGGCCGCGCAGGGCATAGAGCACCGGGATGTTGAAGACCGGCGTGCCCGGGTCGAGCCGCTCCAGGAACCAGAACCGCTGCTGGCCGAAGGAGAGCGGCGGGAGGACGTCCGCGCCCCGGCGGGCCACGGGCGGGGCCTGCGCGGTCCCCTCCTGGCGCGCGGCCCGCACGGCCCGGGCGAGCTCCGCGACGGTGCGGGCCTCGAACAGCTTGCGCAGCGGCAGCTCGGTCCCGAGGACCGTGCGGATGCGGGACGCCACCTGGGTGGCGAGCAGGGAGTGGCCGCCGAGCGCGAAGAAGTCGTCGCGGAGGCCGACGCGGTCCAGCTCCAGCACCTGGGCCCAGATCCCTGCGATCAGCTCCTCGACCGGATCGGCGGGCGCGGCCGGTCCCTCCGCGTCCGAGGCACCCCGTTCCGGTGCCGGCAATGCCTTGCGGTCCAGCTTTCCCGTGGCGGTCAGCGGAAAGACGTCCAGGACCACGAAGACCGCGGGGACCATGTAGTCGGGCAACCGCCCGCGGAGCCAGGCGGCCAGGGCTGTTGTTTTCAAATCGGACGGATCGGTCGGATCGGTCCGATCGGTCCGATTCAGAACCACATACCCCACCAGCTGGCGCGATCCCGGCCGGTCCTCGCGGACCACGACCGCGCACTCCTTCACCGCCGGGTGACTGGCGAGGACGGCCTCGATCTCTCCGGGCTCGATGCGGAAGCCGCGGATCTTCACCTGCCGGTCGATGCGGCCGAAATAGTCGAGCTCCCCGCCTGGCAGCTGGCGCACCAGGTCTCCGGTCCGGTACATCCGCGCGCCCGGCTCGCCGCTCCACGGATTCGGCACGAACCGCTCCGCCGTCAGCTCCGGCCGGTTCACGTAGCCGCGCGCCATCACTCCGCCGAGGCAGAGCTCGCCCAGGACCCCCAGCGGTTGCAGGTCTCCGTGGCCGTCGACCACGTAGGCTGCGCGGTGCGGCAGAGTCCGGCCGATTGGCACCGAGGAGGCTCCCGGGGGGATCGAGCCCGGGACCGTATGGCGGGTCGCGGTGACCACCGTCTCGGTCGGGCCGTAGCCATTGATCAGGCGCACGTTGCCGAGCCCCAGCGGCCCGGCCAGCGCCATCCAGCGGCGCGCCGCCTCGGGCAGCATGGCCTCGCCGCCGACGCACTGGACGCGCAGCCGCAAGGACAGGGGAGGCGCCGACTCCTCCGGCCACTCCTGGACCGCCTGGTGCCAGTAGGCGGTCGGCAGGTTGGCGCTGGTGACGCCCAGCCGCGCGAAGGCGGGGAGCATCTCGGCCGGGCTCGCCAGGTCCTCGCCGCGCAGCACCACGGCCGCTCCCGAGATCAGGGTCGGCAGCATCTGCTCCAGGGAGACGTCGAAGCTCGGCGAGGAGAACTGCACGACCCGCTCCCCGGGGCGCAGGGCGTCGTCCTCCGCGATCGTGGCGGAGTGGACCATCGCCGCGCCGTGCGGGACGCCCACGCCTTTCGAAATCCCCGTGGACCCCGAGGTGTAGATGATGTAGGCCAGGCTCTCGGCAGGGACCGGTCCGAGGGAGCCGCCGTCCCCCTCGTCGAGGGAGCGCTGAGGGTCCACCTCGATCCGGCGGCGCCCCTCCAGGCGCTCTCGGGTCCCGGCGTGGACGAGCACGAGCGCGGCGCCGGTGTCGTCGAGCTGGAAATCCAGCCGTTCGTCGGGATGAGCGGGATTGAGCGGCAGGTAGACGCCGCCGGCTTTGAGGATGGCGACGACGCCGAGGATCAGCTCCGGCGAGCGCTCCATGCAGAGACCCACGGCTTGATCCATCCTGACACCCAGCCCGCGCAGCCGCCGGGCCAGCCGGTCCGACGCCTCGTCGAGCCGCCGGTAGCTCCAGACCTCCCCTTGGGCGGAGATCACCGCCGGCTCCTCGGGAAACGCGCGCGCCGCCTCTGCGAACAGCTCGGGGAAGCTCGCCTCGCGAGGCGAGGCGCCCGGGGTGTCGTTCCATTCCGCCAGCATCTGCTGCCGCTCCGCAGGGAGCAGGAGAGGCAGCTCGGCGGCCGGCATCCCGGGATTGCCGGCCGCGGCCTCCAGCAGGACCGCGAAGCGGGCCAGCAGGCGCTCGGCCGTGCTGCCGTCGAACAGGTCCGCGTTGTGCCACAGGACCCCTTCGAAGCCGTCCGCCCCTTCCCAGAGAGCCAGGTCGAGGTCCAGCTTCGCCAGGTCGGCGTCGAAGGTGACCGGCGTCGCGGCGACCCCCGGGATCGCGAGGTCGGTCCCGGGGGTGTTCTGAAAGACGAACAAGACCTGGATGAGGGCGGTGCGGGAGAGGTCCCGCTCGGGGACCAGCTCCTCGACGAGCCGCTCGAACGGGAGGTCCTGGTGGGTGTAGGCGTCGAGCGCGGTGGAGCGCACGCTCGCCAGCAGCTCCCGGAAGGAATTGATCCCATTTCCCTCCCGGTCAGAGCCTTCCATCCGGCTCCGCAGCACCAGCGTGTTGACGAAGAGCCCGATCAGGTCCTCGATCTCCCGCCGGGTGCGGCCGGCGATCGGCGAGCCCACCAGGACGTCCTCCTGGCCGGCGTGGCGCCCCAGGAGGACCGCCAAGGCGGCGAGCAGGACCATGAAGGGCGTCATCCCCTCGCGCCGGCAGAGGTCGCGCACCGCGTCCGCCCGCGCCGCCGTCAGGGCCGCGCGCCGCGCGCCGCCGCGGTAGGTCTGGACGGCGGGACGCGGCCGGTCGGTGGGCAGCTCCAGCACCTGGGGCGCGCCGTCGAGCTGGCGCTTCCAGTAGGCGAGCTGCCGCTCCAGGACCTCGCCCTGGAACCAGCTCCGCTGCCAGACCGCGAAGTCGGCGGACTGCACCGGCAGCTCCGGCAGGGGAGACGGCCTGCCCTGGGAGAAGGCCGCGTAGAGGACCCCCACCTCGCGCAGCAGCACGCCGACGGACCACCCGTCCGAGACGATGTGGTGCATCGTGATCAGCAGCAGGTGGTCCAGCTCTCCCAGCCGCACCAGGCCCAGGCGCAGCAAGGGCCCTGTCGCCAGGTCGAACGGACGGTACGCTTCCTCCACCGCGATGCGGAGCGCCTCCGCCTCCCGGTCTGCCCGCCCTTCCCGATCGACCAGGCCCGACAGGTCCACGACCGGCAGCGGGGGCGCGTCCGCCGGAGCGATCACCTGCACCGGCTGCCCTTCTCTCGCGGCGAACGTGGTGCGCACCCCCTCATGGCGGCGCACGATCTCGGCGAAGACCCGCGCCAGCAGCTCCGCCGAGAGCTCGCCCCGCAGCCGCTCGGCCAGGGGGATGTTGTAGGCCGGGCTCCCCGGCGCGAGCTGATCGAGAAACCAGAGCCGCTGCTGGGCGAACGACAGGGGAGGGTTCTCGCCCGTTGCGCGGAAACCGCCGGGATCGAGCGGTGGGAGGGTCGACGGGCGGCGCTCCTCCTGGATCATCCGGGCGAGCTCCGCGACGGTCGGGTGCTCGAACAGCGTGCGGAACGGGACCTCCACCTGGAGGAGATCCCGCAGGCGCGAGATCACCTGGGTGGCGAGCAGGGAATGTCCGCCGAGGGCGAAGAAGTCGTCGCGGAGGCCGACGCGGTCCAGCTCCAGCACCTGGGCCCAGATCCCGGCGATCAGCCCCTCGACCGGATCGGAAGGCGCCGCCGATTCCTCTTCCGAGGTCCCCCGTTCCGGAGCCGGCAGCGCCCTGCGGTCCAGCTTCCCGTTGGCGGTCAGCGGCAGGGTGTCTAAAACCACGAAGGCCGCGGGAATCATGTAATCGGGCAGCCGTTCGCGGAGCCAGGCGGCCAGGGCGGGCTTTAGATCAGTCCGATCGGTCCGATCCGTCAGATCGGTCCGATCCAGGACCACATACCCCACCAGCCGGCGCGATCCCGGGCGGTCCTCGCGGACCACGACCGCGCACTCCTTCACGGCCGGGTGGCTGGCGAGGACGGCCTCGATCTCTCCGGGCTCGATGCGGAAGCCGCGGATCTTCACCTGCCGGTCGATGCGGCCGAAATAGTCGAGCTCGCCGCCCGGCAGCTGGCGCACCAGGTCCCCGGTCCGGTACATCCGCGCGCCCGGCTCGCCGCTCCAGGGATTCGGCACGAACTTCTCGGCGGTCAGCTCCGGCCGGTTCACATAGCCGCGCGCCATCACCCCGCCGAGGCAGAGCTCGCCCAGGACCCCCAACGGTTGCAGATCTCCGCGGCCGTCGATCACGTAGGCGGCACGGAACGGCAGAGTCCGGCCGATCGGCACCGAGGAGGCACCCGGAGGGATGGAGCCCGGGACCGTGTAGCGCGTCGCGGTCACCACCGTCTCGGTCGGGCCGTAGCCATTGATCAGGCGCACGTTGCCGAGCCCGAGCGGTCCGGCCAGCGCCATCCAGCGGCGCGCCGCCTCGGGCAGCATGGCCTCGCCGCCGACGCACTGGACGCGCAGTTGCAAAGGCAGGGGAGGAGCCGACTCCTCCGGCCACTCCTGGACCGCCTGGTGCCAGTAGGCGGTCGGCAGGTTGGCGCTGGTGACCCCCAGCCGGGCGAAGGCGGGCAGCATCTCCGCCGGGCTCGCCAGGTCCTCGCCGCGCAGCACCACGGCCGCTCCCGAGATCAGGGTCGGCAGCATCTGCTCCAGCGACACGTCGAAGCTCGGCGAGGAGAACTGCACGACCCGCTCCCCGGGGCGCAGGGCGTCGTCCTCCACGATCGTGGCGGCGTGGACCATCGCCGCTCCGTGCGGGACGCCGACTCCTTTCGGGATCCCCGTGGACCCCGAGGTGTAGATGATGTAGGCCAGGCTCTCGGCCGGGACCGGCCCGAGGGGGCCGCCCTGCCCCTCGTCGAGAGAGATCTCAGGGTCCACCTCGATCCGGCGGCGCCCCTCCAGGCGCTCCCGGGTCCCGGCGTGGACGAGCACCAGCGCGGCGCCGGTGTCGTCGAGCTGGAAATCCAGGCGCTCGTCGGGATGGGCGGGATTGAGCGGCAGGTAGACGCCGCCCGCCTTGAGGATGGCGACGACGCCGAGGATCAGCTCCGGCGCGCGCTCCATGCAGAGGCCCACCGCCTGATCCGGCCCGACGCCGAGCGCGCGGAGCCGCCGGGCGAGCCGGTCCGACGCCTCGTCGAGCCGCCGGTAGCTCCAGGCCTCCCCTGCGGCGGAGATCACCGCCGGCTCCTCGGGAAACGCGCGCGCCGCCGCCGCGAACAGCTCGGGGAAGCTCGCCTCGCGCGGCGCGGTATTCGGCAGGGTCTGCGGCGTGTCGTTCCATTCCACCAGCATCTGCTGCCGCTCCGCGGGGAGAAGGAGCGGCAGCTCGGCGACCGGCATCCCGGGATCGCCGGCGGCGGCCTCCAGCAGGACGGCGAAGCGGGCCAGCAGGCGCTCGGCCGTGCTGCCGTCGAACAGGTCCGCGTTGTACCCCAGCACCCCTTCGAAGCCGTCCGCCTCTTCCCCGAGAGATAGATCGAGGTCGAATTTCGCGGCGACCCCCGGGATCAAGGCGAACAGGACCTGGACGAGAGCGGGACGGGAGAGGTCCCGCTCGGGCACCAGCTCCTCGACCAGCCGCGCGAAGGGGACGTCCTGGTGGGCATAGGCGTCGAGCACGGTGGAGCGCACGCCTGCCAGCAGCTCCCGGAAGGAATTGATCCCATTTCCCTCCCGGTCAGAGCCTTCCATCCGGATCCGCAGCACCAGCGTGTTGACGGTCCCGGCGGCCGGCGTGCCCACCAGCACGTCCTCCTGGCCGGCGTGGCGTCCCAGGAGGACCGCCCAGGCGGCGAGCAGGACCACGAAAGGCGTCACCCCCTCGCGCCGGCAGAGGGCGCGCACCGCGTCCGCCTGTGCCGCCGGCAGGGCTGCGCGCCGCGAGCCGCCGCGGTAGGTCTGGACGGCGGGCCGCGCCCGGTCGGTGGGCAGCTCCAGCACCTGGGGCGCGCCGGCGAGCTGGCGCTTCCAATCATCGAGCTGCTGCTCCAGGGGGGGGCATTCGCGCATGACCACTGCAAAACTCCTTGGGAGTAGCCCGAAAGGGGCTTCAGAAGATACCACGCCCGGCGATGAGCTGGAGGAAAGGCGAGAGCGGCTGAGGTCAGCGGACAACGATCTTCGCTGAGGGCTCAGCAGCTCTGCGAGCTCGGTGGGTTGGATCTTTGGTCTAGAGGAGCCGGAAGGAGATCTGTTGCCAGGAAGCCCTGCGGGGGGAGCCCGGCAGGCGGGCCGCGGTCAGTCCTCGTCGTCCCGGGGCTGGGGCCCCGGCACAATGCCGTCGAGCGGGTCCGCACCCGGGTTCTGCTCGCGCTCCAGCTTGCGCTGGGCCCGGCGCTCTTCCTTCTGCTGCTGCTTCTCCTTGCGCGCCAGCTCTTTCTTCCGCTTTTCGAAGGTGCTGCTGCTTCTGTTTGCCATTGTGGCGGGAATGGTATCGTCCCGCTGTGGCATCGTCAATGGCAGGCATCGACCAGCATCCGATCGACCCGCGCGTCCGCATCGGTCACGTCCATCTCAAGGTGGCCGACCTGCAGCGCGCGCTCGACTTCTACTGCGGAGTCCTCGGCTTCGAGCTGACCCAGCGCTATGGTCCCGGCGCGGCGTTCATCTCGGCCGGCGGCTACCACCACCACATCGGGCTGAACACCTGGGAGAGCCGGGGAGGCACGCCGCCGCCCCCGGGCACGACCGGGCTCTACCACCTCGCCATCCTCTATCCGACCCGCGCCGAGCTCGCCGGCGCTCTCCTGCGGCTGGTCCGGGCCGGCATCCCGCTCGACGGCGCGGCCGACCACGGGGTCAGCGAAGCCCTCTACCTGCGCGATCCCGACGACAACGGCGTCGAGCTGTACTGGGACCGTCCGCGCGAGGCCTGGCCCCGCACGCCCGAAGGGGAGCTCGCGATGTACACGCGCGCCCTCGATCTCGAGAACCTCCTCGCCGAGGCGGCGGAGGCTCAGATCAGCCCGCGGGCCGACAGCTCGGATTTGAGGTAGGCGTAATAGATCGGCCCGGCGATCAGGCCGGCGATGCCGAACGCCGACTCCATCGCCAGCATCACCAGCAGCAGCTCCCAGGCGCGCGCCTGGATCTCATTGCCCACGATCCGCGCGTTGACGAAGTACTCCAGCTTGTGGATCACGACCAGGAAGACCAGGGAGCCGAGCGCGACGCCCAGCGAGTAGGAGAAGCTGACGACGACGATGACCGTGTTCGAGATCAGGTTGCCGACCACCGGGATCAGGCCGGCGACGAAGGTGATGGCGATCAGCGTCTTGGTGAACGGCAGGTGGACCCCGAGGAGAGGCAGCACGATCAGGAGATAGATGGCCGTCAGCGCCGTGTTGAGCGCCGAGATGCGCACCTGGGCGAAGACGATGCGCCGGAACGCGTTGCCGAGAAGATCGGCCCGCTCGGTCAGCGCCGCGGACAGCGGCGCACGGTGCGCCGCCTTGCGCGTCTCGTTGAGCGAGACCAGGGCGCCGATGATCATGCCGATCAGCGCGTGGAGGAACGTCCGCCCGAGCTCGGCCCCGAACATCTGGAGCTCCTTGGCGTGCTCGCGGAGCCAGGCCACCACGTCGTTTTTCAGCTCATCGGCATTGGCGGGGAGCTCGCGGGCGAGCCAGACGGGCAGGTGCTCCCTGGAGCCGTCCAGGATGTCGGCCATCTTGCCGAGCAACGCCGGGAGGTTGCCCTGCTCGCTGCGGAAGAACGCGATGATGCCGACGATCGCGAGGGTCAGCAGCGCGACGATGAGCACCGCGAGCAGGGTGACGGCGAGATATTTTCGGGCATCCCGGGCGCCGTTGCCGAGGAAGCGCAGCTTGCGCGCCACGATGTGGACGAGCTCGTAGACCGCCAGCCCGCCGATCAGCGCCGCCAGCAGGTGCAGATGGAGGACGAGGAACAGGGCGAGCGCGGTGAGCATCCACGCGGCGATCTCGGGAGCGGAGGGCCGTTGGCGAGGCTCCGGCTCGGGCGTCGGGGCGATATTCAGGGCGGCGTTCATGGGCATGGGCTCTGGCTGCCTCGATTCTCGCACAAAGTCTCCCCGTCCGCCTTTTCCAGCCGCCCGGAAAGACATAAGCTGGAGAGGTCCTCAGGCAATAGGGAGGAGATGATGAGCCGACCACGTTGCGCACAGGCGTTTCTTGTCCTCATGCTGGCGGCGGGTTTCGCGGGCTGCATGCACCCCTCCGGTCCGGGCGTGCAGATGACTCTTCAGGTGCAGCAGGAGCCGGACGTCCGTGCCGAGACGGCTCTGGCCGAGACCCGGGCCACGCTCCGCAAGCGCCTGGACGAGCTCGGCGTCCGCGATGCGGCGATCGAGACGGCCGGTGCCGACCGCCTCTCGATCCGAGCTTCCGGAGTCGACGATCTGGAGCGGTTGCGCCGCCTCATCCAGTCGGATGCTCTCCTCGAGCTGCGCCTCGTCCGCTTTCCGGTCCAGGGGCCGGATCTCACCTCCGAAGACGCCGTGCTCAGCCATTTCCAGGGGCAGTTGCCGTCCGATCTGGAGATCCTGAAGCAGGAGATGAAGGGCGAAAACGGCCAGGTGACGGGAGAGGCGTTCTTTGCCGTCGAACGGAAGCCGGTGATCGCGGGCCGGGATATCGCGACCGCGCAGCCCGGCATGGGCCAGTTCGGCCAGCCGATCGTCGAGTTCCGTTTGACGCCGGAAGCGGCGGCTGTCTTTTCCGAGGCGACCGGCGCGAACATCGGATCGAGGCTGGCCATCGTGCTCGACGGGCGCGTGATGTCTGCGCCGGTGATCAACTCACGCATCGGCGACGCCGGAATCATCGAAGGAGGCTTCACCCGCGAACAGGCCCAGGATCTCGCCATCCTGCTCCGCTCGGGTCCCCTGCCCGCCCGTCTCACGATCATCGACGAGAAGGTTTTGGAACCCGGCACGCGTTGAGGCCGGGCGCAGGAATCGATCCCTCAGAGGCCGTCGAACAGCGAGCCCAGGATCAACAGCAGCCCGGCGATGACCAGGCACCAGAAGCCCAAGCCGTTGGGGAGCGAAATCGCCCCCAGGCCGGCCACCAGACCGAGCAGCCAGAGGACTCCAGAGACGACGACTGTGGCCGATTTGGGTGCCTGCGTCCGGAAACCGCCTCGTCTTGCCATGGTTCCTCTCCTCTCCCGTGGATGTGTTGTGGGACCGCGGGTACCGTAACAAACGGGGAGAGGAGTAGCAAGGCCAGCCTAGCGGCTCTGGAGCATCCGGGCACAGGCGAGGTCGAGGGCGCCGACGCCCAGGAGCGCCACCAGCGTGGCGGTCAGGCGCTTGCGCGGACCCTCGTTGTTGCGCAGAGCTTTCACCACCACCGCCGTATCCAGCGCGTCGCCCGCCACCCGCGCCCAGAGGCCGAGCGCCGGCCGGCGCTGCATCAGCACGCCGACTCCGTTGACCGCCTCGCGGACTCCGAACGTCCGCAGGAGCTTGGTCCTCTCGCCCAGGCCGGTCGTGCGCCCGAGCCATCCGGGAGCCACCAGTGTCGAGATCGACCACTGCAAGAGCTGGCCGCGAGCTCCAAGATCCCCGAGGACTTCGAGATGACCCGCAGGCTCCTGGAGCAGGTCGAGGACTTCCTGAAGAAGTCGAAGGGCGGGAAGAAGAAGGGATAGGCCGAAGGGGTAGGCAATCAACGCGGTTTCCGCAAGGCCCACAGCCCGAGGCTCTTGTCGAGATACCGCGCATCCTCGACCGACTCCCGTTCGCTGATCAACCGCAGCGGCGGCCCCAGGCGGAACGGCGCCCGTTCGAGATTGAGCGGGCGCCATCCTCCCAGCGGAGCCTCTTCATTGGGATGGTCCCCGGTGAACGTGGTGGCGAGGAGATAGGTCGTGCCGCTGCGCTGAAAGTTCTGCAGCGCCGCACGCACCTGTCCGTTTTTGAGGTGCACGAGACAGTCCCGGCACAGCACCAGGTCGACGCGCGGCAGGTCGTCGCGGGTGACGTCCAGAGAGACGAACCGGCGCCGATCGTCGCCATGGCGTTCCTGATTGATCGCCGCGAGCTCCTCGACGACCTCGACGCCGACATAGCTGTCCAACGCCGTCTCCATGGCCTGGAACCAATGGAAATCGCCGCAGCCCGCATCCAGGATGCTGCGGACGCCGAGCTCCCGCAGCAGCGCGGGCAGCTCGCGCCGGATCGCGGCCGTCCGGTCCAGGGTGGAGCCGCGCCCCGAGACGGTCTCCGGCTCCATCCAATCACCCGAGCGATAGTGCTGGGTGAAGGCCGCGCGGATGCGCTGGCGCGGGTTGAGCGCCAGCAGGGCGCGTGTGAGGAGCGTCACACCGCACCTCGCGCCAACCGGTCGAACACGTCGAGCACCGTCTCGGGCCGGGCGCGGACCCGATAGTCCTCGGTCAGCTCGACCCAGCGGACCGTGCCGGTGGGATCGATCAGGATCTCCGCCGGCCGGGCGATGTCTTGGCCGCCGGCTCCTGCTCCGGCATGGACGAGGCCGTACCGGCGGATCGCCTCGGCTTTCGGATCACTCAAAAACGTGTACGTCCAGCCGGTCTTGGCGAGGTGCTCGCGCAACGCCTCGGGCGGATCGGCGCTGATCGCCACCACGCGGATGCCGCGAGATTCGAAGTCGGGAAGCCGTTCCTGGAAACTCCGTAACTCGGAGTTACAGAACGGTCACCAGGAGCCGCGGTAGAAGATGAGCAGCGCCCAGCCGGGCGGGCCTTCGCCACGTTGCGGTCTCAGGAGGCTGGCGAGCTGTACGGGCTGGCCCTGGGTGTCCGGCAGGGTGAAGTCGGGCGCCTTCTGGCCGACCCGGGGAGCGCCCGCGGAGTCCGGCAATTGCCGGGAAAACGCCAGAGTGAGGAAGAGGAAGAGTCCGACGATGGCCAGGCTGAGGGCGCCGAGGATCGGCCCCGCGATCCGGCCGCGGTAGCGCTGCGGCGCCCGGAAGGCGCGGCGGATGCCCGCGCCCAGCAGGCCGAGACCGGCCGCGAAGAGCAGCCAGCTCGCCCATGGGATATCGCGCGTCACCGCGAACTGGGCAAAGACAAAGAAATAGCTCAGGAAAGCGACGACGCAGACCAGGAATCCTGCGAGGGGGAGGAAGTTGCGGGTACGGGTCATGAGGAGAACTTTATCGTGGCAGGCGAGGCTTCGCCAAGCGGCACAGGCGTTGCAGCCGGCCGAAGCGATCCTCGGCGCCGCCTTGGCCAAGCTCAACGCCACGTTCGCCAAGGTCGCCGCTGCTGCGAGTTGACCCGCGGGTCAGGACGGTTGACCCGCGGGTCAGGACGGTTGATCCACGGGTCAGGACGGTTGACCCACGGGTCAGGACGGTTGACCCACGGGTCGGGCGGTTTGACCCACGGGTCAGGTCGGTTGACCCACGGGTCAGGTCGGTTGACCCGCGGGTCAGGATGGTTGACCTGTGGGTCAGGTTGGTTGACCCACGGGTCAGGAACCAACCGTCCCGGGTCGGGTGAGGCCCGCCGAAGGTCGGAAGCCACCCGCCGGAAAGGAAATGCCCCCCGCCGGCTCGGGTGACCCGTCCGCCGGGGGGCGGGAAGCTTATGCCACGGCGGCGGCGGGCGGCAGATCGGGGCCGGAATCGCCGAGCCGGGCGTCGAGAATCACGCCGGCTCGTTCGAGGGCCAATCCTCCCGCCGCCTCCAGCAGATTCGCCAGGCACTCCGGCTGGCGCACCAGGCACTCGGCCGCATGCGCCGCGGCGACCAGCGACTCGTCGAACAACTTCAGGTGGCCGGCGACCTCGCCGGTGCCGGATTCGATCGCAAAGCCCGCGGCTTCGGCTTCCTTCCGCAGGCGGAACGCCGCGTCCCGCCCGGTGCCGGGCAGCACGGCGGCAAAGAGCAGCGCCACCGCGCGGTCGCGAAAGACCCCA
>DATFPH010000337.1:0-25463 GCA_035264905.1 Thermoanaerobaculia bacterium
CGGTCGAGACCGGGAGCCAGGTGCGGCAGGGCGAGCTGATCGCCGAGATCGATCCGCGCGACGTGCGCAATGCGTTCGAGCAGGCCGAGGCCGACGTCGAGGTGGCGCGGGCCGAGGTGAGCACGGCGGCGGCGCAGCGCAAGCGCATCGAGAACCTGGCGGGCGCCGGCGTGCTGAGCACGCAGGATCTGGAGAACATTCAGCTCACCGAGACCAATGCCCGCGCCCAGCTCCTCAAGGCCGAGACCAACCTCCGGCTGGCGCGCGAGAAGACGGGCGACGTGACCATCCGCTCTCCCATCTCCGGCACGGTGATCGAAAAGACGGTGGAGCAGGGGCAGATCATCGCCTCGGCGAGCGGCAACGTTTCGGGGGGGACCACTCTGGTCAAGATGGCCGACCTCGGGACCGTACGGACCCGCGCCCTGGTCGACGAGATCGACATCGGCCGCATCGCTCCGGGCCAGCCGGCGGCGGTGACCGTGGAGGCTTATCCCGGCCGCACCTTCCGGGGCACCGTCACGAAGATCGAGCCGCAGGCCGTGGTCGAGCAGAACGTCACGATGTTCCCGGTGCTCATCCAGCTGGACAACCCGGAAGGTCTCTTGAAGCCCGGGATGAACGCCGAGGTGTCGATCGACATCGCGAGCCGTAAGAACGTGACGGCAGTGCCGAACGGCGCCGTGGTGTCGCTGCGCGAGGCGCCTACGGCCGGAGCGGTGCTGGGGCTCAAAGAGGCGGACGTCCGGTCGCGCCTGGCGGCCCTGCGGCAGCGGCGCGGCCCGGAAGGCCCTCGCGGTCCACGTCCGAATCGAGGGGGGCCGGCGGTCGATCCCACGGCGGGAGCCCGTCCCGGCGTCGTGTTCGTACACGGGGCGAACGGGCCCGAGCCGCGGGTGGTGATCCTCGGCCTCTCCGATTGGGACTACACCGAGGTCGTGGGCGGCCTGAAGCCCGGGACGGATGTCTACATGATCTCGGTGGCGCGCCTGCAGCAACAGCAGGAGCAGTTCTCGTCGCGGATGCGCGAGCGCGCCGGCGGCGGTATGTTCGGCGGCGGCCCGCAGCGTTCGGGCGGTGGGCAAGGAGGCGCGCAGGGGGGCGGCCGGCGGGGCGGCCAGTGAGCGGAGGAGGGAGAGCCCATGCTGCTCGGTGAGATCTTCCGCGTCGCCCTGGAGGCGGTCCGCGCCAACAAGCTCCGCTCGTTCCTGACCGCGCTCGGCATCATCATCGGCATCGCCGCGGTGATCGCCATGGTCGCGCTCGGCGAAGGGGCGCAGCGCATGGTCCAGGAGCGGCTCCAGGGTCTGGGGACCAACGTGCTCACCGTACGTCCGGGCCAGGAGCTGTTCGGCGGCGTCGACCGCGGGGACGCGCGGCTCACGCCCGACGACGCCCAGGCGCTGACCGCCGATCCTCAGGCGATCCTCCGGGTGAGCCCGCAGATGCAGCAGCGGCTCCAGGTCGAGTACCAGGGAGCGAACGGCAACATCAACGTGGAGGGGGTCTGGCCCGCCTTCTTCGAGATCCAGAGCCACCAGCTCGCCGTCGGCCGGATCTTCAACGAAGCCGAAGAGCGTGGACGCCGCCGCATCGCCGTGCTCGGCGCCCTGGTCGGCGATTCCCTGCGGACCCAAACGACGGCCCTGGTGGGGCAGACGATCCGCGTCCGGGGCATCCCGTTCGAGGTGATCGGAGTGCTCCAGTCGAAGGGATCGACCGGCTTCCAGAACCCCGACGACGAGGTCTACATCCCGCTCTCGACCGCGCAGCTCCGCGTCTTCGGCACCGACCGGGTCGGATCGATCCAGGTCCAGGCCCTGAGCGAGAAAGACATCGAGCCGGCGATCGCCGAGATCGACAGGGTGCTGCGGCGGGCGCACCGCCTGCGCATGGCGCAACCGAGCGACTTCTCGATCCGCAACCAGACGACCCTGCTGGAAACCTTCCGCTCGACGAGCCGCACGTTCTCCTTCCTCCTCGCCGGCATCGCCATGGTGTCGCTCCTGGTCGGAGGCATCGGCATCATGAACATCATGCTCGTCTCGGTGACCGAGAGGACGCGCGAGATCGGCGTCCGCAAAGCCCTCGGAGCGCGGCGGCGGGACATCCTGCTGCAGTTCCTCATCGAGGCGCTGGTGCTTTGCCTGGCGGGAGGAGCCATCGGCGTGATGGTCGGGGTGGGAGGGGCGGTGGCCATGCAGCGGATGGCCGGCTGGAACACCGCAGTCTCCGTAGAAGCCATCGTGATCGCCTTTTTCTTCTCGGCCGCGGTGGGCGTCTTCTTCGGCCTCTGGCCGGCGCGGCGGGCGGCGGGGTTGGATCCGATCGAGGCGTTGCGGTATGAGTGAGCGCGCCCCCGGGCGCTCTGGCCCTTGACCTGCGCTAAGCTTCAAAGCATGGCTGCGGATTCGTTACCTGAATGGGAAAAGCTGCTGGCCGCCGAGCGCCATTTGCAGGCGCTGGTTCCAGGGGCGGTCCTGGTTGGCGGTACGGCGGCGGCCCTCCATGCCGGACATCGGATCAGCTTGGACGGTGATCACGTTCTCTCCGATCTGGCGGAGAGGTTCGATCAGGTCATGGCCGATCTGGAGGCAGCCGCCGGTTGGCAGACGGCTCGCGCTCGGCGGCCGGTTCTGCTCCTCGGCCGCCTCGATGGCGTGCTCACAGGCATTCGCCAGCAACGGCGCATTCGCCCGCTGGAGACGGAGGAGATTGCCGGCCTGCGCGTGCCGACGTTGGCCGAGATGGCGCGGATCAAGGCCTGGCTTCTCGCGACGCGCCTCACGACGCGGGACTATCTCGACACCGTGGTCCTCCTTGAGCGCTTGGGAGAAACGGGTGCGCAATCCGCCATGCGGCCGCTCGACGAGCTTTATCCCCAGCCCAGCGGTGCGTCCGTCTTGGCCGAAGTGGTCGAGCGGCTCGGAGCGGCGCAGCCGGTCGATGCAATGGAGATCGACCTTGCGAGCTACAAGGGCCTGAAGGCTCCCTGGAACGACTGGCGGTATCTCACTGATCGCGGGCGCTTCTGGGCACGGATCCTGGGAGCCGCGCTGCTCAGCCCCCAGGAGAACGAGCCATGAGCGAATCGGTCTCTTTCACGTCGCAGGCGCTCTGGAACCGGAACCGGCTCGTCCTGGAGAGCGACGAAGTCCTAGCGCAGATCCTTGACCGCGGCAATCTCGCCGACTGGCGCGAGATCTATCGCCTGGCCGCCCGGCCCGGCCAAGAGGGCGCGGACCTCAGGCGCCGCATACTCCACCTCTGCCGGACCGTGCCGCTCTCCTTCCCTCATCTGTTCCTGGCCGCGATGGGGGCGCTGGGTGAAAGGCTGGACCCGTACCCGGATGTGCCCGCACCTCGGGATGACATCGCGTAGAACCCTCTCCGGTTCACGCTACAATCCCAGGCGGTTTTCCTGAAATCCCACAAGGAGGGTTCATGAGCCGCCGCCTGTCTACGACTGCCGCATCCGTCTGTCTGCTCCTGCTGCTTCCAGCTCTGGCCGCCGCGAAGCCGGCTCCGGCCAAGAAGCCGGTCGCCAAGAATCAGGTCAAAGTGAGCGCCAACAAGGAGGCCGCCATGGCCTCGATCGACACGCATCGCTCCGAGCTGACGGGGCTCTCCGACCAGATCTGGCGCTTTGCCGAGACGGCTCTGCGCGAGACGCGGTCATCCAAGACGCTGGCCGACTGGGCTGAGGGCCAGGGCTTCCGCGTCGAGCGCGGCGTGGCCGGGATGCCGACGGCGTTCATCGCGAGCTTCGGCGAGGGTCAGCCGGTGATCGGCATTCTCGGCGAGTTCGACGCTCTCCCCGGGATCTCTCAGAAGGCGCAACCCGGCAAGGAGGCGCTGGAGCCGGGCGCGGCCGGCCATGGCTGCGGGCACAATCTGTTCGGCGCCGCGAGCCTCGGCGCCGCGACCGCGGTCAAGGAGCTGATCCAGGCCGGCAAGCTCAAGGGCTCCATCCGCTTCTACGGCACGCCGGCGGAGGAGTCGGTCGGCGGCAAGCTCTACATGGTCCGCGAGGGGCTGTTCAAGGACGTGGACACGGTGCTCGCCTGGCACCCGTCGGGCGAGGTCCGCGCCGATACGCGGAGCACCCAGGCGCTGGTCGACTTCATCGTCGAGTTCCGGGGCAAGGCGGCCCACGCCGCGTTCGATCCCTGGAACGGACGCAGCGCTCTCGACGCGGTCGAGCTGTTCACGCACGGGCTCAACCTCATGCGCGAGCACGTCAAGCCGTCGGTCCGCATGCACTATGTGATCAAGGACGGCGGCGACGTGCCCAACGTCGTCCCCGAGCACGCGAAGATCTGGTGCTGGCTGCGCGACTCGGAGCATGCCTCGGTCGACGATCTGCTGGTGCGGGCGCGGAAGATCGCCGAGGGGGCGGCCCTGGCGGCGGGCGTCGAGGGGGAGGTCCGCGTCCAGTCCGGCGACTACGAGATGCTGGTCAACCGGACCGGGGCGCGCCTCCTCCACGCGAACCTGGAGTGGCTCGGGCCGGTCCCCTTCACGGAGAAGGACCAGGAGTTCGCGCGGCAGCTCCAGAAGTCGGCGGACGTCGAGGAGAAGGGGCTGGACGGCTCGATCCAGCCTCTGGATGAGAACCCCGGTCCGCCCGAGGGGGGATCGACGGACGTGGCGGACGTGAGTTGGAACGTGCCGACCCTGCACCTTTCGGTGTCCACCGCCCCGAACAACACCGCCTGGCACGCTTGGCCGGTCGTCGCCTGCGCCGGCACGACCGTGGGCCACGCGGGGATGATCTACGCCTCGAAGGCTCTGGCGGCCACGGCCGTGGACCTCTTCGAGAGCCCGGAGCAGCGCGCGGCGATCCGCAAGGAGTTCGCGGAGAAGACAAAGGGGAAAACGTACAAGGGGTACATCCCGGAGGGGCCTCCGCCGGTGCCGGTGCAGTAGGCCCTCACCCCCGGCCCCTCTCCCACAAGTGGGAGAGGGGTGTGGGTTAGAGGGTCCGAGGAGCCGGGGAATTCTTCGCTAACCTACACCCCTCTCCCGCTCGCGGGAGAGGGGCCGGGGGTGAGGGCTCCTACTCCCGCCACCCCAGAATCTCATCCACCATCTGCTGCGACAGCGGGTGATACCCCGGGCGGGCCTGCTCGTAGATCCGCAGCGCCAGCTCGGCTCCCGCGGGGGTTTTGGCGAGCTC
Source organism: Thermoanaerobaculia bacterium (assembly GCA_035264905.1). Lineage (GTDB taxonomy): Bacteria > Acidobacteriota > Thermoanaerobaculia > Multivoradales > UBA5704 > UBA5704. The sequence goes on from DATFPH010000337.1 coordinate 5,180, forward strand.
GGTGAAGAGGGGCTTCAGGAACTTGCGGCGGCCCATGCCGGCGAGGAAGTGCTCCAGCGCCGGATTCGCCGGCTCGTAGTTGCCGCGGATCGCGCGCAGGAGCCAGGCGTTCAGGATCTCCGAGTTCCCCGACTGGGTGAAGCGGAAGGCGGCGTCCAAGTCCGCCAGCTTGTCCGCTCCCAGCGGCTCCGGCAGGTTGCGGATGAAGTGCAACCAGTGGTGGGTGGTCCAATTCGGCGTCTGGAGCTGCGCGGCCGGGGCTCCCTGCGCGAAGGCCTTCACCTGTTGATCCACCTGGGCCAGGGCGGTCGAGCGGATCTTCGCTTCGTTGGACGGCACGCCCGGGCCGTAGATCCACTTCTCGATCTGCAGCTTCTCGGCGAGCCCCGGCTGATCCTTCAACAGGTTGTCCTGCAGGTAGGCCACGAAGCGCGCCGTGTCCATCGACTGGAAGGCGTGCGACTCGAACCAGGAGCGCAGGAACGGGTCGAACCGCTGGCGGCCGACCGCCTCCTCGATCGTCCGCAGGAAGAGGGCGCCCTTCTCGTACGCGACGTCGCCGGTCGCCTCGTCCGGATCGCGCCCCGCCAGGTTCAGGAAGAGGTGGGTGTCCGGGCTGTCGGCGCCGAGCTCGTCGATGGCGGCCTGCAGGTCCTGCCGGCCGAGGACGGCCAACATGTCCGTGTATTCCTTGCCGTAGAGGGCCTCCATGATGCGGCGCTCGAAGTAGGTGGTGAAACCCTCGTTCAGCCAGAAGTCGTTCCAGGTGGCGTTGGTCACCAGGTTGCCGGACCACGAATGCGCGAGCTCATGGGCGATGAGCGAGACGAGCGAGCGGTCGCGCGCGAGGATCGTCGGCGTGGTGAAGGTCAGCCGCGGATTTTCCATGCCGCCGTAGGGGAAGCTCGGCGGCAGGATGATCATGTCGTAGCGCCCCCAGCGGTAGGGGCCGTAGAGCCGCTCGGCGGCCTCGATCATCTTCGGGGTGTCGGCGAGCTCCCAGGCCGCGAGGTCGATGACGCCCGGCTCGGCGTAGACGCCGCTGCGTTGCCCGAGCGGCCGGAACTCGAGCTCGCCCACGGCCAAGGCGAGCAGATAGGACGGGATCGGCTGCTCCATCTTGAAGTGGTAGACGCCGTCCGCGCTGTCTTCGGTCGGATTCTCGGCGCTCATCAGCGCGAGCAGGCCGCGGGGCACCCGGATCGTGGCCTCGTAGGTCATGCGCACACCGGGCGTGTCCTGACAGGGGACCCAGGTGCGGGCGAGGATCGACTCCGACTGGGTCAGCAGGAACGGGGTGGTCTTCGCGGCGGTCTGCGCCGGCTCCAGCCACTGGAGGGCCGCGGCCTCGGGGCGCGTGGAGTAGTCCACGTTCACCCACTGCGTCTGCGGCGTGATCTCGATCTCCAGGGCGCGGCCGAGGAGCGGGACCGGGTCGCGCAGCGTGAAGCGGGTCGCCTGGCCGGAGTCGAGCGTGACCCGCCGGACGTCCAAGTCGCGGGTGTCGAGGATCAGGCGGTCGGCGCCCGTCTTGTTCTTGATGCGCAGGCTGGCGCGGCCGGTGAGCTTCTTCTGGGGGAAGTCGACCGTCAAGTCGAGCTTCAGGTGCTCGACGGCGACCTCGTCCGGCTGGGCGAACGAATGGGGGTCCTGGGAGGTCTCCTGGACCATGCGCACGGCCGCGGCCGCCACCGGCTGTGGCTTCGGCGCCGGCGCCGCGCAGGCGGCGAGGAGGGGAAGGAGGCCGAGGAGGAGGACAGCGTGAAGTCGGGTCAATTGTCTGGTCAAATCGCCGGATCTCCCTGGTCGAGGGCACGGTGCAGGCGCTGGACGATCGCGAACACTTCGGGCCGGGTGAGCTTCGAGCCGGGGCCGGCGGTCTCGATGCGGTCGAGCGTGGCATAGGCCAAGTGGATCGGCAGGGCGTTGAAGGCGACCAGGCCCCGTTCGGCCCCGGCCCGCTGCAAGGTGAGCGCGTAGGCCGCGGCCTCGGCGAGATCGCGCCGGGCGAGGGCCAGGATCTGGGCGCGGTCCACGCCCTCCGGCAGATAGAGCCTCCCCTGGGTGGCGTCCGAGGCCGAGTCCTTGAGGATGTTCACCAGCTGGAGCCCTTCGCCGAAGGCGCGGGACCGCCCGCGCAGCTCCGCGGCGACCGGCGCCAGCACCGGATGCTCCAGCAGGAACAGCTCGGTCAGCAGCTCGCCCACGATCCCGGCGACCACGTAGCAGTAGTCCTGGAGGTCCGCCAGGCCGGCCAGCCGCAGCTCGCCTGCGGGAGTGACCCGCGCGACGAAGCCGGCCATCCCCCGCGCCGTGCGCGCGGTGTGCTCGCGGATCAGCTCCACGGCCTCCGGCGCGAGCGCGAAGAAGGCTTCGAGGACCGCCGGAACCTCGGCCAGCAGGTCGCGGTAGGCCGGCTGCTCGCAGGGGACCTCCTCGGTCCAGCGGCGCGACAGCTCGGCGGTGGCCGCCGGATCGAACCGCTCCAGCAGATGGGCGAACTGCTCCAGAGCCTCGACGCGCCGCTCCCGCGGCCAGGCGGCCGCGTCCTCGAACGTGTCGGCGATGCGGAAGAGGAGGTAGGAGAGCGTGACCTCGCGCCGGATCGGATCGGGGAGGAGCGGGATGGCGAGCGCGAAGGTGCGGCTCGTCGCGATCAGCAGCTGCTCCAGATCCACGTCGCCGCTCTCCTGGGGCCTCGATTCAGCAGTCACCACGGGGCTCAGGATACCAGCACTTCGGTCCCCTCGACCTCCTCGCCGCGGAGGGCGCGCTCCAGGGCGCCGGGGACGAGGCCGTTCAAGATCAGCGAGGGGATGCCCTGCCGGGCGAGGCCGAGGGCCGTCTCGACGCGGTGCAGCATGCCGCCGGTCACGTCGACGCCGGCCGGCGCGCCGATCGCCTTGGCGGCCGTGGCGAACGTCTCCGCCGAGATCCGCGGGATGGTGCGGCCGGCGCCGTCCCAGACCCCGTCCGTCTCGCCGAGCCAGAGGACGCGGCGGACGCGGAGGCCGCTCTCCGGCAGCCGCCGCGCGAGCAGCTCGAACATCCGCTCGGTCGAGCAGATGGAGACGCCCCATTCGCGGTCGGTGACCACGTCGCCATAGACGACCGGCAGCAGACCTTGCCCGAGGGCGAGGCGGAGCGGCTCGTCCGCCAAGGCGGCGGGAACGCCCGCGGCGGAGACCACGCAGCTCGACGGCGCGATGGAGAAGGGGAGGGCCCCGGCCGCGGCCAGAGCGGCGGTGACGATCCGGTGCAGCGCGGCGGCGCGCTCCTGGGTGAGCGCGACACCGGGGAGCTGATCCGCGGTCTGGATCCCCTGCGCCAACCGAAAGCGGCGGGCGGCCACGTGGCCGAACGAGCCGCTCCCATGACCGAGGATCAAACGCCCGAGGATCAGCCCTCCCGCGGACCCGGCGGCCCGCGCGATCTCTCCGGCCAGCCGCTCGATCACCTCCATCCGCGGCGACTCCGGACGGGTCTTGTCGGTGATCAGGCTGCCGCCGAGCTTGACGAGAAGGACGTCCTGCACGCTAGAAGAGGTGCTGGGTCTCGGTGTCCGGTCCATCGCCCACGCCGTCGCGGATGACGAAGCCGACCGCGGGGAGGTCCTCCAGCCGCTCGGCGATCTCGTCCTCCGAGTCCGGATCGCAGATCACGTGCACGTTGGCGCCGGCGTCCAGGGTGGCATATGCCGAGAGGCCCTCCTGGCGCAGCTCGCGGACGGCGCGGAGGACGGCGACGGTGCCGGGGCTCCAGTAGAAGATCGGTGGCTTGGAGGACATGGCGACCAGGTGGAGATCGATCGCCTCCTCCTCGATGAGCGGGCCGAGCAGATCGAGATCCGCTTCCTCGATGGCGTGGCGGACCTGCTCCAGGCGTTTCGGGAGGAGCTCCTGGCGCTTGGTGTAGTAGGGGCTGGTGGGCGCGCGCTGGTGCCCTTCCCGCGAGGAGACGATCTTGGGGCCGATCTCGACCACCGCGATCACGTCGCGCAGCTCCCAGTGGATGGCCGGCGCGAGCTGCATCGCGTGGCTGCGCGACTCTTCGGTCGACCCGGGCCGGATGTCCGACGGCCACTCCACGTAGCCGCCCAGCACGGAGCGGGCGGCCGAGCCCGAGCCGCTGCGCCGGGCCAGGCGCGACAGATCCTCCATGGGAGCGTCGCTCTTGCCGAGGACGCCGGCCGCGGCGAGCGTCAGGGCCGCGAAGCCCGACGCCGAAGAGGCGAGGCCGGCGGCCGAGGGGAACGTGTTGCGCGTCGCTACCCGGAAGTGCTCCTTGCGGCCTGCCCACCCCCGGATGTTGTCGAGCTGCTTGACGACGCGCCGGACGAACTCGGGCGCGGGGGTTCCGAAGCCGCCGTCGGGCTCGCTGATCCAGACTTCATCGCGCTCCCCGTCGAGGACGTCGACCGTACATTGGGTCACGCACTCTTCCAGAGTCATCGAAATGGACGGGTTCATCGGCAGCGCCTGCTCCAGGTCGCGGGCGCCCCAGTACTTGATGAACGCGATGTTGGCCGGCGCGGAGACGGTGGTCTTGCTCATCCGAGATCCTCCCGACGAAACCCCGGTGCTCCGAGGTGGACAGGGTGAAAGGGATAGGGGCGTAGAAATTGCCAACGGGCGACCCGTTCGGGATCAGGATGATAAACCAGGAGAGATCCGGCACCAGGGCCCGAGAGCGAGCCGGCGCCGGAGATCTTGGCAGCTCCTCCTTCAGTTTCCACCCGGCGCGCCAGGGCACGAACCTCCCCGGGGACCACACCGAGATCCTCGAGGCAGGCCTCATGCTCGCGAATCTGATGCAAAGTACGGTCCGGGTCTCCGTCTCTGCTCTCCAGCTGCATCCGCAGCGCGCGGGTCGCCGCTTCCATCCGGTCGAGCGTGCGCTCGTGCCGTGCGGGATCGCGCTCGCGCAGGGCACGGACCGCGGCCACCACCGCGCCGGTCGGCTCGGCGGGCGTCCCCGTATCGTAGACCCGCAGCCGGCGGAGGAGGTCCGAGCGCACGGCCACGGGCTCGGTCTCCATCTCCCCCGACGCCAGCCGCCGCGCCCACACCACGCCCCCCTGGAGGACCGTGGCGCCGTCCACGCCCGAGGGGAGGCCGTGCTGCCGGCGCTCCACCTCCAGCGCGAGGCGGGCGAGGCGCTCCGGGTCGGTCCCCTCCGCGGAGGCGAACGCCAGGACCGCGGCGACCACCGCCGTGGCCGTGGCCGCCGAGCTGCCGAATCCCGAGCCGATGGGGAGGCCGGAGTCGATGCGCAAAGAGGCTCCTGCGAGACCGGAGGCCGCCGCGCCGAGCGCTTCGACGGCCTCCCCGAGGGCGATTTTGACAACGTGGGCTGGATCTTTGCCACGCACCTCCTGGAACGCCGCCGGAGCCGGGTGCTCGGCATAGCGGTCCCAGCGCTCGTGGGTGGCGCGGGCGTAGGCGCGCAGAGCCTCCCAGGAGGTCGCCTCCCGATGGGCCAGGCCGGGGAGGTCCAGGTGGACCTCCCCGGCCTCATCAGGGGGGAGAGGAGAGAGCCGGGCGGTGAGGCGGAGGTCGATCGCCGCGACCAGGGCGGGCCGCCCATAGACCGCGGCGTGCTCGCCCATCAGGATCAGCTTGCCAGGAGCGGAGACCTCGACCGGGCGGCGCGCCGGCATCATGCGTCGGTGCGGCCGCGCGTCAGGCGAGATGCGGCCGCTCCGGGGGTTCCGGATGGTCTGAGACGTGGACGCCGCGCGCCAGCTTCTCGTGCGCCCGCGCCAAATCTTGCGAGGTGAACGCGGCCATCAGCGACAGCTCGCCGGCCAGGACGACGGCCCCGAGGATCTCGGCCAGGCGCGTCACGGCCTCGCCCGGCCGCTCCGGATCGGGCGACACGCCGAGCATGGCGAGCGCCTCCCGCTGCGTGTCGAGCTGCGTGCCGCCGCCCACGGCCCCGAGCGGGACGTCGGGCATGAAGACCGAGGCGAAGACCCCGTCCGGCCCCCGCGGCTCGATGCAGGTGATGCCCATCGAGCCCTCGACCACGTGCGCCGGATCCTGGCCCGTCGCGATGAAGAAGGCCGCCAGAACGTTGGCGAAGTGGGCGTTGTAGCCCATCGAGCCGGCCGCGATCGAGCCGAGCAGGTTCTTGCGGTACTGCACCTCGACGAGGTCGCGCGCGTTCGTCTTGAGCGAGTGGTGGAGGACCGGCGCCTCCAGGAGGACCTCGGCGTAGATCCGCTTGCCGCGCCCCTCCTGCCAGTTGATCGCCGCCGGCTTCTTGTCCACGCAGTAGTTGCCCGACAGGCCGATGCACGGCACGCCGGTCCCCGGCTCGATGAGCTCGTTGACCACGCGGTCGCAGGCGATCGTCACCATGTTCATGCCCATGGCATCGCCCGAGTCGAAGCGGAAGCGGAGGAAGACGGTCGAGCCGAAGGCGTAGGGGCGCACCTCCAGCAGCCGCAGGTGCCGGCTGGTGGCCTCGGTGTGCCGCCGGATCTCCTCCATGTTCTCCGTGATCCACTGCACGAACCACTGGGTCTGCACGATGCCCGAGGTGCGGAAGACCGGGGCGCGGGTCATCCCCACGTCCTCGATCCGCACCACGGCGCCGCCCGCCTCGCGGATGGCCGTGCAGCCGCGGTTGGTGCTCGCGATGAGAGCCGCCTCGGTGGTCGCGAGAGGCACGTAGAAGTCGCCGTCGGCGACCTTGCCGCGGACGCGCAGCGGGCCGACGACTCCCATCGGGATCTGGGCCACGCCGATGAAGTTCTCGCAATGGCGCTGCGAGGCGCGCCGGACGTCCAGCGAGTGGTGGGCGATGTTGGGGAGCGGCGTCTCGGTCATCCGCTCCAGCGCCTCGCGCCGGATCTCCGCGGCCTCTTCGGCCGGCAGGTCTTTGGGTAGCTGGTGGAAGCGGCGTTCCCCACGCACCAGCGAGTCGACGAGCTCGTCGCGCGTCGAGCCGGCCGGGGGAAGCGGATTGGCGTTCGTCTTGGTCATCTCAGGTCCCTTTGCGGATCTCGGCGTGGCGCAGCTCCGCGACCGTTCTCATCCCGAGGCAGAACATGCAGATTCTCAATTCCTGGACGAACCGGCGGACCCGGTCCGCGACCTTCTCCGGCGATTCCAGGGCCGGAGCCAGGAAGGGGTAAGCCATGCCGACCAGGTCGGCGCCCAGGGCGATCGCCTTGGCGGCATCCAGGCCGTTGCGGATGCCGCCGCTGGCGATCACCGTCACGTCCGGCACCTGCCGGACCTCCTGGATCGAACGCGGAGTGGGGAGCCCCCAGCCCGCGAAGATCTCGCCGATCTCCGTGTCTCCGGCGCGCGCGGCTTCGATCCGCGCCCAGCTCGTGCCCCCCACGCCCGCCGTGTCGAGGATGCGCACTCCCTGCCCGGCGAGCGACCGCGCGGCCCGCGCCGAAAGGCCGGAGCCGACCTCTTTGGCGACCACCGGCACGCCGAGCTCGCGGACGACCTCGCCGATCTTCGGCAGAAGCCCCGCGAAGTTGCACTGCCCCTCGGGCTGGATGGCCTCCTGCAGCGGGTTCAGGTGCAACACCAGAGCGTCGGCCTGGATCATGTCGACCACCTGCCGGCACTCGCGCACGCCCATGCCGTAGTTGAGCTGGACGGCGCCGAGGTTGGCGAGCAGGGGGACCGACGGAGCGACGTCGCGGACGCGGAAGGTATCAGCTTTGGCAGGGTCTTCCAACGCCTTGCGCTGCGATCCCACGCCGACCGCGACGCCGGTCGTCTCGGCGCCCGCCGCGAGGTTCCGGTTGATCGCGCCCGCAGCCTCCGTGCCGCCGGTCATACAGGAGATCAGGAGCGGGGCGGCGAGGCGGCGGCCGAGGAATTCGACGGAGGTGTCGATCTCCGCCATGTCGATCTCGGGCAGCGCCTCGTGACCGAAGCGGTACTCGTCGAAGGCGCTCGTCCCGAGCTGCATGCGCTCGTCCAAAGCCAGGCGGATGTGCTCGGCTTTTCGATCGCGATCCAGGTCGACCGCCGGATCGAGCAGGGCGGTCAACTCTCGCGCTCCCAGAGGTAGTCGACGAGGCCGGCGAGGAACAGCCGGCCGTCGGGCCGCAGATCGAGCCCGTCGAGGGTCTCCCGCGCGGAGCGCAGGCGCTCGGCCACCATCGCGGTGACCCGGGCCCGCGCGCCGGTCTCTTCGAGGAGACGCTGCGCGCGGGCGATCACGTCGGCCGGCAGGTCGGGATTGCCGAGCGCCGCTTCCAGGAAGTGCCGCTGCTCGGGCGTGGCCGCGGCGAGGGCGTGGAAGATCAGGAAGGTGAACTTCCCTTCCCGGAGGTCTTCGCCCACGGGCTTCCCGACGGTGCCCAGATCGCCGAACATGCCGAGCAGGTCGTCCTGGAGCTGGAAGGCCTCGCCGACGTCGGTGCCGTAGCGCGAGAGCGCCGCGAGGACCGGCTCCGGCGCCCGCGCCAGCAGAGCGCCGAGCTGGATCGGGCGCTCCGCCGTATAGCAACCGGACTTGAGCCGCAGCACCCGCAGCAGCTCCTCCTCGCGGGCCGCGCGCCGCTGCGCCACCAGCAGCTCGAGATACTGGCCGCCGATGACCTCCTCGCTCATCGCGGAGAAGCGGCGGGTCAGCTCACCCGGCAGCTGCGCTCCGGTGAACAGCTCGACGGCCCAGGTGTGGGCGAGATCGCCGAGCAGGATCGCTACGGAGCGGCCGAAGTCCTGGGCGTCGCCGTGGAAGCCGCGCGCCAGGTGCGACTGCCGGAAGCGCTCGTGCGCGGACGGCTGGCCGCGGCGCACCTCCGCGTGGTCCATGATGTCGTCGTGGATCAACAGATAGGTGTGGAGGAGCTCGGTGGCGAGCGCGACGGGCAGCGCCTCCTCGTCCTCCTGGCCGCCGCAGGCGCGGTAGGTGTAGTAGACCAGCGCCGGGCGCAGGCGCTTGCCGCCCTGGGTGACCAGCTCGCCGACGCCGTCGATCAGGTCGTGCATCTCCCGGGAGCCGGACGCCGCCTGGCGCTTGGCGGCCAGCCACGCCTCGAGCTCGCGGTCGAGCTTCTCCCGAAAGCCGTCGAGAAGGCCGGTGAAATCCCCAGGAGCCGCTTGCGGGCGGACCATGGACGATGCCGCTGAGGGTCCCATGCAGTGTCTGGTTGTCCCGTTCTTCTCTCGTTGTCCGAAGTCTAACCCGCGAGAGTCTACTCCGCGCGCGAGCCTGCGTGCCGTCTCCGAAGGCGGATTGTAGCCGAAAGGACTTTGCCATGCAAAGTACGATAGGCTGACCCCCATGAGCCTGGATCTCTTTCACGTCGATGCCTTCACCGAAAGGCCGTTCGGCGGCAATCCCGCGGCGGTCTGCCTGCTGCCGGAGGCGCGTCCGGCGGAGTGGATGCAGCTGGTGGCGCGGGAGATGAGCCTGTCCGAGACGGCGTTCCTGCATCCGGCCGAGGACGGGGAATGGAACCTGCGCTGGTTCACCCCCGCGATCGAGGTGGAGCTCTGCGGGCACGCGACCCTGGCGAGCGCCCACGTGCTCTGGGAGACCGGCCGGCTGGCGCCCACGGAGGTGGCCCGGTTCCACACGCTCTCCGGCCTGCTGACGGCGGAGCAGCGGGACGGCGCCATCGAGCTCGACTTCCCGGCGCGGACCGCCGCGGAGGTGGAGCCGCCTCCGGGTCTCGCCGACGCGCTCGGCGTCACGCCGATCTACGCCGGCAAGAGCCGGTACGATTACCTCATCGAAGCGCCGTCGGAGGAGGCGGTCCGCGCCGCGGCCCCGGACTTCGGGTGCCTGCGGACCCTCCCGGTGCGCGGCGTGATCCTCACGGCCGCGGCCGCCGCGGGGCCGTACGACTTCATCTCGCGCTTCTTCGCGCCGGGCTCGGGCGTCGACGAGGACCCGGTGACCGGCTCGGCCCACTGCACGCTCGGTCCCTTCTGGGCGGCGCGGCTGGGCAAGACCTCCTTCATGGCCTGGCAGGCCTCCGCACGGGGAGGCGCGGTGCGGGTGCGGGTCGAAGGCGACCGGGTGAAGCTGGGAGGGCAGGCGGTGACGGCGCTGCGCGGGCAGCTCCTGGTCTGAGCGGACCGGCGCGTTTGGCAGAGCGGCCCGCACTCCTTTGTATGGAGGATCGCGGATGATCGACGTGCAGGACGCTGGAACCAAGAGGACCGCGCTCCGCGAGCCGCGGCTCTCCCGCGCCGTCCTCGGGATGGGCAGCTCCGGTCTCCGCGAGGTGATGGAGATCGCCTCCCGCCCGGGCGTCCTCTCCTTCGCCGTCGGCCTCCCTGCCACCGATCTGTTCCCCCGCGAGGCCCTCGCCGCAGGGACGGCGCACGCCCTGCGGACCGAGCCGGCGGCGCTCCAGTACACCCTGCCTCTGCGGGAGCTCAAAGAAGAGATCGTCCGCATCATGGCCTTGCGCGGAGTCCGCTGCCGGCCGGAGCAGGTCTTCCTGACCTCGGGCGCGCAGCAGGCCATGGACCTCCTGTCCCACCTCCTCCTCGATCCCGGAGGGCAGGTCGTGCTGGAAGAGGCGATCTACGACGGCATCCGGATCGCGGTGCGGCGCTTCGAGCCGCGGATTCTGACCGTGCCGACCTCCGGGGACTGTGGGATCGACGTCGACGCGGTCGCCGCCCTGCTCTCCGGCGGCGCCCGTCCTGCCTTCCTGTATCTGATCCCCGAGAGCCACAACCCGCTGGGCGCGAGCCTCCCGTTGGAGTCGCGCCAGCGGCTCGCGCAGCTCGCCCGGGATTACCGCATGCCGCTCCTCGAAGACGACACCTACGGCCTTCTGGGGGATGCCGAGCGCACCCTCCCGGCTCTGCGGGCGTTCGAGGAGGACTGGGTTTATTACATCGGCTCGTTCGCGAAGATCCTGGCGCCGGCGCTGCGGGTCGGCTGGACCGTGGTGCCGGAGTCGCTGATCCCGCGGCTCTCCATGCTCAAGCACGCGGCGGACGTCGACACCGCGTCGATCGGCCACCGCGCCGTCGCGGCGTACCTCGCGGCCGGGCACCTGCCGGGGCATCTGGAGACGCTGCGCCGCGAGTACCGCCGCCGCCGGGACGCGATGCTCGCCGCGCTCGCCGCCCACATGCCGGCCGGAACGCGGTGGAACCGTCCGGAGGCAGGCTTCTACCTCTGGGTCGAGCTGCCGCGGTCCTGGGACGCGACGGCTCTCCTCCGCGTCGCCGCGGAGAGCGAGCAGGTGGCCTTCGCCCCGGGGGAGGCCTTCGCGGCCACGGATGCCGCGAGCATCCGGCACTGCCTGCGCCTGAGCTTCGGGAACTGTTCACCGGAGCGGATCGAAGAGGGAGCCCGGCGCCTCGGCCGCGCCCTCTCGCGCTTCACACCCGCGGCCTAGGGCCGCCGAGACCTCACCCCCCGACCCCCTCTCCCATCGCCCCGCCTTCCCCCGGGAGAGGGGGCGCCACCACCCGAAAAGCCTGCGAGCTCGCGAGGGTGGGGGTTTCCCCCTCTCCCGGTCGGTGGGGGGGCGATGGGAGAGGGGGCCAGGGGGTGAGGACTACGGAGCTGGCTCCACCACTCAGTCCTGAAGTGCTCTCAGGACACGGGCCCGCCGCTCTCCGGTCCTTGGGCATTGCGGCGCCAGACGGCGATGAGGTGATGGAACGCCTCGATCAGCCGCTGGAGCGCCTCTTCCTCGTCGGCTCCCACCGGCCCATGCAGGCCGAGGAGCTTGCGGACGTCGAGGCCCGCGAGTCCCACGTCCGCGCCGATCCGCCAACCCGCCTCGGACTCCCGGTTGCGGGGAACCGTGGGCTTGCCGTTGATGATCTGCAGCGCGTTGTGGAGGTCGTAGAGGTCGCACCCGAGAGTGTCCAGCAGCTTCTCCAGCGTATCGAGAGAGGGCTTCTGCCGCCCCGTCTCGTAGGCCGAGAGCATGCCTTTGGTGATGCCGGCGGCGTCGGCGACCTGGTACTGCTTCCTGCCATGCCGGTCACGCAGCCAACGCAAGGCGTGGCCGAGGCCGGTCAGAACAGATGTACGCACGGCTCCTGTCTCCTGGAAGGGTCCCGGCGGGCGAAAAGCCGCGGACCGGGAGGGGTGTAGGCATTCATCTTCATGGGTGGAAGTGTAGGCGAAAAGAAGGCGTAAATCAAGCGGCACGGAGCGTAAGTTTTCATCTGATACCATCCCCGCCCATGACCGGATCTCCCCCTACGCTCGCGGACGTCGAACAGGCCCGCCGGAGGCTGTCGGGACACGTGCGCCGGACCCCCCTGGTGCGCGCCGAGCCCCTGCTGCGCGCTGTCCCCGCGTCCCATCTCACGCTCAAGCTCGAGCTGCTCCAGGTCACCGGCTCCTTCAAGGCCCGCGGCGCCACCAACAAGGTCCTCACCCTGGCCCCCGAAGAGCTCGGCCGCGGCCTGGTGACGGCGTCCGGCGGCAACCATGGCCTCGGGGTGGCCTACGCCGGCCACCTCGCCGGTGCGCCCGTCACGATCTACCTGCCGTCCAACGTTCCGCCCGCCAAGGCCGAGAAGCTCGAGAGCTGGGGCGCCCGCGTGATCTGGGAGGGGAGCGTGTGGGACGAGGCCGACCTCGCGGCGCGCGAAACCGCCCGCGCCACCGGCGCGCGCTACGTCCACGCGTTCGCCGATCCGGCGGTCATCGCCGGCCAAGGCACCATCGGCCTGGAGATCCTGGAGGACGATCCGGAGACCGGCGTGCTGCTGGTCGCGATCGGCGGCGGCGGCCTGATCTCGGGAGTCGCGACCGCCGTCAAGGCGCTGCGCCCCGAGATCCGCGTGATCGGAGTGGAGCCGGTCGGCGCTCCCACCCTCCACGCGAGCCTCCGCGCCGGGCGCGTCGTCGAGCTCGAACGGATCACCACCGCGGCCAACACCCTCGCCCCGCGGAGCAGCGCCGACCTCAACTTCGAGATCATCCGCCGCACCGTGGACGAGATCGTCCTGGTCGACGACGAAGAGATGCGGGAGGCGGCGCGCTGGCTCTGGTTCGAGATGGGCCTCGCGGCCGAGCTGTCGGGCGCCGCGGCCATGGCGGCCCTCCTCGCCGGCCGCGTCGCCGCGGACGGCCAGCGGGTCTGTGCCTTGATCTGCGGAGCCGGAACCGACGGGCTCCGCTCCTGAGTCGTCCGGAATGTGGACCGGAATGCTGGCCGGGATGGTGGCCTCCTCTCAGAACCGCGAAAACGGAAATCGCAACTTACCACTTTTACGCGGCGGAAGCTCCACCTTTCCGGTCCAGGATGCCGGATTGCACCGCCGAATTGCCGGCAGAGGACAATCTTTTTAATAAGAGTGGGTAAAGTGGCCTATGGATGCAGCCACGTCGTGCCCTGCAGGCGCTCGGCGAACGAGAAGCCCACCTCGGACACGCAACCCGACGCGCCCTTCCAGCAGACCGTCGGAGCCGGCTGGCTCCATTTCTGGTTGCCGTAGACCGGACGGATGACGGACGCGTCGACGCGCGCCACGGCGGAGGAGCAGTGCAGCTCTCCGGCGGCCGCGCAGGCGGGGAGGACGCGCAGGCGCGCTTCGCCCAGCGTCCCGTCGTTCGCCAGGTCGATCTGTATCTCAAAGGACACGCGGCCGAGATCCTGGCTGGGCTGAACCGGGAGAACGTCGACCCGGTAGGAGGCGCGGACGCCTCCCGAGATCGGCTCGGCCGCAGCGCCGCGGTAGATGCTGACCAGCTTGTGCACGCGCCCTCCGGAGCTCTCCGGGTCCCAGGCCGTGAAGCGCAGCGTGCGGGCCAGCACGGAAAAGACGTGCAGGTCGGCGGGCGTGAACGCATGCGCGCACTGCTTGAAGATCGCCTGCAGGCCGCGTCCCACCTTGCCGTCCGCGGCGGTGCCCCCTTCCTCATCCGTGAGGTTGTTGATGATGAGCAGAGAGAAGGGATCCTCGTTGTGCAGCGGGTCGTTGGTCGGATCGACGATCACCGCCATGGCGTGGGGATCTTCCAGCTTGGAGAGGTCGGAGCTCGGCCGGTCGCGGATCAGGTACATTGTGTTGAGCCGCGGGCGCGTCGGATTGCGCAGGAGCTTCGAATCGCTCGGCTCGACGGCGAACGCGATCTGGCGCTCCGGGCCGGCCGGATTGCCTTCGACGTCGTGTTGCTCCATCAGGCCGAGGCCCGCCAGGTTGCCTTCCCCCGAGCCGTAGCTGAACAGGAACATGGCGGCCCGGTCGTCATAACCGGGACCGAAAAGAATGGCGGAGCGGCCGAGGATCGCGCGAAGCTGGCCGGCTTCGCAGTCGACCTGCGCGTCGGTCAGCGGGTGGACCGGCTGGGCCGCCGCCGGAGAATTAAAGAGGGCGAGACCAGCGAAGAGAAGGAAACCCGTCGCTGCACTTCCTGGGGAGTAACTCAAGGGAAACCTCCTCGGCCGCTGGGGCCGGTCTGCCGGCCTCGCCGCACGCTTCGGTCTAGAGCAAGGATCGAGCCAGCCTGAGACCTGAGGGGGACGGACGGGATCGAACGTTCCCTCGCGCAGCCGATGTCCCACCTGGCGGGGTGGCAGGCACCGTACCTGTTGACCGCGTCGGCGCCCGCGGCACCAAGGACGATCGACGCGGATCGACGGTGGATCAAATAGAATCCCGCGCGACGCTGGGGCGCAACCGCCGCAGCGTGCTCAAGCTCAAGAGGGGGATCGCGATGGAAATTTCTACGGTCGGCGTCATCGGCGCCGGCGTGATGGGTGTCGGTGTTGCGCAGAACCTGGCCCAGACCGGCCACCAGGCGATCCTGGTGGACGTCTCCGACGAGGTGCTGTCTCGCGCCCGCGACGAGATCCGCAAGAACCTGCGCTTCCAGGGCATGTTCCAGAAGGGAGCGGGAGGCACCCCCCAGGGGAGTAAACCCGAGCCGGCCGACACGGTGCTCGGCCGCATTCGATTCACCACGCGTCTCGAAGACCTCTCCGAGGTGGACTTCGTGGTCGAGAACGTCCCGGAGAAGTGGGACATCAAGAGCCAGATCTACCCGCGGATCGACGTCATCTGCCCGCAGCGCGCGGTCTTCGCGGTCAACACGTCCTGCTTCTCGATCACCAGAGTCGGCGCGCTGACCAAGCGCCCGGACCGGATCATCGGCATGCACTTCATGAACCCGGTGCCGATGAAGCCGATGGTCGAGGCGATCCGCGGCTATCACACCAGCGAGGAGACGATCGCGACCGCCCACCAGTTCCTCCGCCAGATGGGCAAGGACTGGATCCTGGTCAACGACTACCCGGGCTTCGTCTCCAACCGCGTGCTGATGCTGACGATCAACGAAGCCGTCTTCCTGGTGCAGGACGGCGTCGCCACGGCGGAGCAGGTCGACCAGCTCTTCAAGACCTGCTTCGGGCACAAGATGGGCCCGCTGGAGACCGCCGACTTGATCGGGCTCGACACGATCCTCTACTCGATCGAGGTCCTGCACGAGTCCTACAACGACAGCAAGTATCGTCCCGCTCCGCTGCTCAAGAAGATGGTCGACGCCGGCCTCCACGGGCGGAAGAATGGAAAAGGCTTCTACGACTACAGCGCCTCGCTGTAACGAATGGATGGATCGACCATGGACCAGACGCAAAGCCTGACCGAGAATCAGAACAAGATCAAGGAATTCCTGTCGCGCTTCTTCAAGAACCACGACCTGCAGCCGGAGGAGGACATCTTCGCGCTCGGCTTCGTGAACTCGCTCCTCGCGATGCAGCTCGTCGCGTTCGTCGAGAAGGAGTTCTCGGTCCGCGTCGAGGATGAGGACCTGGACCTCGACAACTTCCGCTCGATCCAGGCCATCTCCAACCTGGTCGCGAAGAAGAGCGGCGCAGCGGCGCCCGCGGCCTCATGAAGCTCGAGCTCACGCCCGAGCAGCGGGCCGCCCGCGCGGAGGTCCGTGCCTTCGCCGAGGCCGAGCTGGCCCCCTTCGCGGGCCAGTGGGACCGCGACGAGGCGCTGCCGCCCGAGCTCATCCGGAAGCTCGCGGACCGCGGCTGGCTGGGGACCATCGTGCCGCCCGAGTACGGCGGCCCCGGCCTCGACCTGATCACCTACGGCCTGCTCACCGAGGAGATCGGCCGCGGCTGCTCGTCGACCCGGTCGCTCCTGACCGTGCACGACATGGCCTGCCAGGCGATCCTGCGGTGGGGGAGCCGCGCGCAGCGCGAGCACTGGCTGCCCAAGCTGGTGAAAGGGGAGGTCATCGGTGCCTTCGCCCTGTCCGAGCCGCAGGCCGGCTCCGACGCCAAGGGCGTGCAGACCACGGCGGAGAAGGACGGCGACGGCTACGTGATCAACGGCCGCAAGAAGTGGATCACCTTCGCGCAAATCGCCGACCTGTTCGTGGTCTTCCTGCAATGCGAGGGAAAGCCGACCGCGTTCCTGATGGAACGCACGACACCCGGCCTGAGCTTCGAGCCGATCAAAGGCCTTCTGGGTACCCGCGCCTCGATGCTCGCCGAGATGACGTTCGACAACTGCAAGGTGCCCGCGGAGAACATGGTCGGCCGTCCCGGCTTCGGCGTGTCGCACGTGGTCGCCGCGGCTCTGGAGCAGGGGCGCTACAGCGTCGCCTGCGGCTCGGTCGGCATCGCCCAGGCCTGCCTCGACGCCTGCCTGAGCTACGCCCGCGAGCGCGAGCAGTTCGGCAAGCCGATCTTCGACCACCAGCTCGTGCGGGCCATGCTCACCGACATGATCGTCCAGGTGCGGTCCGCCCGCCTCATGTGCCTGCGCGCCGGCTATCTGCGGCAGATGAACGACCCGAACGCGTTCATGGAGACCATGGCGGCCAAGTACCTCGCCTCGACCGTCGCCGCCAAGGCCGCGACCGACGCGGTGCAGATCCATGGGGCGAATGGCTGCACCGACGACTTCCCGGTTTCCCGCTACTTCCGCGACGCCAAAGTGATGGAGATCATCGAGGGGAGCACCCAGATCCAGCAGATGACGATCGCCCGCTTCGACTTCCAGGAGCTTTGAAACAATGATCGCCGAGGCAGAGATCCAGAAGAAAAAGAAGGACAAGCAGACCATCAAGTGCGTGGTGTGGGACCTCGACAACACCGTCTGGGACGGCATCCTCCTCGAAGACCGGGAGGTCGTGCTCCGCCCGCACGTCGTCGAGATCCTGAAGACGCTCGACGAGCGCGGCATCCTGCACTCCGTGGCGAGCCGGAACGACCACGACCTCGCCATGGCGAAGCTGCAGGAATTCGGGATCGCCGACTACTTCCTCTATCCGCAGATCAACTGGAGCCCGAAGTCCGGCTCCGTCACGCAGATCGCCAAGGACATCAACATCGGCTTGGACGCCATCGCGTTCGTCGACGACCAGCCGTTCGAGCGCGAGGAGGTGGCGTTCACCCACGAGAAGGTGCTGTGCATCGACTCGGCGCTCCTCGACGACATGCTCGACCGTCCCGAGCTCAAGCCGCGCTTCATCACCGAGGACTCGCGCCTGCGCCGCCAGATGTACATGGCCGACATCCGGCGCAACCAGGCCGAGGAAGAGTACGTCGGAGCGAAGGAGGAGTTCCTCGCGACGCTCGACATGGTGTTCACCATCCACCCGGCGCGCGCCGAGGACCTGAAGCGCGCCGAGGAGCTGACGGTGCGCACGAACCAGCTCAACACGACCGGCTACACCTACTCCTACGAGGAGCTCGACGAGCTCTCCAGGTCGCCGCGCCACAAGCTGCTGGTCTCGGAGCTGGAGGACAAGCACGGCTCCTACGGCAAGATCGGCCTCACCCTGATCGAGGCCGATCCGGACGTCTGGACCATCAAGCTCCTCCTGATGTCCTGCCGCGTCATGTCGAAAGGCGTGGGCATGGTGACCATCCATCACCTGGCGCGCCAGGCCAAGGAAGCCGGCGTCAAGCTGCGCGCCGAGTTCGTCTCGACCGACCGCAACCGCCAGATGCTCATCACCTACAAGTTCGCCGGCTTCAAAGAGGTCGGCCGGAACGGCGACGTGATGATCATGGAGAACAACTACTCGGCGATCCAGCCGGTGCCGCCGTACGTCAAGCTGATCGTGGAGTAGGGGCGTCTCTACAGTGGGGCCGGCTGCGTCAGCCGGCCGCTCCGAGATCGGAGACATTCCGCCCAAGACCGCCGTCCCAACCGCCGGTCGGCGCGCAAGCCGCCCCGGCAGCGGCGCCTTTCGTGCTGTGCGGTGCGACATTCCGCCTGGGATGCGCGGCATCTCCACCGGGAGCGGAGCTGCTGCCGCCAGGGCGCACGGCCTTCGCGCCTCGGCGCGCCCCATTCGCCCCACGGAGCACATCATTCCGATTTCGGCGCGCCCCATCGGCCCCGCGGAGCGCATCATTCCGACCTCGGTGCGCCCCATTTGCCCCGCGGAGCGCATCACTTCGATCTCGGAGCGCACCATTGGCTTCGTGGTCTACATCATTCGCGCCCCGGTGCGCATCACTCCGACTTCGGCGCGCATCATTCCGATCTCGGAGCGCATCATTGGCTCCGTGGCGGGAATGATGGGCTCCACGGAGCCAATGACTCCGACCTCGGGGCCAATGGCGCGCTCCGAGGTCGGAATGATGCGCGCCGGGGGAGAAGCGCCACCGAGCCCGGCGGAAATGTCTCTGCGTGGGCTCGGAATGTGTCCTGCCCCAGGGCGCGGAACGTAGATTCCAGTCGGAAAGTTGTCAAAGACAATGGAGACGAGGGTCATCCGTACGGGAATTTCGCACGTCGATCTCGCTCCAGGTGAAACTCTGACGCCAATGTCTCAGGCGCCGGGCGGAATGTCAACCATCCGCGGGCCGATCGGGCACGGCCGTCAACCGGCCTTCGGGCCGGTCGTCTCCGCGATCTTCGCGGCCAGCCTTTCCAGATGGGCGGCCTGTTCCGGATCGCGCTCCGTGGCCTCCGCGGCGAGTGTGGTGAGCTTCCGCTGAAGGGCCGGGTTCTGGTACTCCTCGCCCATCTCGATCAGGAGAAACTGCGACGTCTCGGGGTATTTCTCCAGAAGCTCCCACAGCTCATCCGGGTCGTCCTCTTCGACGCCGTCGTGCACCGGCAGCGCGAGCAGCTCCTCGTAGGCTCTCGTGAGCTCGTCCCGCAGTTTCGCCGTCAACGTGTGCAGAGCCGCTTCGAGCCCCCCGCCGCGCCACCGGCTGGACCGGCGCAAGGCGTCGTAGTGCGCCAGGAGCTCCTCGGCCTCGGGGAGGGTGAGGCCGGCCAGCCCGGCCATTCCTTTTAGATGCTCGGGGCTCGCCGAGGTCTGGTCCATCTCGATCTGGCCGATCAGGGACGGGTGGACCCCGATCGTCTCCGCGGTCCGCTCCTGCGTGGCGCCGGACAGCGCCCGGAGCATTCGGGCCATCACGTTCTCTCGTCGCATGATCCCTCCACCGAGGGGAAAGCTGAATTTTTCACCCTCAGACGCGTTTCACGGCACTATAACCCATGACAGGCGCGGCCCGGCCGAGCCATGGAGGCTCACCTTCCGGAGCCGCGCCGGGAGAGCACCTCTATGCGCCGCACGTTCGTTCTCGTGGTCGTAACCGCGTCCCTCCTGGGCTCGCCGCAACTGTTCGATCCGCTCTGGACGCTCGTCTCCTCGCTCTGGAGCGGATCGACGGTCGATGCAGGCTGCGGATTCGATCCCTATGGCGGATGCCGGACCGCCCCACAGCCGCAGCCCGAGGCGGGGTGCGGATGGGATCCGTACGGCTGTCCGCAAGGGTCATGAGTCGCTGAACTGGAGGCCCTGGTCGTAGCGAGCGCGGTAGAGGTAGCGCAGGACGCGACGAGCCATCTCCGCGGTGGCGACCTCACGTTCCGCCGCCTCTTTGAAGAGCCGCAGGGCGGCCAGGGCCTCCCGATGGACTCCCTTGGAGCTGAAGACCTTCGCTAGTTCCTCAGACAGCCTCTTGACCTCGGAGGTGCGAGTCTCATCCAGGAGCAGAGCCGCTTCTTCCAAGAGAGATAAGGCAACATCGAAGAACATTCCCTCGGTCTCGAATTTCCGGCGTGCTTCCCTGAGAAACATCCGGGCTTCAGCGTTTCTCCCCTGTCCGGCGGCTATGCGGCCTTCCAGCCAGATTGCGCGATCTAGGTCGATCACATCACCCATCTCAGCGGCTGAAGGCCGAACCTCTTCCACGAGCCTTATCGCATCCGTGTAGCGGCCGAGGTGGCAAAAATTCGCGGCTAGGAGCCTGCGCGCCAGGAAATCGGGAAGAGCGAAATCTTTCCTCGCGGCACTACCGCCGGGGCGGCAGTGCCATGAGGAGATCAATCTTCCGGTTTTCGCTGGCGGAGGTTGGCAGTACTCAGACGTGGACAGCCCG
>DATFPH010000338.1:0-6313 GCA_035264905.1 Thermoanaerobaculia bacterium
TCATCATAACGCTCCGGCGATCGAGTTGGCATCAACTTTGCCTTGGAAATCTGGTGAGCGTGGGAGCCACGGGGCCCGACATATCGCCGAGTCTCCATGGCTGAGGCAGCCAGTGAAAGGAGACTTCGCCATGACGGACCACCGTAGCCTGAACAATCGCCACGAGATCTTGGGCACTGACCAGGTCCTGGATGGCGACAATGTCCGCGATCGGTTCCTCACCGCTTTTATCTTACGGCACGGTGGTGTGATCGTGAGCGCCGAGCCGCGCCAGAATCCGTTCTCCCCGGGTGACACCGAGATCTATCTGGAGGACGCAGCGTCTTTCGAGGCGGAGACGTGGGCTCCTGCCGATCGTGAGCTCGAGCCGCTCACCATCCATCTCGTCGATCCATGGGCCACTGACGGAGACGACGAAACGTAGCGCGTCATCCCAGATCGATCGCAACCATCCGCAGCTCGGAGGTATAGCTGTTTCCCTGAGCGTCCGGCAGCCAGGTCTGATCGTGACCGGGCAACATTTCGGAGATGCTGATGGCGCCTTCCGGATTGCTTTCGGCGGCAGATCGGACGGCTTTCGCGAAGATTTCGACCAGGACCGGGCTTTCGAAGTCGAGGTAGAAGGGCTTTTCCTCGCCCGGGGTCTTGGCGAATACGAAGCGCGGCAGCTCGCGCCGGGTGACCCAGCGCCGCGCCCCTGCAAAACGCTCCGCCGCG
This sequence comes from Thermoanaerobaculia bacterium, assembly GCA_035264905.1. Taxonomy (GTDB): domain Bacteria; phylum Acidobacteriota; class Thermoanaerobaculia; order Multivoradales; family UBA5704; genus UBA5704. The sequence goes on from DATFPH010000338.1 coordinate 718, forward strand.
GTCGGCGCCTGCACGAACTCCAGCACGTTCGCGGGGAATTTCCAACTCTCGCGCGCCACGACCAGGTGATCGATGGTGACGCGCGGCGTGTAGTCCCCTCCAGGAAGAATTCGAAAGGTCGCGAGCACCTGCATCAGCAGGGGGAGCTGGTAAAACTCGATGATGTCGAACTGGACGCGCCCATCCCGCGGCCTCACGATGAGGCCGTTCTCGCCCGGCTCGATCACCAGATCGCCGATGGGCAGCACCTGCTCAGCAGGGAATCCATGAGGATCGAGCGAGAAATCCAGGTAGTAGTCCTTGGCGGAGCGTAAGGCGACGTCCATCCGGCCGCTCACCGCCGGCGCCATCATCCCGAGATTGGCTCTCGCCTCCTCCTCGTTCCAGACCTTGGCGAACAGGGGGATGAGGGAAGGTTCCGGCAGGTCGGATTCGATCGCCGCGCGCAGCTTTTCCGGCTCCGGATGCTGGGCGAAGAAGACCCACCGATCCAGGGTATTGATGGCGAGGTGGATCTCTCCCAGGATGACCTGGTAATCCCCCTGCCGGATCGCATCCAGGCTGGAGGCGGCGACCAGCACGTCGGGGCTGTGGCAGCGCGCCTTCTGCCAACCCGCCCTCGGGGCGGCGAACTCCTGAAGCACCTGCGGGAGCAGATCCTCGCTGCGATACGCGACCCGCCGCTGTCCTTCCGGGAGGACGAGCACCTTCTCCCAACGAGACTGCAGCTCGCGCTCGACCTCGGCATTGGTCTGGATGTTGAGCAGGCGCGGCAAGGCCAGGCGCGAGAACGCCAGAAAGTCCACCGTCGGGCCCGACTGCAGGCTGAGCTCCGCATAAGCCTGGGTAAACATGTCGCGGTGTTGGGTCGCGAGGTAATGGGAGAACCAGCGGGCGCTGGCGAGGACGAGGGAGAGGGGAGGCGCCAGCTTGGAGAGGAAGGGCTCTCCGAGCTCGAGCTCGAGGTCCCGGCGGCAGTCCTCGTAAACCAGCGTGCGGCCAGCGTAGAGCTGGCCGTCGCCGCGGGTGGCGGCCCGGCTGGTGGCGCGGGTGAACACCGCTTCCAGCTGGTTCAACGCGCTCTCCAGCTCTTTGGCGTTGCCGGTGGCGCGGATGACGGCGTCGCGCGCGGCGACGACCTCGTCGAGCAGCTCCAGGGCGCGCTCGCGCAAAGGCTCCTCTCCGATTTCGAGGAGCAGCTCCCTCAGGGAACGTTCCGGCGTCGGCGACAACGGGACCTGGAACCCCCAGCGGAGCAGACCGTTGGCCTGCATGTCCGCCAGAAGCCGCCAGAGGATCTCCACTTTGTCCGGGGAGAGGCCGGCCCCCAGCTCGCTGATCAGCGAGCCGGCGGAGCGGCTGCCGTCGCAAGCCGCCACGAGAGCCTTGGAGACGGGGCCGAGCTGGAGGACCTGTCCATTGGGCGCGACGAACGCGTCATCCACATAGCGCAGGTAGGGAGAGCGCCGCGGGGCGAGCCAGGGGCGCATCGCCTCGTCTTCCGCGATCCGGTCGGCGATGGCGTCGATCGCCCAGCCTTCGAAATAGACCTGGCGCGTGGCGAGCAGGTCCTTTCCGGGGCGCGCGGCGATCACCTCGTCGCCGTCGACCAGCTTCCCCCAGCCGACCGGGCCGAAGAACCCGATGGTGTCGTTCTTCGTACAGTAGCGCTGGAGATATGAGGCGAGCATCTGTACGTGCCCGCGGTCCCGCGCGGTGAGCCGGCCCGGCTCTGCCGCCGTCCGGCGCAGGAAGGATTCGAGACCCGTCGCCGCGGCATGCCGGTTCTGCCACACGACCGCCTCCCGGAACCGCTCGTCCTGGGCAACCTCGCGGAGCTCGCGATCGAGGCGCTCCTCCGCCGCGGCGAACTCGGCCTGGTAGCGCTCCTTCTCGGCCGCGACGCGCCCGGCGGCCTCCTTCCAGGCCTCGATCGCCGCGGCCGTGGCGGCGGCGAGCCCCTCGGTCGAGGCCGGTTGGCTCCGCTTCACCTTCCGGATGGCCTTGATGAGGACGTCGAGCCGGTCTTTGGCAGCCCCTTCGAGCTCGCCCCGCAATGCCTCCAGGGCGGCCTGGCGCAGGGTTTCGGCTTCCTCCTCGACCACGTTCAGGCGGTCGGCCGCCGCGGCGCAGCCCGCATCCGCGATCCGCAGGACGTGGGATGCCGGAAAGCCGGCGCCGCGTACACAGAAAGTGCGCCACAACGCCCACCGGCCCGTGGCCTCGTCCGATAACAACGTCAAATGCTCCGGCAGCGTTTCCCGGCTCGTCATGGCAGAGTCTCCAGTCAATCGAGCGGGGATCTTAGACTAAGATAGCCATACCATGCCAGAGAGGCTCTCCTCCCCCGCTCCGCGCGTCGCGGCGATGCGGCGAGCGCGCGGCGAGCTCTACGAGCTCGCCGTCCCGCCGTCCGATCCCCGCCTCTCCAACGTCGACCTCGCTCCGACCACGGTCGGCCAGCGCACCTGGACCACGTACCACATCGCGTCGCTGTGGATCGGTCTCGCCGTCTGCATTCCCACGTACATTCTGGCGGCCGGCCTGGTCCAGGGCGGCATGAGCTGGTGGCAGGCGGTCCTGACCATCCTGCTCGGCAACCTCATCGTGCTCGTGCCGATGGTGCTCATCGCCCATGCCGGCACGCGCTTCGGCATCCCCTTTCCGGTGCTGGCCCGCGCCTCGTTCGGCACGTCGGGCGCCCACATCCCGGCCTTGCTGCGGGGCCTCGTGGCCTGCGGCTGGTTCGGCATCCAGACCTGGATCGGCGGTCAGGCGATCGACACCATGCTGCGCACCGCCTGGCCCGCCTGGGAGCGGGTGCCGGGCGGACCGTGGATCGCCTTCGGGGCGTTCTGGCTGATGAACATGTACATCGTAGTGCGCGGCAGCGACAGCATCAAGTTCCTGGAGGCCTGGGCCGCTCCCTTCCTCCTCGTCGCCGGCCTGGCGCTCCTCGGCTGGGCGATGTCGCGCGCCGGCGGCCTCGGGCCGATCCTCTCGCAGCCCAGCAAGTTCCAGAGCACCGGAGACTTTCTCCGGTTCTTCGTCCCCTCGCTCACCGCCATGGTCGGGTTCTGGGCGACCCTGGCGCTCAACATCCCGGACCTCACGCGCTACGCCCGCGACCAGCGGTCCCAGGTGCGCGGCCAGCTCCTGGGCCTGCCGACCACGATGACCCTCTTTTCGTTCATCGGCGTCGCCGTGACCTCGGCCTCGGTGCTGATCTTCGGGGAGGCGATCTGGGACCCGGTGGTCCTGCTGTCGCGTCTCAGCAGCCCGCTCGTCATCCTGATCTCTCTCTTTGCGCTGCTCATCGCCACCCTCACCACGAACGTGGCGGCGAACGTCGTGGCTCCCGCCAACGGCTTCGCCAACCTCTGGCCTTCACGGATCACCTTCGCCATCGGCGGCCTGATCACCGGGGCTCTCGGCATCGCCATCATGCCGTGGCGGCTGCTCTCCGACTACGGCACCTACATCTTCGGCTGGCTGGTGGGGTACTCCGGTTTCCTGGGGCCGATCGCGGGCATCTTCATCGCGGATTACTGGCTGGTGAGGAAGGCGCGCCTGTCGCTGGCGGATCTTTACTCGACCGACGGCATCTACGGCCGATGGAACGGAAAAGCCCTCATCGCCCTCCTGGCGGGAGTCGTCGTCGCCCTGATCGGCCTCGTCGTGCCGGCTCTCCGCGTGCTCTACGACTACTCCTGGTTCGTCGGCTTCGGCGTGGCTTTCGGGCTCTACACGCTGGTGATGCGGGGGACGCCGGTGGTGGATCTCACGGGAGTGCCGGAGGTTTCTTGAAGGCCGCCCGCAGCAGGCTGGACATCTCGAACGAGCCGCCCAGCGCATTCCTCAGGAGAATGACGCCCGTCCGCGAGCTCCGATCGAAGAAAGCTTGCGCCTCGTATCCGGCGACTCCTCCGCTGTGGCCGTAGAGGACGACGTCGTCCAGGCGCAGCACCTCGAAGCCGGTTCCATAGCCCCTGGTGAGCTTCGAATTCATGCTGACCAGGCCTCCGAAAATCTCGTCGAGGCTGTCCTTCTTCAAGACCGCGGGAGCTTCCTCTCCCATCTGGAAGGCGACGAACCGCGCCAGATCTTCGACCGTGGTGTAGATTGCACCGTTCGGTACCTTGTAGCCGCGCCCCTGATGCTCGCGCTCCGCGGTCTCGGCGTCGATCTTCCCGTCCTCGTTGATGTAGCCGCGGGAGATCCTGGATCGCATCTGGTCATTGGGCTCGAAAAAGGAGCTCGTCATCCCCAGCGGCTTGAAGATGCGCTGCGTCACATAGTCCACATAGGGCTGGCCCGCGGCGCGGCTCAACGCCGCTCCGAGGGCGGCATAGCCGATGTTCGAGTAGCTGTAGTGCGTACCTGGCTCGAAGGCATAGCGGGTCTTCGGCAGAGCCGCGATCAATACCTTTTCCCATTCCGAGACCGGTCCTTTGAGATAGGTCTCCGTATCCTCCGGCTCACGGTCCAGGCCCGACGTATGGGTCGCCAGTTGAATCAACGTGATCGGCGGCGCGCCCGGGAAGCGCCCTTGGATTTTGTTGATCTCCGGAAAGTACTTCTCCACCGGATCAGAAAAGTGAACCTTTCCCTCCTGGACGAGCTGGAGCAGCATCAAGGCCGTGAATTCCTTGGTGATCGAGCCGATGCGATAGAGGGTGCTTTTCGTCGCCGGACTCTTCTTCTCGATGTCCGCCCATCCATAGCTCTTGCTCCAGGCGAGGTTGGGACCCGAGACGACGCCCACCGTGATGCTCGCGAAGTTGTCCTTGGCGAATTCCTTGGAGGTCTGGGCATCGAGCCGCTCAATCAGAGCGCGCAGCTCCGGAGTGGCTGGAGCCTGGGCGGTGGCCGGGAGCACAGAACCGAGCAGCCCAAAGAACACCAATGCAAAACTGTGGAGTCGTTTCATGGAGCCTCCTCTTTCTTCTCGACTACCACGATAGTACTACCCGAGTAGTCTTCGGTCAACGGGGTAGACTATGACCCAAGGAGGGGGATCGCATGGTGGGACTTCCAGGAAGGGAAGAAGCAGCGCCGTACTACTACAAGTACATCGACCGGATCACGAGCGAGGATATCGTCGGCGTCCTCGAGACGCAGCTCGACGAGGCCCTCGGCCTCCTGAGCGGCATCTCCGAGGAGAAATCTCTCTACCGCTATGGGCCGGACAAGTGGAGCATCCGGCAGGTGACCAACCACGTGAGCGACACCGAGCGGCTGTTCCTGTTCCGCGCCTTCTGGTTCGGCCGCGGCTTCGACTCTCCCCTGCCGAGCTTCGACGAGAAGATCAGCGCGGAGACCGCCCGCGCCGACGAGATCTCGTGGGCCCGGCATCTGGAGGAGTTGCGGGGCGTCCGGCTCGCGACGCTGACCTTCTTCCGCAACCTGCCGGCCGAGGCCTGGGCACGCAGCGGCATTGCCAGCGGCAATCCGTTCAGCGTCCGTGCCCTGGCCTACATCACGGCCGGGCACCTCACGCACCACCTCGGGATCGTTCAGGAGCGGTATCTGTAGAGGAGGATCCGATGCAGCGCGTGAACGGACTTCATCACATCACCGCCATCGCCGGGCCGGC
>DATFPH010000339.1:0-1691 GCA_035264905.1 Thermoanaerobaculia bacterium
GGTGCGCCTTTCGAACTGGGCGGGGCTGACGAAGTCCAGCGCTGAGTGGCGTCGGACCGGATTGGAGAAGCCGTCGATGGAACGGGCCAGGGCCTGGCTCGCCTCGGCCCGGGTCTGGAAGGCCGTGCGCCAGACCCGCTCGCTCTTCAAGGTCTTGAAGAACGTCTCGACCATGGAGTGATCGTAGCCGTTCCCCTTGCCGGACATCGAGATCAGGACGCCGTGCTGGCGCAGCTCGGCCTGGGACTCGATCGAGCCATATGGACGACCGCGGTCCGAATGATGAAGCAGACCCACCTCTGGTCGTCGCACGACCAGGGCTCGGCGCAGGGCGGCGAGCACCCACTCTTTGTGCAGCCGATCGCTGACGGCCCAACCCACCCCGCGCCGGGCGAACAGATCCATGACAACCGCCAGGGACAGCCAGCCCTCTCGCGTCCCGATAGAGCGGATGTCGGCGCCCCTTCTCGTCGGGGCGCTCGGTCGAGACGTCCGGCGCGATCAGGTTGGGGGCGACCGGGACGGCGTGCAGGCTGTCGGTCGTGCGCTTGAAGCGGCGCGGCTGCCGCGCGCGCAACCCGGTCTCGCGCCTCAGCCGGGCCGTCCGACGGCGGCCTCCGGCGAGGCCGGTGTCCTGCAGGTCGCGCGTCCTGCGCGGGCTGCCGGAGGTCCCGTTCGAGAGCGCGAAGGCCGAGCGGACAGGGGCCAGCCGCACGAGGTCCTCGCGCTGTCGCCGAGAGGCCGGGCGGCTCTGCCCGGCGAAGGAGCCGCTCGGGCTCACCCCGAGACCCTTGCACAGGCGTGGGACGGGGACCTCTTCTGTCCCCGCATCGATGAGCTGGAACCTCATCGACGTCCCTCCTGGGCGAACAAAGCGGGGGCCCGCGTCAGGATCTCCCGGTCTGGGCGCAGCCCCTCGTTCTCACGCCGAAGCCGCTTCAGCTCGGCCGCCCTGTCCTCCTGACGGTCAGGAGGCGGCGGCTCCCTCGGCCGATCGCGGCGGCGGTCGATCCCGTTCCGCAGCGTGGACCGCCCCATCCCGAGATCGGAGGCCATCTCCCGTCGGGAGCGCCCGCTGGTCTGGGCAAGCCGCACGGCCTCGGCGCGGACCTCAGGGGTGAAGCGCGTCTTCGGGTCTGGCATCGGAAACCTCCTCCCTCACCGAAAAAGCTCTCCACTGTCCCGGAGCAAGTCCAGTCCAGCAGTGGATCACGGCCGTGGGCGCCAAGACAGCGTACATCGAGCGGGGCTCGCCCTGGGAGAACGGCTACGTGGAATCGTTTAATGCTCGCCTTCGGGACGAGTTGCTGGATGGGGAGATCTTCTCCTCTCTGCGGGAAGCGCAGATCATCATCGAGAGCGGGAGACGTCACTTGTATGAGGTTGGATCTGTCAAGGCTGGTGCATTCGATCGGCTCCTCCAGGGTGAGCTCAGTGGCTGATTAGCACGCGCGTCCAGTCCGTTGATTGCCATGCGTCAGCAGACGCATCCACTTGTATCCGGTCGAGGGCAGAAGCCTCGCACCACAATCTCATTCACGGCTGCCGAAGACGCTCTGACGGGCCGGGACCAAACTACAACTCGGTGCTCACAGCACCTTGATCGCTCACGATCACCGACCCGCCACCTTCAGCCACCTGCTTCAGGGGCCGAAGCTCTTCCACCCTCACCGGGCCCTCAGCACGGCTCC
>DATFPH010000340.1:0-3580 GCA_035264905.1 Thermoanaerobaculia bacterium
GCGGATTCGACGTGATCGCTTACGACAGCCGCGCCCACGGGGACTCGGGGGGCGATACGTGCACGTATGGGTACTTCGAAAAGAAAGACCTGCGCCGGGTGCTGGATACCGTTCCGTCCGGCCCTATCGTCCTCCTCGGCACATCTCTGGGAGCGGCCGTAGCCCTGCAGGAGGCGGCAGACGACCCGCGGGTGTCGGCGGTCGTCGCCGCTGAAACCTTTTCGGACCTTCGCACCGTCGCTCGCGAGCGAGCGCCATTTTTTCTCACCACGGCGACCATCCGCAAGGCATTCAGTCTGGCCGAAGCGCGCGGCCGGTTCGCCGTGGCGGCCGTGAGCCCTGTTGAAGCAGCGACTCGGATCACCTGTCCGGTCCTCCTCATCCACGGTGCGCTCGACAGCGACACTCCGCCGGAACATTCTGTACGAGTCTTCGGCGCTCTGCATGGCCCCAAACGCCTGATTCTGGTTCCCGGCGCGAGACACAACGAATCTCTCGCCGGCAATGTCTGGCCGGAGATCGAAGCCTGGATCGATCGAAGCGTGACGCAGGTGCCTTAGAGGCGTTTGGTGACAGCGAGTAGGAGTGTCCCGGCAACCGAGGGGACGAACCGCTCGGCTTCGGGTCAGGCCGCTTGAGCCTCGACGCAACCCGCCCACCTCGCACGCCGTATAGAGACGTACGAAACCCGCGAGAAACGGGGACGATCGACAACTACGCTCCTCGCGGAAGTTCATTGTTTCGAAAGAATCAGAAACGGGAAGGGCACCTCAGCATCCTGATAACTGAGCCGCCCATCCTCATAGTGAACGGTTTCAATCCTCGGCGAGGATAGCTGCTTTCCATTTTTGCTAACTGTCGTCGTCTCCAGCTTGTCGCCGCGGAGCGTCCAGGTTCCCTCGAAGCTCTCCCTTTCCTCGCCAAGCTCGGACTTGCCGTGGAATTTTCCTCCCGGCTCAAGATGGAGCTCCAAAGAGATCTGGTCGAGCACCGCGCCGGCTTCCTCCTGCATCTTCTTCCGCTCCGCCGCATCCTCCCCCACGAGTTGAGTGATGGTTTGTGCGGCATAGCGCTCGAATCCCGCTCTCGTCCGCTCCCGGTCGATCGTATACGTCCCCTCCGGCCCACCGATCAGATCGCAGCCGCCGTGGATCAAGAATACCAAAAGGACGAGACCAGCCAACGAACGCTCAACACGCATCTCGAATCTCCTCTCTCGCCAGAAAGCTCCGGCAGAGCCGAAGGCCTAATCATTGAATCACTGTTGCGGATGGCTGTAATGGTATTCCGCCTGCAGCACCCGCGAGGCGATGCCGAAGAAGCAGCCGCCGATGAGGAAGCCGTAATTGCCGCCAAACCCAAGCATGATGAACAGCAAACCCAACGCGAGAAGTCCCCAGTAGGCCAGTTTCATGACCTGAGGGACGCTCAGGTCGACTTTGATTTCTCCGGGAGTTGACATGATCAATATCCTTTCCTTGAGTCTCGTTGAGATCAGGAGCCGGGTTGTCCAGAAGTTACGGGAGCAGATGGCGCAGACGGCTCTGCCGCCGGCTCGACCCGGAATGCCGGAAAGAGCTTGGAGAACGCCGCATTGAACGCAACCGTCAGGCAAGAGGCGAGCAGGGCCAGCCAATAGCCGACACCGAAGCTCACCTGAAACATCCCCTGGCCCTCCTTCAGAGCATCGCTGCTGATCTTTCCGCGCAAAAGGAGGAGGAAGACCGCAGCCAAGACTCCAAGGAGCACGTTGACCCACCGGCCCGGTCCCGCCGACAATAAAATGCCCGCCCCTACTCCCACGCCAAGGCAGAGAAGAGCCAGCAGCGCCAGTGGCTCTGGAGGAATTTTCTTCTCCTCTCCCTTTTGGCCGAACATGTCCGGCGCTTCGACGGTGGTCCCGAGCGCCAACTGTGTGCCAGAAAACGTGAACTGGCCGCCAGGGCAGGACAATGTGACGAACGGCAGGAGGAAACAGAAGAGGGCGAAGCCGAAGATTGCGGGCGAAATCCGATGAACCTTGAAAACCATGTTCGGTCTCCGTGAAGAGAGGCACTGTTACCCCATCTTCCAGTGAGATCCCTCTCCGCGGAGTTTGTTTATAGGCTCACATCGGAGCAGGAACCGGCTACTACACAGCCCTTCTGGCCCAACTCACCGGCGCCACCGGGTCCACGCCACCGCAGGGCTCGTCGAGGTCGGGGTAGAATCCCGGCTGTGCACTGGAGCACGATCCTGAAAGGAGGAGACCATGAAGAGATGTGGCATCGTCCTGTTGCTTGTGGTGCTGGCGGCCCTCGGGAGCTCGGGTCTTGCCTTGGCGGGCCAGGGTCAGGAGACCTCTGCCTCCAATCAGGCTCCCGTCACGGTCTCGGCTGCAGAATTCCTGGCCTCGCTCGCCGCTCCCGCGGTCGAGGGGAGCTGTGCATCGATTCCGGGAAATACCTCGGAGATCGGCCTGCCCGCGCCCCTGGCCGCCGCTTGCACGAACGCCTGCACGACCGCCTCCCAGTGTCCGCGGTGCCCTCGCCAATGCCCCGCGGAGTGCCTCAGCGGCTGCTGTCTCTGCCCTTGCCGATAACCCCCGCTCGAGACCGGCGGCCTCTTGGCCGCCGATTTGTGATGAACCCGCTCCGGGGAGTGGGTCTTGAACGTGTTCTCGGAAACGAAGAGCCGCTCGCCGGCTTCAACGCCGCGGAAAGTGGAGCTGGATCGGGAGATGCGGAGCGAATAGGGGGAAGTCCCCGTCCGTGGCCAAAATCGCCATGCCGTAGCGGTCGGCGATCGCGCAAATCACGAAGTCGGTGTTCGAGCCTTGGACTCCCCGCGAGCGGCACACGTTGAAGAACTCGGCGGCGCGCTCATGATCGCCCATCTGGACCGGCAGGTCAGGGAACTCTCGGAGGTGGGTTCGGAGCCGGTCGAATTGCGTCTTCTCTCGAATCCCCGAGAGCACCTCCTGGCGAATGGGGCCGATGAGATGAGCTCGGCCCTCGCGGATGAGCTCGCGGAGCTCCAACACTGCAGGGTCCTGAGAGATCTGCCGCCGGCGCAGGGCCAAGGACCAGACGCCGGTGTCGACCAGAACGTTCATTCCCGCCTCCGCTGCTCCTTGTAGTCATAGTCCGGGGCGTAGTCGATCTGGCCGAACAGGTCCAGGATTTTGAGCTGCTTGCGGCGTTGGATGTACTCCTTCAACGCCTCGTTGACAGTCGCTTTCTTCGTCCGGTGGCCTCCCAATTGGAGGGCCTCCTCCAGAAGCTCGTCGTTGATCGCCAGATTGGTCGGCATCCCTCACCTCCTTTCACACAATAACACGGCATAAACTGTGTGGGAAGGCTCGGCATCCTGAAAGACGGGCGGCGTCTTCCCTCAGCCGGGGGCCGCTCTCCCCCTACTCCTCCTTCCGGATCAACCGCCCCAGCGCCTGCCGGTCCGACGCCAGCAGCTCGTCGATCCGCGCGCGGTTGACGTCGGCGACGATGATCTGGCCGACCTCGGTTTGGACTTCGCTGAAGATGCCGTGGGACTTCATCTTCTCGGTCTGGTACTGATTGTCCTCGGTCGGGGTGACGTAGTG
>DATFPH010000341.1:0-27739 GCA_035264905.1 Thermoanaerobaculia bacterium
CCTACAGCATCTCCAGGTTGGCGAACTTCGCCACCAGCTTCCGCTTGCCGGCCTTCTCGAAGAAGACCGTGAGGCGGGCGTCTTCTCCCTGGCCTTCCAGCTCGAGGACCACGCCGTTGCCGAGGGTGGGGTGGCGGACGCGGCTGCCGCGCTTGAGCGGACGGCGCGGCGTCACGTCGGGGTCCGGGACCAGGTGGCGGCCGGCGGGCGCGGGTCTCGGGGCGACCGGCGCGCGGCCACCGTAGGAGCCGCCGCCGTAGGACGAGGCGGGCGGGGAGGCCGGGCGGCTCACCGGTCCGGCCGGAGCTGCTGGACGGCCCTGGCCCTGATTGAAGAAGGAATGGATGCCCTGCGTGCGGGTGTCGTAGCGCTCGGTGGCGAAGTAGAGCTCCGGGCTGTGCTTCACCTCGACGAGGTGGTCCGGCAGCTCCTGGAGGAACGGCGACTCGGCCTGGTCCTGATAGCGGCCGGCGATGCGCCGGCGGCGGCAGCAGCTCAGGTAGAGCTTCTCCCGCGCCCGGGTCATTCCTACGTAAAAGAGGCGGCGCTCCTCCTCGACGTCGTCGCGCCCGCCCTGGGAGTTGAAGTGCGGCAGGAGGCCGTCTTCCAGGCCGGCGACGATCACCGCCCGGAACTCCAGCCCCTTGGCGCTGTGCAGGGTCATCAGCGAGACCCCCTTCTCCTCCTGGAGGTTGTCCAGGTCGGTCACCAGGGCGATGTGGTCGAGGAAGGAGGTCAGCAGGTCCTGGTCGGAGCTGTTGTAGCTGCTCGCCTCGGTGAACTCCTGGGCGGCCGAGAGGAACTCGCGGATGTTTTCGAGGCGCGCCACGTCGTCCGGATCGTCCTTGCGGAACAGCTCCATGTAGCCGGTGCCGGTCAGCAGGCGGTCGAGGACGGCCGGCAACGGCAGCTCCGCGGAAGCTTCCTGGAGCCCCACGATCAGGTCGCGGAACTTGCGCAGCACCGTGGCGCTGCGCTGCGGCAGCGTGCCGAGGTCGTCCAGGTAGACCACGTCCCAGATCGGCTGGCCGAGATGCACGGCGCGGTCGCGCAGCATCTCGATCGTCCCCTTGCCGATCCCGCGCGGCGGCTGGTTGATGATCCGCATCAGGGAGAAGTTGTCCCGCGGGTTGCGCAGCACCCGCAGGTAGGCGACCAGGTCCTTGATCTCGGCACGGTCGTAGAAGCGGACGCCGCCCACCAGCGAATAGGGGATCTCGCGCGCCAGGAGCTCGTCCTCGATCGCGCGGGTCTGCGCGTTGGTGCGCACCAGCACGCCCATGTCGCCGAGCTTCACCGAGCGGCGCAGCGCCTGGATCGTCTCGATCACCCAGCGCGCCTCGTCGCCCTCGTCGCTCGCTTTGTAGAGATCCACCTTGACGCCGGCGCCGTTCTCGGTCCACAGGCGCTTGCCGCGGCGGTTCACGTTGTGCGCGATGAGCGCGCCGGAGACGTCGAGGATGGTCTGCGTCGAGCGGTAGTTGCGCTCCAGCTTGCGCACCGCGGCGCCCGGGAAGGTGCGCTCGAAATCGAGGATGTTGTCGAGATCGGCGCCGCGCCAGCGGTAGATGCCCTGGTCCTCGTCGCCCACGGCGGTCAGGTTGCCGTCCGCGCCGACCAGCTCCTGGATCAGGCGGAGCTGGGCGTGGTTGGTGTCCTGGTACTCGTCGACCAGGAGATAGCGGGTACGGGCGCGGATGCGCTCGCGCAGCTCCAGGTCGGTCGACAGCAGCTTGACCGAGAGCGCGATCAGGTCGTCGAAGTCGACCCCCGAGGCCTGCTGGAGGAGCCCCTGGTAGCGGCGGTAGAGGACGGCGACCTTCTTCTCGAAGAAGTTCTGGGCGGCGGACTCGTAGGAGGCATGCTCGACGAGGCGGTTCTTGGCCGCGCTGATCTGGTGGAGCACGGCGCGCGGCGAGAAGGCGGTCTCGGACAGCCCCTCGGCGGTCAGCGCCTCCTTGATCAGGCCGAGCTGGTCGCTGGTGTCGAGGATCGCGAAGTCGCGGCGCAGGCCGACCCGCTCGCCGTAGCGGCGGAGCAGGACGAGGCCATAGCGGTGGAAGGTGCCGACGAAGGCGGAGAGCGGATGCATCGCGAGGAGGTCCTCGACCCGCTCGCGCATCTCCCCGGCCGCCTTGTTGGTGAAGGTCATGGCGGAGACGTGGTACGGATCGACGCCGCGCTCGGTGACGAGCCAAAAGATGCGCCAGGTGATGACCCGGGTCTTGCCCGAGCCGGCTCCGGCGAGGACGAGCTGCGGCCCGTCGCCGTGGGTGACGGCTTCGATCTGCTCGGGGTTGAGCTGGCGCTCGAGGTCGAGAGTGCTGCCTTTCACGGCACGCATCTTACCGCAGGCCCCGGAATACACTTCGCCCTCGCCATGGTTGGGAGCCAGGGGGCCCCCGTGTCCCCTTCCCCGTCCGCAAAGGAGATCCCGCAAGTGCTCAAGCCGACCGACATCAACGAGTTCCTCGCCGCCCGCGTCATCGGCCAGGAGGAGGCCCTGCGCTATGTTTCCGTGGCGATCTTCAAGCACCTGCAGGGCGAGAAATACGGCAACCTCCTGCTGATCGGCAACTCCGGCACCGGGAAGACCACGATCATGCGGGGCATCGAGGCGCTCTATCAGGAGCACGAGGAGCTGCAGGAGCACCGGGTCGTCCTCATCCTGAACGCCAGCACCCTGGCGACCGACGAAGGGGCCGTGGACACCAGCCGCCTGTTCCACCGCCTGGAGGAGCGGGCCCGCCAGGTCGTCGGCTCCGGCGCCTCGGCCGAGCAGATCGGCCGCGCCATGGAGCGCGCCACGGTCTGCTTCGACGAGATCGACAAGATCTCCGGGATCGTCGGCGGCAAGCCCTACGTCACCGGGATCAACATCCAGCAGACCCTGCTCACGCACCTGGAGGGCGAGCGGGTCCTCCACCGGATGACCGTCCTCAAGGACGGGGTGCCGGAATCCGCCGCGGTCTGGGTCGACACGGGCAAGATGCTCTTCCTCTGCGCCGGCGCCTTCGAGACGCTCTACGACCAGGTGTTCAACCGGGTGGTCTCGCCGAAGAGCGGAGTGAAGCTCCCGACGGTGACGACCTACATCAACGGCAAGATCCAGATCCGCGAGTACTTCACCCTGCGCCACCACTTCCGGCCCGAGGACCTGTTCGAGTACGGCATGCAGCCGCAGTTCCTGTCGCGCTTCGACAACGCCGTGATCCTGGAGGACCTGAACGCCGGGACCCTCTCACGGATCTTCCGCGATACGGAGGAGAGCGTCTTCCAGGTCTCCCGCAGCTTCTTCCAGAACTACGCGATCGACCTGGAGATCACCGACGGGGCCGTGCAGCGGATCGCCGAGGAGGCGGCCAAGAGCAGCCGGATCGGCGCGCGCGCGCTCAAGTCGGTGTATGGCAGGATCATCAAGCCATTCGAGTACGATCCGTTCTCCCGCGAGGAGGTCCAGAAGAACGGCGGGGAGACGTTCAAGCTGGTGATCGACGAGAAGCTGGTCGGGGAAGCCCTGAAGCCAGCCATCTGACTCTGAGCTGAAGGAGGTTCTGTCATGGAGGGAGATCTGGCGGCCCGGCCGTCCATCGGGCCCGGCACCGTGCGGCAAACCATCGAGCGGCTGACGGCGCAAAACCCAAGCTCAACGGAGCGGATCCGCCGCGGCGTGGAGCAGGTGACGCAGCGGTGGTGGCTGGAGGACGGCGATGCGGAGGCGTTCGCCGCGTTCTGCGAGCAGGGCTTCGTGGCGGACCCGGAGGCGCTCGCCGCGGCCTTCCGGAAGCTCGAGACGATGCAGGAGCAGATCGACGGCCGCATCCACGAGATCCGCCGCGAGGTGCTGACTCCGATCGATCTCGACACGGGCGAGATCTCCTCCCTCGACCGGCTCTTCGCCGACCTCGATCTGGCTCCCCACATCGACGAGGACCTGTTCAAGACCAAGGTCGCGTTCTTCGCGCTCCTCAACTTCCCGGTCCATACGCTCAAGGAGCGGCTGGAGCAGGGAGGGGGCTGGGACCGCGAGACCTGGGCGCGCTCGCGGATGATGGACCGGTTCGCGATGCGCACGCCCGCGGCCGTGGCGCAGGAGGTCACCCGGGTCGCCATCGCGGCGGAGCAGTACGTTTCGGCCTACAACATCCGGCTGGACCGCCTGCTCGGGGAGCAGGGGGAGCGCCTCTTCCCGGAGGGGCTGCGCCTGATCAGCCATTGGGGGCTGCGGGACGAGCTGGCGTCCCACTACGTCACGCCCAACGGCCTGGCCAGGCAGCGGACGATCCAGAAGGTCATGGAGCGGATCGTCCGCCAGGAGATCCCCGAGGCCGTCATCGACAACGCCGACCTCCTCTGGAATCCGTTCACCAACGAGGTGCGGTCCGCCCAGGACGGGGCGGAAGCGCCCGCGGACGCCGTCCGGCGCGAGCCGGACACCCGCTATGCCCATCTCCTCGCCTACTTCCACGCGGCGCGGCAGATCGATCCGTACTCGCCGACGGCGCCGACGTTCGTCGTGCGCCGGTTCGAGCGCGACCGCCAGATGACGGTGAGCGAGGCCGAGGCGCTGCTCGTCTCGGTCCTCGAATCGCAGGAGGTGAAGGATCTGGGCGAGCTCATCCGGGAGCGGGTGGGCCGGCCGCTGGAGCCGTTCGACCTCTGGTACGCCGGGTTCAAGTCGCGGGGCACCCACTCCGAGGAGAAGCTCGACCGGATGGCCAGCGAGCGGTTCCCGTCGCTCGTGGCGTTCCAGGCCGCCCTGCCCGGAACGCTGGAAGCCCTCGGCTTCGCGCCGGAGCGGGCGCGCTGGCTGGCCAGCCACATCGTGGTCGATCCGGCGCGCGGGGCGGGGCATGCGCTGCCCGCGACGCGGCGCGAGGACAAGACCCATCTGCGCACCCGGGTGCCGCGCGGCGGCATGAGCTACCAGGGGTACAACGTGGCGCTCCATGAGCTCGGGCACAACGTGGAGGAGGTCTTCTCGCTGAACGGAATCGACCACTGGTGGCTGTCCGGGATTCCGAACAACGGGTTCACCGAGGCCATCGCCTTCGTCTTCCAGCACCGCGACCTGGAGCTGCTGGGCCTGCGGGAGCCCGGCGAGGAGGCGCGGCACGTCGAGGCCCTGGGCACCCTGTGGAACACCTACGAGATCGCCGGCGTGTCGATCGTCGACCTCCGGGTCTGGCAGTGGATGTACGAGCACCCGGAGGCGACGCCCGCCGAGCTGCGGGAGGCGGTGCTGGCGATCGCCCGGGAGGTGTGGAACCGCTGGTTCGCCCCGGTCTTCGGGCGCCGGGACTCCGAGATCCTGGCGATCTACTCCCACATGATCGTCTACGGGCTCTACCTTCCGGACTACGCGATCGGCCACATCATCGCGTTCCAGGTGGCGAGCCATCTGACGCCGGAGACCTTCGGCGCAGAGATCGAGCGGATGACCCGCCAGGGACGGGTGACGCCGGACGCCTGGATGCGCGGCGCCGTGGGCGGCCCGGTCTCGGCCGAGCCCCTCCTCACGGCGTCGCGCGAGGCGCTCACGGAGGTCCCGGCGTAAACAAGCCAGGGAGCAACCGCGCCCTCTCCAGCTCCTCCGGCGTGTTCACGTTGAGGAACAGCGCGCCCGGGGGGCCGAAGGCGGCGAGGAGATCCCCTTCGAGCCAGCGGACCGCGAGGCCCTCCTCCTCGGCCAGCGACCACAGGGCGTAGATCCCGCGCGCCACCCGGGCCTCCAGGAGGGCGAGCACGCGCGGACCCCAGAGGGCGCAGAGCGGCTCGGCGCCGCCGGTCCAGCGGGGCAGGACCCAATCGGCGCCCTCCTCCAAGGTCAGCGCGGCCAGCAGGGGAACGGGGACGTGCGGCAGGTCGCAGGCGAGAGCCAGGAGAGGCCGGCCGGGATAGGCGCGCGCCGCGCCGAGGAGACCCGCGGCGGGGCCGCGGCCGGGGCCGTCGGGCAGAGAAGTGAAGCCGGGAACGAGCTGGCGTCCGCGATCCGCCAGGGCGACCTCCGGGCAGACCGCGGCGAGCCGCCGTGCCGCGCCGGCCGCGAGGGTTTCGCCCCCCAGCTCGAGACCGGCCTTGTCGCGCCCCATCCGGCGCGATGCCCCTCCCGCGAGAACGATCCCGATGATCCCGGCGGGCCGTTTCATCGTGTTAGCATCCCCGGGGTCTGGCGTTTGTTCAGAGGAGACCAATCGATGAGCACCAGCAGCGTCCTATTGTGCGTCCTCATGTTCGGGATGGCCGGCTCGGCCGCGGCGCAGGGCGGTCCGAAGGCCGACTCCACCCATCCACGCGTCGCCCTCGACACCTCGAAGGGGCGCATCGTCCTCGAGCTCTACCCCGACAAGGCCCCCAAGACCGTCGCGAATTTTCTCCAGTACGTCAAGTCCGGCCACTACGACGGCGTCATCTTCCACCGCGTCATCGACGGCTTCATGATCCAGGGCGGCGGCTTCACGCCGGACATGAGCCAGAAGCCCACCAAGCCGCCGATCCAGAACGAGGCGGACAACGGGCTGCGCAACGACCGCGGCACTATCGCCATGGCGCGCACCATGGACCCGAACAGCGCGAGCGCCCAGTTCTTCATCAACACGGTCAACAACGACTCCTTGAACCACCGGGGCAAGACCCCGCAGGGCTGGGGCTACACAGTCTTCGGCAAGGTGGTCGAAGGGATGGACGTGGTGGACCAGATCGCCAAGGTGCAGACCGGAACCAAGAGCGGCAATCAGAACGTGCCGATCGAGCCCGTGCTCATCAAGAAGGCGACGGCCCTTTAAAGAGGAGAGTGCTCCAACGCCCCGCCCGACCCAGCGGCGGGGCGTCGCCGCGTTTCATTCGACGCGTCAGCCCCGGACGACGTTGCGGGCCTGGAGCCCCTTCGGCCCCTGGACCACCTCGAAGTTCACCTTCTCCCCTTGATTCAGGGTCCGGAAGCCTTCGGAGACGATCGCGGTGTGATGGACGAACACGTCCTCACCGCCGGTCTCGGGCTGGATGAACCCATATCCCTTGGCGTTGTTGAACCACTTCACCGTTCCCGTCTGGGGCATGGTGTTACGACTCCTTTCTCTGAACGCGAAAGGAACTTCTTCACAGATTTTGGAAGATACTGGCACCTGCCCGCCAGAAAAGCAAGCACTGTCCGGGAACCGGCTCAGATCGGACTCAGGGAGGGATTCAGGACTGGGAGGGATGGTGCCGAAGACCGGACTCGAACCGGTACGGGTTGCCCCACACGCCCCTCAAACGTGCGCGTCTACCAATTCCGCCACTTCGGCACAAAGAACATTCTAGCCCAACTTACTGCTCGGCGGGCGGCCGCTCGGCGGGTGCCTGCGGCTGAGCCGGAGCGGGAGCCGGACGCGCGGGAGTCGCGCCAGCCGGCTTCGCCGGGGCCGGGGCCGGAGTCGTGGCCTCGACCCCTTCCATGACGGTTGCGCCGCCGCGATGGATCTGCGGCAGGCCGATCAGGAGGGTGGTGATGATGAAGATGATGAACGAGCCGACCGTCAGCTTGTGCAGCAGCGTGGTCGCTCCGCGCGCTCCGAAGGCCGTTTGCGTGGTGCCGCCACCGAAAACGGACAGGTCCGCGCCTTTGCCCTGCTGCAGCAAGACGACGAGGATCAGGAAAATGCAGACCAGCACGTGGATGGCGTACAGCAGATAGATCACAGTTCTCGGGCCTCCGGGAAGTTCCGGCGCGCCTCTTCGGCGCCCTAGCCGGAAACACGTATGATAGTCAGGAAATTTCTCGGGTCAAGACTCGCGCCGCCGACGAGGAATCCGTCGACGTCCGGCTGGGCGATCAGACCGGCCGCGTTGTCCGGGGTGACCGAGCCGCCGTAGAGGATCGAAACCTCGCCGCCCCGCTCGCCGAGCAGGCGCCGCAGGAAGGCATGGGCCTCCTGGGCCATCTCGGGCGTGGCCGTCTCGCCGGTCCCGATCGCCCAGACCGGCTCGTAGGCCAGGGCGAAGGCCGCGGGACCCGCGAGAGCGGCGCGGAGCTGCCGCTCCAGCACCTCGAACGTCCGCCCCGCCCGCCGCTCGTCGCGCGTCTCTCCGACGCAGATCATCGGGGTCAGGCCGTGCCGGAGGGCCGCCGCGGCCTTGCTTCCCACGAGCTCGTCGCTCTCGCCATGGTCGCGCCGCCGCTCGCTGTGCCCGCACAGGGCCCACGTGCACCCGGCGTCCGCGAGCTGCGCGCCGGAAACGTCGCCGGTGTGCGCCCCCTTGTCGTTCGGGTGCAGGTCTTGTCCGCCCACGGCAAGGCCGCTGCCGGCGAGCTCGCGGGCGACGACCGGGAGCAGAGGAAAGGACGGGAAGACGACGGCGCGCGCCTGGCCGGAGCTTCCGGATAGATCGCTGCGCAGCGCGCGGCACCAGACCGCCGCCTCGGCCTGGAGGAGGTTCATCTTCCAGTTCGCGGCGACCAGCGTCTGCCGCTTTCCGTTCTGGTTAGCGCTCCGATCCGCGCTCACCGCCCCGTCCCCTTGCGCAGCACGGCCACTCCCGGCAGCTCCTTGCCGGCCAGGAACTCCAGGGAGGCGCCGCCGCCCGTCGACACGTGGCCGATGTGGTCGGTGGCGCCGGCCTGGTGGGCCGCCGCCACCGTCTCGCCGCCGCCGATCACCGAGAAGCCGGAGCAGCTTTCCAGCGCCTGAGCCACGGCGCGGGTGCCGGCATCGAAGGGGGGCTTCTCGAAGACGCCGAGCGGCCCGTTCCAGAAGAGGGTGCGGGCGCGGCCGATTGCGGCCGCGAACGCCGCACGGGTGGCCGGCCCTACGTCGACGGCCTTGGTCCCGGTGGGAACCTGATCTACCGGCACGGTCTCCACCCGCTGCGGGTTGTTCAGGTCGTCGGTCACCACCAGGTCGGTGGGGAGCAGGACCTCGATGCCGCGGTTCTTCGCGCGCTCCAGAATGTCGCGGGCGAGGTCGATCCGGTCGGGCTCGTAGAGCGAGCCGGCCAGGTCGTGCCCCTGGGCGACCAGGAAGGTGTTCGCCATGCCGCCGCCGAGAAGCAGAAGGTCGAGGCGCGGCAGGAGGTTCTCCAGGGTGTCGATCTTCCCTTCGATCTTGGCGCCGCCGAGGAGCGCGGCGAAGGGGCGGTCGGGCTCTCCGAGCAGGCGGCCGAGGGCGTTCACCTCCTTGGCGAGGAGGCGGCCGGCGGCCTTGCGGGACAGGCGCTCGGGCACGCCCACCACCGAGGCGTGCGCGCGATGGGCGCTGCCGAAGGCATCGTCGACGTAGACCTCGGCGAGGGCGGCGAGCTGGTCCGCGAAGCCGGGATCGTTCTTGGTCTCGCCGGCGTGGAAGCGGAGGTTCTCCAGGAGGGCCACTTCGCCGCGTCCGAGCGCTGCGGCGGCGTTCTCGGCGGCTTCGCCGACACAATCTTCGGCGAAGCGGACCGGCCGGCCGAGGAGCTCCCCGAGCTTGGCCGCGACCGGACGCAGGCTGTAGCGGGGGTCGGGGCCGTCCTTGGGGCGGCCATGGTGCGAGGCGAGGAGGAGCTTCGCGCCGGCGGCGGTGAGCTCGCGGATCGTCGGCAGCGCCTCTTCGAGACGCGTGGCATCCATCACCTCGCCGGAGGAAGACAGCGGGACGTTGAAATCCACCCGGACGAACACGCGCGTGCCGTCCAGGTGGCCGAGGTCGAGGTCATCGAGGGTCAGCAGGTCGGTCATGCGCACTCTCCCATCGCGAGAAAATCTATCTACTCTTGAGCCCGCGCCGCGAGCAGCGCCAGGAGGTCGGCGAGCCGGTGGGCGTATCCCCACTCGTTGTCATACCA
This sequence comes from Thermoanaerobaculia bacterium, assembly GCA_035264905.1. Classification (GTDB taxonomy): domain Bacteria; phylum Acidobacteriota; class Thermoanaerobaculia; order Multivoradales; family UBA5704; genus UBA5704. Next base: position 9,799 of record DATFPH010000341.1, read on the forward strand.
GGCCATGACCCGCACCAGGCGGCCGTCCTGGCTGTCGATCAGCGGCAGGTCGATCACGGCCGAGCGCGGGTCGTTGATGAAGTCGGAGGAGACGAGCTCCTCGTCGGAGACGCCGAGCAGACCGGCGAGCGGCCCCGCGGCCGCCTCCCGGTAGGCGGCGCGGACCACCTCGGCCGAAGCCTCCTGCTCCGTCTCCGCCACCAGGTCGAGGAGCGCGACCGCCGGGGTCGGCACCCGCACGGACAGCCCGCCGAGGCGGCCGGCGAGCGCGGGCAGGAGGTCGCCGACGGCCTCCGCCGCCGTGGTCGAGGTCGGGACGATGTTGAGCGCCGCCGCCCGCGACCGCCGCGGGTCCGGATGCGGCAGGTCGAGCAGGCGCTGGTTCTCGGTATAGCTGTGGACGGTGCTCATCAGACCGCGGCGGACGCCGAAGCGATCGTGCAAAACCTTCGCCATCAGCGCCAGGCAGTTCGTGGTGCAGGAGGCGTTGCTGGTCACCGCGTGCCGCTCCGGGTCCCAGTCCCGCTCGTTGACCCCGAGGCAGACCGTGAAGTCCGCGGGGTCGGCGGGGTGGGAGTTGGCGGACAGGATCACGGTCCGCGCGCCGCCGCGCAGATGGGCGGCGGCCCGCTCGCGATGCAGGAAGCGGCCCGTCGCCTCCACCACCGCGGCGGCGCCGTGGCGCGACCAGTCGATCCGTGCGGGGTCGGCCTCCTGGAGGACCGGGACGCACCGGTCGCCGATCCGCAGGACGCCGTCCCCGGCCTCGACGTGTCCGGGAAAGGGGCCGTGGACGGTGTCGCGCGCCAGCAGCCGGGCGAGCTGCTGGGCCGGGACCACGTCGTTGATCGCGGCGAGCTCGATCTCCGGCCGGCTCCAGGCGGCCCGGAGCAGAGCGCGACCGACGCGGCCGAAGCCGTTGATGGCATAGCGGAGGGACATGCCGGTCCTCGTTCGTTTGGGTCCTTGGTCGACGCGCGGCGGGCCGCCATGGACGGGGCCATCTAGTGTATGTCACGCCTCGGGCGTCCGGCGCACTTGTAAGGGCAGCGGAGGCGCCGGCTTCCGTTCGGGCCGCGCTTGGCGGATAATACTCAGTCCCGGCACGAGGATTGCCGGAATCGGCTGAAATCGCTGCGTCGCCCGATCCCGATGCGGGAGCGGGCCGGCGGGAAGTTTTCGCAGCTCCAGATCCAGAAACGATCCAGGTAGGAGGACCGACCGATGGCGGAGATGGGCAAGTACTGCAAGGCATACCTCGCGAAGCAGTTCCGGGAATATCCGGGCTGGAGTGAGAAGGCGGAGAACGTCCGCAAGGAGAAGAAGGAAGTGGACGGCAAGGAGGTCGAGGTCGATCGCGAGCTCAACGACGATTCGATCCTCTATCTCCAGGAGAACTACGTCGTCACCGACGGGATCTTCAAGGACCAGAACATCATCTTCGACAACGTCACCGACGAGTGGAAGGAGTACTGCCACTCGAACCTGGCGTTCGAGATCCCGGTCTACGAGCCGATCAACATCCCGCAGGCGGGTGACGCGGCGCCGCAATCGGGGGGCACCAACGGCTGAGGCGCCGCGCCGACCTCACCCCCCGACCCGAGGGCGCACAGGGGGTGAGGTCGCTTGCTATGCTGCCCGCCATGCGCCGCCCGCCGCTCGTTCTCGGCATCGAAACGTCCTGCGACGACACGGCCTGTGCCGTGCTCGACGGCCAGGGCCGCGTCCTTTCGTCGGTGGTCTCCAGCCAGCTCGCGTCGCATCGTCCGTACGGCGGGGTGGTCCCCGAGATCGCCTCGCGCGAGCACCTGTCCAACTGGCCGCTGGTGAGCGGCGAGGCGCTGGAGCGGGCGGGCGTGGCGCTCCCGGAGGTCGAGGTCGTGGCGGCCACGCGCGGCCCCGGTCTCGTCGGAGCCCTGCTCGTCGGGCTGGCGATCGGCAAGTCGATCGCCTTCGCCCTCGAACGCCCGTTTCTCGCCATCCACCACCTCGAAGGGCACCTGTACTCGCCCTTCCTGCCGCCGCGCGATGTGGACGCGCCGGCCGAGCCGGTCCCCGCGCGTTTCGTCGGGCTCGTCGTCTCGGGGGGCCACACCTCGCTCTTCGCCGTCGAGGACAGACCGGACGGGCGCGTCGCGACGCTCGGCGAGACCCGCGACGACGCGATGGGCGAGGTCTTCGACAAGGTCGGCAAGCGTCTCGGCCTCCCTTATCCGCAGGGCCCGCTCGTCGACGAGCTCGCCGAACGGGGAAACCCGGCGGCGCGCCGCTTCGCCACCCCGTTGCGCGGCGAGACGCTCGACTTCTCCTACTCCGGGCTCAAGAGCCAGGCTCTCCTGGAGATCGAGAAGCTGGAGCGGGAGCTCGGGCCGATCGATCTGGGTCGTCCGGAAATCGCGCCGGAGAGCGAGCCGCCCCAGACCGTCCTCGACCTCCTCGCCGGCTTCCGCGCCGCCACGGTCGCGCAGGTGATCGACCGGCTCGACCGCCTGGCCGGCCAGCGCGAGATCCCGCTGCTCGCCGTCTCGGGCGGAGTGGCCGCCAACCGGCTGCTCCGCCGCGAGCTGCCAGCCTGGGCGGAGCGCCGCGGTGTCGACCTCCGCCTCGTGCCGCTCGCCTGGGCGGGGGACAACGCGGCCATGATCGCCCACGCCGCCCTGCTCCGCCACCGCCGCGGCCAGGCGGACGATCCGTTCCAGACGGAAGCGGAGAGCCGCATTCCCCTGTAGAGGCCTTCGATTCCCGGCGTCCTCCAGAGCCCTCTTTTTCTCTGGAAAGACGCCAGGAAATGCCTTAGAATGAGACCGAGCCGTGGAACGCACCTCTCCCTCCGCCCTGACCGCCGTCGTCGCCGAGAAGCCCTCCGTCGCCCGCGACATCGCCAGAGTCCTGGGCGCCACCGAACGGGGGGAGGGGTTCCTCCGCGGCAACGGCTATCTGGTCACCTGGGCGATCGGCCATCTGGTGACGCTGGCACAGCCGCACGAGATCCGGCCGGAGTGGAAGCGCTGGAGCCGCGATCATCTCCCGATGCTCCCCCAGGACTGGCCCCTGGTCGTTCCGGAAGACACGAGCAAGCAGTTCGAGGCCGTGAAGCGGGCGCTCAACGACCCCAAGGTCGAGAAGGTCGTGTGCGCCACGGACGCGGGGCGCGAGGGCGAGCTGATCTTCCGCTACATCTATGAAGCCGCGGGCTGCCGCAAGCCGGTCTCCCGCCTCTGGATCTCCTCGCTGACCGCCGAGGCCATCCGCAAAGGGTTCGCCACGCTGCGCTCCGGCCGCGACTTCGACCCCCTCGCCGACGCCGCCCGCGGGCGGAGCCGCGCCGACTGGCTCGTCGGTATGAACCTCTCGCGCCTCTACACCCTCGACTTCCGGGAGAACGAGGAGCTCTGGTCGGTCGGCCGGGTGCAGACTCCCACCCTGGCGATGCTGGTGGAGCGCGAGCTGGCCATCCGCTCCTTCGTCCCCGAGGACTATCTGGAGGTGACCGCGACGTTCGCGCCTCCCGAGACGGACGCGCCGGCCTACCGCGGCGTCTGGTTCCGCGGCGAGAGCCCAACGGTCGAGGCGCGGCGGCTCAAAGCCACGCCGGACCGGCCGGGCGCGGATCTCGAAGAGGCCATGGCCATCGTCGGCCGGGCGCGCACCGGCCGGGCCGCGGTCGAGTCCGTCCGCTCCGAGACGAAGCGGATGCCGCCGCCGCTCCTCTATGACCTGACCGAGCTCCAGCGCCACGCGAACCGCCTCTGGGGGTTCAGCGCCCAGAGGACGCTGGGGATCGCCCAGTCGCTCTATGAGGGGAAGAAGCTGATCAGCTATCCGCGGACCGACAGCCGCCACCTCTCGACGGACGTGGCCGCGACCCTCGGCGAGGTCGTCCGCGCGATCCGCGGGGCCTATCCCGGAGAGCATCTCGCCCCCGGCACCGGCGAGCGGCCGCTGGGCAAGCGCTTCGTGGACGACGCCAAGGTCACCGACCACCATGCCATCCTGCCGACGGCGACCTCGGCCGAGGGGGCCGGACTGACCTCGGATGAGCGGAGGGTCTACGATCTGATCTGTCGGCGCCTCCTCATGGCCTGGCACGACGACCACGTCTGGTCCGTGACCACGGTCATCACGCGCGTGACCTCGCTCACCGGCTCGGTCGTCGACCGCTTCCACAGCTCCGGGACCGCGGTCGAGCAGCCGGGGTGGAAGGTGCTTGATCTTCAAAAGGAGAAGAAGGACGGCAAGGACGGCAAGGACGACAGGGACAAAAAGGACAGAGAGGACGGGGAGGCGGACGAGGCGCAGGACCTGCCGCCGGGGCTCGTCCAGGGGCTCGTCCGCCGAGTGACGGATGCCAAGGCCGTGGCCAAGAAGACCCGGCCGCCGAAGCGGTTCACCGAGGGCACTCTCCTGACCGCCATGGAGACGGCCGGCCGGACGCTGGACGACAAGGAGCTCTCGGAGGCCATGAAGGAGAGCGGCCTGGGCACGCCGGCCACCCGGGCGGAGATCATCGAGACGCTGCTGCGCCGCGGCTACATCGAGAGGGACGGCAAGGCGCTCCACGCGACCGACCGCGGAATCCGCCTCATCGAGATCGTCCATCCGCACGTCAAGAGCCCGGCCATGACCGGCCAGTGGGAAGCCCAGCTCCAGCGCATCCAGAAGGGGGAGGCGGATCTGGCGGCGTTCCTGCGGGGGATCGAGGCGTATGTGAAGGAGGTCATCGGAGCGGGTCCACCCCCGCCCGGCCCCCGGCCCCGGGACCTCACCCCCCATCCCCCTCTCCCATCGCCCCCCCTTCCACCGGGAGAGGGGGGACGAAACCCGGCTTTCGTCGAAAGATCGATTGCAGCCGAGGTCTCTCGGAGAGATTCCCCCTCTCCCGGGGGCTGGGGGGGCGATGGGAGAGGGGGCCAGGGGGTGAGGTCCCCCACGCCTCCCGACCGCCTTCCCGACCTCCTCCGCTCCGCCTTCCGGCTGGAATCGTTCCGTCCGTATCAAGAGGACGTCTGCCGGGCGGTCACCACGGGGAAGGACGTCCTCCTGGTCATGCCGACCGGGGCCGGCAAGTCGCTCTGCTACCAGCTCCCGGGGCTCGCCCGCGCCGGGACCACCCTGGTCGTCTCGCCGCTGATCGCGCTCATGGAGGACCAGTACGCGAAGCTGCGCGACCTGGGGCTGCGGGCCGAGCGGATCCACTCCGGGCGCGACCGCGCGGCTTCGCGGCAGGCGTGCGTCGACTATCTGGCCGGGCGGCTCGACTTCCTGTTCATCGCGCCCGAACGGCTGAGCGTCCCCGGCTTCCCCGAGATGCTCGCCAAGCGCAAGCCGGTCCTCATCGCGGTCGACGAAGCCCACTGCATCTCGCAGTGGGGGCACGACTTCCGCCCGGACTACCGGATGCTCGGCCAGCGCCTTCCCCTGCTCCGCCCGGCTCCCGTGATCGCCCTGACCGCCACGGCCACGCCGCTCGTCCAGGACGACATCGCGGCCCAGCTCGGTCTGCAGGCGCCGGGCCGGTTCATCCACGGCTTCCGCCGCACCAACATCGCCGTGGAGGTCGCCGAGCTGCGCCCGTCGGAGCGCCGCGAGGCGGTGCACCGGCTTCTGGCCGACCCGGGGAGCCGCCCGGCCATCGTCTACGCGCCAAGCCGCAAGGAGGCGGACGCCCTCGGCGAGGAGCTGCGGAGCGAGTTTCCCGCCGCCGCCTACCACGCCGGCATGCCCGGCGCCGCCCGCGACCGGGTTCAGACGGCCTTTTTGAGCGGCGGGCTCCAAGTGATCGTCGCCACGATTGCCTTCGGCATGGGAGTCGACAAGCCGGACGTCCGCACCGTGATCCACACCGGGATGCCCGGCAGCGTCGAGGGCTACTATCAGGAGATCGGGCGCGCTGGCCGCGATGGCAAGCCCTCCCGGGCGATCCTCCTCTACTCCTGGACCGACCGCCGGAGCCACGAGTTCTTTCAGACGCGGGACTATCCCGATCCGGACGTCCTCGAAAAGATCTTCCGCGCGTTGACGCCCGAGGCGCGGCCGCCCGAGGAGATCCGCCGCAAGATGGGCCGCGGCGGCCCGGACGAGGAGGTCTTCGAGCGGGCGCTCGAAAAGCTCTGGATCCACAAGGGCGCGGTGGTCGACGCCGAAGGCCATGCGGCGCGCGGCGAGCCGGGATGGCTGCAGCCCTATCTCGCCCAGCGCGACCACAAGCAGGCCCAGCTCGATCTGATGATCCGCTACGCCGAGTCCCACGGCTGCCGCATGCTCCATCTGGTGCGCCACTTCGGCGACCAGGAGGACTCGGGGAAGGCGTGCGGCCTCTGCGACGTCTGCGCGCCGGCCGCCTGCGGAGTCCGCAAGTTCCGCCAGCCGGCCGCGGGCGAGACGGAGGTGCTCGGACGGGTCCTCCACGCGCTCCGCTGGCGGGACGACCAGAGCACGGGACAGCTCTGGCGGGAGCTTCAGGAAGGATCGACCGGTCTCGACCGCAAGGGGTTCGAGCACCTCCTGGGAGGCCTCGTGCGCGCCGGCCTGGTTCAGATCCGCGACGATTCGTTCGAGAAGGAGGGGCGTTCGATCCGCTTTCAGCGGGCGCGCCTGACCCCGGAGGGGATGCGCGCTGATCCAGAGGCGGTCCAGCGCGTGGATCTCCCCGAAGTCGCCGCCCCGGCCGAGCGCAAGAGGAAACGGACGCGGGAGCGCGCCGGCCGGACCGAAGACCGGCGGGAACGCCGTCCCCGCAAGGGGCAGATCGTCCTGATCGCTGGCGCGGCGGGAACCGATGGCGCCCACCCCGGCCTGATCGAAGCGCTCAAGGCCTGGCGGAAGGCCGAGGCGCAGCGGCGGCGCGTCCCGGCCTTCCGCATCCTGACCGACCGCGCCCTGACCGCGCTCGCCACAAGCCGGCCGGGCGATGAGGTCGAGCTGCTCGGAGTGGCCGGGATCGGCCCGACGATCGTACAGAAGTATGGGAAGGAGCTGCTGGGGCTGCTACGCGGCGAAAGCTAGCGGAGAGGGGGAGGGGGCGGCGCCCTCTCCCCTGGAGGGGAGAGGGGTCGTTCGGATCTACTTCTCGAACACCTGGCCGATCGGCACGATCTCGATCGAGGTCGGCTTCACCGGCAGCACCTGGATCGCCTTGTCCTCCGCGAGCACCTGCTCGGGGACCTGGCTGTTGTAGGTCTTCGGGCTCGGCGCGTCGCGGCGCAGGGTCTCCTCGAGCTGACGAGCGTTGTTCGTGATCATCACGGCGTCCCAGTCGTCGGGATCCAGATACTTCTTGATCGCCGCGTTGACCTGCTCGGCGGTCACCTTCTTCAGGCGCGCCTCGATCTCGTCGATGTACGGCGGCATCCCGTAGAACTTGCTGTCCATCAGATAGCCGAGGCGGTCCGATGGGCTCTGCGCCCAGAGCTTCGAGTAGTTGATGAGAAGGGTCCGGGCCGTCTCCACCTCGTCCTTCGTCATCCCCTGGTCGTAGAGCCGCCGGAGCTCGGAGAGCGCGGCGCGCAGGGCGAACTGGGCATCCCCCGGCGCCACCGGACGGATCCAGATCGAGAAGTACTGCTGCCGGCGCGGCACGTTGGCCGTCGGGTAGTCGGTCCCTGGCGGGTAGTACCAGTACTCGATGTACGAGTAGTCGCCATAGTTCAGGCCGCGCTGAAGGCGGAGCTGCTCCATCAGGCGCCCGTACATGGTGCGGTGCTCGCCCAGGTAGCTGTTGGCGACCATGAGCGGGTAGTAGTCCGGATGCGAGCGGTTGATCGGCAGCGCGTGTCCCAGGGTGATCGCCACGGAGGCGGTCTCCTTGTCGACGAGGGTGACGTGGCGTCCCGTGATCTTCGGAAGCGGCGGCAGCGCCTTCTGCTCTTTCTGGCCCGCCGGCAGCGCCGAGAAAGCGCGCGCCAGCTCGTCAGGGAAGCCTTGCGGATAGCCGCCGGCCACTCCCAGCATCAGGTTCGCCCGCGTGTAGTGCTCGCGGTAGAACGTCTTCACGTCGTCCAGGGTGATGCTCCGCAGACTTTCGACCGTCCCTTCGGACGGGTGCCCGTACGGGTGGCCCTTGAAGATCTCGCCCTGGAGGACCTCCAGGCTGAGGAGCTCGTCGCTGCTGCGCAGGCTGTTGGTTAGATAGGTGACGAGCTGCTCCCGGTTCCGCTCGAAGTCGGCTGGTGCGAAGGCCGGCTGCAGCAGGGCTTCCTGGAGCAGCTTGGCATAGTCGGCGAGCGTCTCGCGGTGCACGGTGCCGGTGAACAGCGTCACCTCGCGGTCGACGTTGCCCCCGAGGCTCGCCGCCATGGGGTAGAGGGCGTCGATCAGCTCGCTGTAGGAGCGCTTCTGGGTGCCCCCCTGCGAGACCATGAAGGCGGTCAAGGCGGCCAGGCCTTCCTTGCCGGCGGGATCGTGGATCGAGCCGACGTCGAAGAGGAGGCGAATCGCCACCAGGGGGGATTCGCTCGGGAGGGTCACCAGGTCGATGGCCGAGCCTCCCGGGGCCGGCTTCTGCGGCGGAGCGCTCTGGGCGAAGGCTCCCGGGGCGGTGAGCGCTCCGGCGAGCGCGAGCGCGGCGATGAGGCTCCTGCGATCAGTCATGGGCGGCTCCTCCCTTGTGCGCGAGCGTCACAAAGGTCTCGTTCTGCGACCGGAAGATCTCGCGGGCGGCCCGCTGCACGTCCTCGGGCGTGACCTTCTGGTATTGGGCGAACCGCTCGTTGATGCTGCCGATGTTTCCGGTCGTGCCGATGTAGAGGGACACCTGGTCGGCGATGCCCGCCGGGGTGTCCAGCGACTGGGCGAAGGCATACCGCAGGTTCGACTTGATCCGGTCCAGCCGCTGCGGATCGACCGGCTTCTCCTGGAGCTCCCGGATGTGCCGGTCGACGGCCTCCTTGATCTTGGGGACCAGGTCCTCCGATTTCGCCCGCCCGAAATAGGTGAAGAGGCCGGGGTCCCGGCTCAAGTCGCCGAACGCGGAGAGGGTGTCGGCCCACTGCTTGTCGACCACGACCTCTTGATAGAGAGGAGCCGTCTCGCTGAACAGGAGCTGGGCGATCAGGTCGAGGGCTGCCGAATTCATGTCCCGCGTCGAAAAGGCCGGCGAGCGGTACCCGACCAGCATGTAGGGGTTCGTCGGGTTGGGCCAATCGAGGTGCCCGCGCTTCGCCGCGGTCTGCGGCGGCTCGGGCTGGACGTTCGCCGGCTGGTAGCCCTTCTTCCAGTCCCCGTAGTACTTCTTCGCCAGCTCCTCGACCCGCTGCGGCTGGGCGTCGCCCACCACCAGCAGGGTGATGTTCTCCGGCCGGTAGAAGCGCTGGAAGAACTTGAGGCTGTAGTCGTAGTAGCCCGGCATGGCCTTGATGTCTTCGAGGAAGCCGATCGTGTTGTGCTTGTAGGTGTGCTTCTGGAAGGCCAGGTCGCGCTGCTTTTCGATCATCGGCAGAATCGGGTTGGACACGCTCTTGTTGTATTCGCCGAGCACGGCCAGGGCCTCGGTCCGGAAGTCCTCCTCGCTGTACTTCAGGTTCTTGAAGCGGTCCGACTCCATGTCCATCATCGTCTCGAGCTCGCGGGCGGGGCCGATGAGCTGATAGATGGTCGAATCGTCCCCGGTCGAGGCGTTGGACGCGGCCCCCAGCTTCTTCAAGACCTCCGTGTAGGCCTCCCGCGAATACCGCTCGGTGCCACGGAACATCATGTGCTCGAAGAAATGCGCGAAGCCGCTGTGGCCAGGCTCGACCTCGTCGCGCGAGCCGGTGCGCACGACCAGGTAATAGGCCACCGTGCCCGGGCTCTCATAAGGAACGGTCAAGACCCGCAGCCCGTTGTCGAGCGTGGTCTCATGGACCTTGAAGGGAAAGATGTCTCCCTGGGACGCGGCGTGTGCCGCGGTGGCTGTCAGCAGCAGCCCCAGGAGCGCCGTAGGTATCCGAAGCGACACGACAGAGTGCCTCCTTTCGTCTTCCCCCTGGAGGGGATTCCCATCTTATCCTACGCACCATGAAACGCATGGTTCTCATCCTTCTGCTGGTCTCATCGCTCCTGGGCCCCACGGATCCCGTCCGGGCCCAGACGCCGCCGTCGGGAGCCGCCGCCCGCCGCACCCCGGTCGTGGTGGTGGCGGAAAAGGTCTCCCCCGCGGTGGTCAACATCTCCGCCGAATCCACGGTGCGCGAGGTCGACCCGTTCTTCGGGCTCTTCTTCGGACCCACGACCCGGAGCGCGCAATCGCTCGGCTCCGGCCTGATCATCGATCCCAACGGCATCGTGGTCACCAACGCCCACGTCATCGAAGGAGCGTCGCGCATCCTGGTGACGACTCTCGACGGCCGCGAGCTGGAGGCGGACGTCCTCGGCTCCGACCGCGACTCCGACCTCGCGGTGCTCAAAGTCCAGGGGCGCAACCTGCCGGCTGTGCCGCTGGGGCGCAGCTCGGACCTGATGATCGGCGAAACCGTCATCGCGATCGGAAATCCGTTCAGCCTGTCGGACACGGTGACCACCGGCGTGCTCTCGGCGCGCGGCCGGACCGTCCCCTCCGAGCGCGGCGAGCGCCTGTTCACCGACTTCCTGCAGATCGACGCCTCGATCAACCCGGGGAACTCGGGCGGACCGCTGGTCAACATCCTCGGCGAGGTGATCGGGATCAACACGGCGATCATCTCCGGAGCGAGCGGGATCGGCTTCGCCATCCCGGCCGACCGGGCGCGCCGGGTGGTGGACGACCTGCTGCGCTTCGGCGAGCTGCGCCCGCTCTGGACCGGCGCGCGGCTGCTCACGGTCGACGCCGAGCTGGCCCGGCGCTACAGCCTGGCCGACCGGCGCGGCGCCTTCGTCTTCAAGATCTATCCGGACTCTCCCGCCGGCCAGGCGGGGCTCGCCGAGCAGGACGTGATCGTCGCAGTGGAGGGGCAGCCCGTCGCCTCGCGGGAGGACGTGACCACGGCCCTCTACACCGCCCCGGTCGGCTCGCCGCTCCGGCTCGACGTGCGGCGGGGCGACCGCTCGTTGAAGCTGACGTTGCGGGCGGTCCACCCGCCCAAAGGGCTCGGGCTGCGCTTCCTCGAACGCAACGTGGGGCTCACGGTGGAAGCGAGACAGGGCCGCCTGGTGGTGGCGCGGGTCGCCGGCGGCTCGCTGGCCGAGCGCCGCGGGCTCCGCACCGGAGACCTGATCCTCGGGGCGAATGGTCAGGAGCTGAGCTCCGCGGAGACGCTGGGGCGCGAGGTGGTGCGCGGCATCGACCGCGGCGGCCTGCTCCTCGCCGTCGGACGGGGACGATACGTCTACAACCTGGACTTCCCGCTGTAGGGTGAGGGGGGCGGGGCCTTCTCTACCAGGAGAAGATGATCCCCGCCGATCCCTCCGGCAGCCAGGTGACGCCGTCCGAGTCGTAGCGGTCGTAGCGGTTGTCGAAGTCGGTCTCCAGATCGAGCCAGGTGCCCCGGCCCTCCAAACGGAGGCCGACGTTCTCGGAGAGGAAGACCTTGACGCCCCCGCCGAAGCTGCCGGAGAGGTAGTTCTCCGCATCCAGCTCGGGGAAGTCCGGCTCCAGGCGCGCCAGGCCGAGCGTGGCCACCACGAACGGGCTCACCTGGCCCTCGCCCCACTGGAGCAGGAACCCGGCCTGGTAGAGGCCGAGGTCCACGTCGCCCAGGTTCTCCGACGGGGAGAGCAGCCCCGCGTCGACCGTGAACGAGGTGCTCTGCCGGCTGGCCAGCAGCTCGAGCTGCCAGTTGGGGGAGAGCGGGATGTCGAACATCAATCCATAGTGGGCCCCTTCGTCGATCTCCACGTCGGACCGGAAGTCGAAGCCGATGTCGGCGGAGTTGTCGACCTCGCCGCCCAGGCGGTAGCCGACAAAAGGCGTGATCTCGAACCGGTTCACCTGGGCTGCAGCCGCGGCCGGAATCAGGGGGAGCAGAAACACCAGAGCACACAACGCTCGACGCATGTCCTTATCTCCTTGCGCGGGAAGCCGGAGGCCCGCTCCAGAAGTTCATATCACGGATGGTACGATCGGGAACCGCTCCGGGTTTTTCCCGGAGCCGGGCCGATCCGCGAGGTCCCCTAATGCCGACGCCGGTCCTGACCGAGGCGCGGAGGCTCCCCGAGGAGCACCGGCTCCGCCTGACCTGGAGCGACGATCACGTCGCCGAATTTCCTTATGACTATCTGCGCGGCTGGTGCCCTTGCGCCGGCTGCCAGGGGCACAGCGGAAAGATCCGCTACCAGCCGCCGGCCCAGCCGGTGACCGCCACGACGATCAAGCCGGTCGGCAACTACGCCATCTCGATCGGCTGGTCGGACGGCCACGGCACCGGCATCTATCGCTATGACTTCCTGCGCGAGATCTGCCCGTGCGGGCAATGCGGCGGGGCGGGGGAATTTGTGGAGGGGTAGCCCTCACCCCTGGCCCCTTTACGCGCCAACTTTGGCGCCGCGCCGGCTCCCACCAGGGGTTAAAACCCCTGGCTACCGGACACCAACGATCGTCCCCAAGGGGACGACGCCCCCGTCCGCCCCTTCAGTGGGCGGTTTTTCTTCTAGGTAGCCAGGGGTCTCGACCCCTGGCGGGCGCCGCGAGCTCGAAAAGTTAGCGCCAATGCCGGAGGTGAGGTCTCAGCGCCTTTTTTCGAGCTGCTTTTCCAGCTCCTGGATCCGCTTTTCCAGCTCCTGGAGCCTCTGCTCCAACTGACGCTCGCGCGGCGAGCGCTGCTGGTGGAAGCGGATGACCTCGCCGTCAGGCCCCGGCCCCGGGGTGCCGTGGGGCGGCAGCTCGATCCGCTCCGGCAGCCCGCCGCGCTCCCCGTTCAGCCGCAGCACCAGCGGGCCGTCCTCGCCCTCGCCCCGCATGAAGAGCGGCCCCATGTCCAGCTCGGGGCGCTCGCGGAGAGTCACGGCGGCGGTGAGCGTCTGCGCCTTGCGGTTGCGCCAGACTTCCAGCGGCACCTGCTGCCCCTCCTCGAAGTCGCGCACCTGGGCGCGAACGTCCCAGCTCGCTCGGACGTCCTTGCCGTCGATGCGCGCGAGGATGTCTCCCACCTCGAGGCCGGCCTTGTCGGCCGGACCGCCCGGCTCGACGTGCGAAACCATGACTCCGGCATCCTCCGGCGCTCCAAAGTGGGTGCGTAGCTCGGGGGTCAGCTCGGTCAGGCCGATCCCGAGATAGCCGCGGCGCACCATCGGCCCCATTCCTTCGATCACCCGCTCCTTGCCGTCGCCATCCACGATCACGATCCGGCGCTTCTCGACGACCTTCTTCTCGTCCTTCCCTTTGTCGTCGCCTGGAAGGGCCCAGGCACCCGCGCCGGAGCCCAGCAGGGCCATCAGGCCGACGGCAGCGGCGCGGTACACGTTCGTCTTCATCGCGAACCTCCTTAGAAAGTGTCGACGCGGTAGGTGGCGGGCGCGGGCCCGTCCTCCGCGGGAATCTTGTCCAGACCCACCACCAGATCCATGCCCTCGTCACCGCCCACGTAGACCATCGGCGGCTCCGAAAGGGCGCGGATCTCCTGCTCGAGTTGCTCGTGCTCGGCGCGGATCTCCTGGAGGAGACGCCGCGCCTCGGCGGTCTGCGCCGCCTCGCGGGACTGCTCGTACCGGACCACGCCGGCCGAGACCACCAGAGCGGCGACGGCGGCGGTCGTCGCCGCCATGGCGAGCCGGTGACGCCAGCTCGCGCCGTGAGAGATCGTCCGCGCGGGCTCGTCGAGGCGCGCCAGGACGCGCCGCGTGAAGCCCGGCCGGGCGGTCTCCCGCGGCAGCTCGCGCAGCAGCCGGCCTACGCTGTGGTCTTCCATGCCGTACCTCCTTGCCAATAGGGCTCGAGCTTCTGCCGCAGATGCTGGCGGCCGCGATGGATCCGCGACTTCACGGTCCCTTCCCGGCACCCCAGCTCCCGGGCGATGTCCATGTAGGACCAGCCTTCGATTTCGTGGAGAACGAGCGGCACCCGGTAGCGCAACGGCAGGGCGGCCACCGCTCCGGCGACCTCGCGGTGGAGCTCCTGGAGGAGCAGCCCCGAAGAGGCCGCCGGCTCGTCGTGGTCGCGCCGTCCCAGGAACGGGAGCAGCAGCCGGAACCGCTTCTCCCGCCGCTCTTCCGACCGTACCAGGTTGGTCGCGATGCGGAACAGGAAGGCGCGCAGGTACCCCTGCTCGACGTAGGACCCGGCGGACCGCCAGAGCCGCAGAAATGCCTCCTGGGCCAGATCCTCGGCGCGGTCCCGGTCGCCGGTCAGGCGGGCCAGGTAATTCACCACCGCGTCCTTGTGGAGGTCGACCAGGCCGGCGAAGGCCTCGCGGTCGCCGCCGCGGACCCGCTCCATCAGGTCGGCGTCGCTCGGGTGTCGAGACTGGATGGGCTCCATCATGTCCGTTCTCCAACCGATTGAAACGCCGGTGGGGAGGAAAGGTTCCCGGATGCCTCTGATACGCTTCCCCCAGAGAGTACGCCCCGAGGAGATCCCATGAGCAAGACCGCCGTTCTGGAGCCGCGTTTCATCGACATCATCGCGTCGGAGGTGGGCTGCCGGCCGCATCAGGTCGGCGCCGCCGCCGCGCTGTTCGCCGAGGGAGCCACCGTCCCTTTCGTCGCCCGCTACCGCAAGGAGGCGACCGGAGGGCTCGAAGACCTCCAGCTCGAGACCCTGGCCAAGCGCCGCGAGTACTTCCTGGAGCTCACCGAGCGCCGCGACGCCATTCTGGAGAGCATCCGCGAGCAGGGCAAGCTGACCGACGAGCTGGAGGCGAGCCTCCGGGCCGCCCTCACCAAGCAGGAGCTCGAAGACCTCTACCTTCCCTATAAGCCGAAGCGCCGCACCCGCGCCCAGATCGCCCGTGAGAAGGGGCTGGAGCCGCTGGCCGATGCCGTCCTCTCCGGCGCCCACACCCGCGAGCTGCCGGAGGAGCTGGCGCGGCCGTTCGTCGACGCGGAGAAGGGGGTCGAGGACGCGGCCGCCGCCCTCGCCGGCGCGCGCGACATCCTGGCCGAGCGGCTCGCCGAGAACGCCGAGCGCCGGGCCGAGCTGCGCAAGGTGCTGGCGACCGAAGGGGTGCTGCGCGTCCGCGTGCTTCCCGGCAAGGAGAGCGATCCCGAGGCGGCGACCTACCGCGACTACTTCGAGCACGACGAGCCGGGCAGGGACATCCCCTCGCACCGCCTCCTCGCCATCCTGCGCGGCGAGCGCGAGGGCTTCCTCCTCTCCGATCTGCGGATCGACGACGACCGCGAGGTCGAGAGCCTCTCCCGCTCCTGGAGCGTGCCCGTCGAGACGCCGTGCGGCCGGCAGGTGGCCGAGGCCACGGCGGACAGCTACAAGCGGCTGCTGCGGCCGTCGCTGACCAACGAGGTGCGCGGCGAGATGCGCGAGCGGGCCGAGATGCAGGCGATCGGCGTCTTCCGCGCCAATCTGGAATCCCTGCTCCTCCAGGCCCCGCTCGGCCAGGTCCCGGTCATGGGGCTCGACCCGGGCTTCCGCACCGGCTGCAAGCTCGCGGTGGTGGACGGCACCGGCCGCGTGGTGGCCACGGAGGTGATCCATCCCGTCATGCCGCACGCCGACGAGGCCGGCGCCACCCGGATCATCCTGCGCCTGGTCGAGAAGCACGGGGTCCACGCAATCGCCATTGGCAACGGCACGGCGAGCCGGGAGACCGAGGCCGTCGTCCGCAAGGTGATCCAGGAAGCCCCGGACGAGAAGCTGCGCAAGACCGTGGTGGCGATCGTGCCGGAGACCGGCGCGTCGGTCTACTCGGCGTCCGCCGTGGCGCGCGAGGAGCTGCCGCAGCTCGACGTCACGCTGCGCGGCGCGGCCTCGATCGCGCGGCGCCTGCAGGATCCCCTGGCCGAGCTGGTGAAGATCGAGCCGCGCTCGCTCGGCGTGGGCCAGTATCAGCACGACGTGGACCAGAAGTCGCTGGAGCGCGAGCTGGACACGGCCGTGGAAGGCGCGGTGAACCGGGTCGGCGTGGAGCTGAACACGGCCTCGGCCTCGCTGCTGCGCCGGGTCTCGGGTCTCTCCGAGCGGCTCGCCCGGACGATCGTCGAGTTCCGCGACGCCAACGGTCCGTTCTCCTCGCGGCAGTCGCTGCGCAAGGTGTCGGGCTTCGGCCCCAAGACGTTCGAGCTGTCGGCCGGCTTTCTCCGCGTGCGCGGCGGCGACCATCCGCTGGACAACACGGCGGTGCATCCGGAGCGCTACGAGACGGTGGAGAAGATGGCCGGCGCGCTGCATGTGCCGCTGCCGGACCTGGTGGGCAGCAAGGACCTGGTCTCGCGGCTCGACTTCTCCCGCTTCCGCGACGAGGCGCACGGTCTCGGCTCGTTCACCCTGGAGGACATCAAGACCGAGCTGCTCCGCCCCGGCCGCGACCCGCGCCCGGAGTTCAAGACGCCGGAGTGGCGGGCGGATGTGACGACGATCAAGGACCTGGAGCCGGGCATGGTGCTGGAGGGGAGGGTCTCGAACGTGGCCAACTTCGGCGCCTTCGTGGACATCGGCGTCCACCGCGACGGCCTGGTCCACGTCTCCGAGCTGACCCACAACTGGATCGCGGACCCCCGGGAGGCGGTGAAGGTGGGCGAGATCGTCAAAGTGAAGGTGATCGAGGTCGACCACCAGCGCGAGCGGATCAGCCTGTCGATCAAGGCCCTGCTGCCGCCGCCCACCACAGGCCGGCCCGCCGCGGGCAACGCCGCGCGCGGAGGCGGCCGTCCCGACCGCCAGGGGGGAGGCCGTCCGAACGTTCCCCCTCCGTCGGGGCCCGCCCGGCCGAACCCGCAGCCACCGCGGCCGGCCAAGCCGGAGGCGACGATCGAGGACTTGATGCGGAAGTTCAACCGGAGCTGATGGTCAATCAGAAGGGAGAGGGGGCCAGCGGCGAGCCGCGTGGAACACGTGGGCCGCGATCTCAGCTAATGCCCGGAGAGCCTTGCGCGTCCACTTAACGCGCATTCAGCCACTTGGCAAAGACGGCCGCCACCTCCTCATCCCTGGCAAACTCTCCTGCATCCGCCTCTCGAATCCCTTCCTTGATCTGGCGGATCTGCCACTCCTGGACCGGGAGCTCGACGGTCAGTGTGGTGGTGGCGTTCTTCATCTGCACGTTCCTCTCGTCTCAAGAGAGTACCACGGCCGGCCGCCAGGCCTTATACAGAATATGCGCGTGCGGGTATCCCGCGCCCATCTCGATCGCCTCGAAGCGCTCGAAGCCGTGGCGGGCGAGGCGCTCGCGGATCTGCTCGCGCGTCTCGTAGCTGAAGGCCTCGCCCAGCGTCATCCCCAGCAGATCGGCGATCCGCTCCTGGGTGCGGTTCCACCGTCCTTTGAGGCGGTGCTCGGGATCGATCTCCTTGAGGAGGAAGACGCCGCCGGGCCGCAGCCGCTCGAAGGCGGTGGCGAGCAGAGGGTCCCAGCCGGCGAGGGGGATCCGATACAGGACGTCCAGGATCGTCACCGCGTCGAACGCCCCGCCCACGGCATCGGCGTATCCCGCCACGAAGCGGACCCGCGGATGGCGTGCGGTCGGCAGCGTCTTCCGCACGTCCGGCTCCACCGCCACTACCGAGGACGCGCCACGTTCCGCCGCCAGCCGTGCCAAGGTGCCATGCCCCGCCCCCAGGTCGAGGAGCCGCGCTCCCGGAGGCACGTGCGCCAGCACCCGCAGGAACGGGCAGGTGAGGAAGCGGCCGATCACGTGGACGCGGGCCGCTGCCGGCATCCCGGCGGAGGCCTGGCGGACCAGCGACAGCGCATTAAAAAAATTGGATTCCATCGCCGGCCGGCAAGGATATAATGCCAGCCCTCCACCATGGACCCGACATCGAGCTCGCGTTTCGCCGTTCGCGGTTGGTCTGCGCCTGCCCTCGCCGGTCTTCTGGCGGTAGCCGCGGCCCGCCTCCTCACCCTTCCCAAGAGTCTCTGGGAGTGGGATGAGATCCTCTT
>DATFPH010000342.1:0-34698 GCA_035264905.1 Thermoanaerobaculia bacterium
GTAATGGGCGCGCGCCAGGGATGGATTGATGCGCAGAGCCTGCTCCAGCAAAGGGCGAGCCGCCGCGTAGTCGCGCACCGCCCATTCGAGATTGCCGAGGGTCGTCATCACCTCGACATCGTCCGCCTTAAGGGAAAGGGACGTCTTGAACGCCTGCCGCGAGCGCTCGTAGCCCGCCTGATTGGCGAGCGCGAAGGCGTAATCGTTCCACCGCTCGGCGTCGATGGCCGGTTGGACCGCCGGGTGCGTCATGTCGGGCAATGGGGCGTTGGCGGCAACCACCGGCAATGTAATGGAGGTCTCCGTGAGAGTCGCGATGGGCACCACCGGCATCGCCGGCACTCCGAGCTCTGCGGCGCCGGGACCGGTAAACACCCAGCGGGTGAATTCCATCGGGAACTTGCGGTACCGAAGCCGGGCGGTGAGGGTCAGCTGCGAGCCGGTGCTGGCCGGCATATTGACGCGGAAAAGCGCCAGGGCCGTCGTGTTCGCATCGAGGCGCTTCGAGTAGACCTGGACATCGTGGTTCCAGACATCGTAGCCGCTGCCAGGGCGTCCATCCCGATCGAGCCACAAACCGCTCAGGAAGTGAGCGCGGGGGTCGACCGCCGTGTTCTCTTCCGCCTTGCCGCTCCAGAAAATCGTCCTGCCCCGATCGTCGACCGCCCTCACCTCGAGCCAGCAGTCCTTGGGGACGCTCTTGCCACCCGGGAAGCGATGGCCGACGCCGCGCGTGCGGATCACCACGTCGAAGCGGGTCGATTCGCCGCGCCGCAAGGTTGCCGGCACTCGATCGATCGGCGCGTAGATCTCTTCCGGCCCGTTGGGTGCAGGGGTGTCGACCGGCCGCCCCTTCGTCATCGCGAAGATGTCCAGAGTGACCCGGCCGGCCTGCAGGAACTCGGTGACTGCCGCGAGCTGTTTCCGGTCGCCGTGAAGCACTGGCAGCGCCGTATTGGCGGCGGCGAACCGGTGCGAGCGGCGGCGGCCGGGCTCATCTCCCGCCATGTGGCAGTCGACGCAGCTCTTGGGCGGTGGGAAGTAGATCGACTGCGTCATGCTCTGGCCCGAGGCGCTGGTCGCCTGCCAGGGATCGTAGTCGTTCACGACGACCTGCTCGCGCTTGCCGCCGACCGGCTCACCCATGATGGCCTTGTGGCAGGCCGCGCAGAGCTCGGAGGAGGAGCCGTCCACGAGATAGCGAGAGAAGGCCCGGCGATGGGGCTCCGGCTTGATGCGCACCAGCAGGTCGTGCACCATCCTGGTGAGGGCGTTCGGGCTGGTCGCCATGGAGTACATGTCCGGGAGGTCGAGCTCCATGTCGGCCTGCCCGCGAGTGCTCCGGACCCGCGCCGCATGGCAGACGGTGCAGGACACCCCGGCCGTCGCGGCCGGAGCGCCGGCGACTTTCTCCGGAGGCAGGTCCATCCCACCGGAGGCGAGCAGGGCCGGCGTGTGGCAGCCGCCGCACCAGCGCGCTGGAACCGCGCCCCGGGTGCGCCGCATCTCCTCATAGGTCCGCCGGTACCAGGGATTATCCAGGCCGGAGAAGCGATGGGGCGAGGCCGACCACTCCGCGACCTCCTCGGGATGACAGCCGGAGCGGCCGCAGCTCTGCGACTCGGCGACAGCGCTCGCCGGCAGCAGGCTCCCGTTACGCGTGTGGAGCGCCGAAGGGTAGAACGGTCCAGCTTCTCCCCCCATGGCCTCGTCCGCGATCGTCTTTGGATCCCCTCGATTGAAACCCTCGGCTTGGCGCAGGGGCATCTCCGCCTCTCCAGTGAGCGCCAATGCCAGCAGAAAGAGGACGCCGCACGCCCGCAACCACAGGACGCCGCGTTGCCCGACAGCGAATTCATTCCGCACGCAGGACCTCCATCGGATCCGTCGCCGAGGCGCGGCGGGCCGGAGCACAGCAGGCCAACAGCGAAACCAGCAGAAGGAGGGCCGTGACCAGCACGTAGGTCGCGGGATCGGTGGGGCTGACGCCGAACAGCAAGCCTCGGAGGAGCCCGCTGAGGGCGATCGCGCCGACGACCCCTCCGATGATCCCGGCGAGAGCCGGTGTGAGCCCGTGCCGGATCATCAGCCCGAAGACGCTGGCGCGGCTCGCGCCGACGGCCATGCGGATGCCGATCTCATGGGTGCGTTGCCGGGCGCTCAGGCTGAGGACGCCCCACAGCCCGACGATCGCCAGGAGCAGCGAGCAGAGCGAAAACGTGGTCAGGACCCAGGTATTGAAGCGGGGCCGGGCGACCGCCTGCCCAGCGATCTGCTCGAAGGTCGCCGCGTGGGCAATGGGGAGCTCGGGGTCGAGCGCGCGCAGCCTCTTCCGGACTTCCGGCAACAGCGCGAGCGGATCGCTCCGCGTGGTGCGGACCAGGATCGTCATCTTGAGATGCGGCGTCTGGCGGAAGGGAAGATAGAAGGCAGGCTCGGCTTCCGCCTCCAGGCCGGAGAGCTTCTCGTCTCCCACCACACCGACAATGGTGAAGCTGGAGGGGACCTCATCGCCCCAGGTCGGCTCCGTATTGGGGACGAACAGCCGCCGGCCTAGGGGGTTTTGGCCGGGGAAATAGGTCCGAACGAAAGCCTCGTTGACGATCGCCGCCCCTGCATGAAGGGTGTCGTCGTCCTCACGGAAGACGCGGCCGTCGACGAGACGAGCTCCAAGGGTCTCGAAGTAGCTCGGAGTGACGGTGCGATAGAGCGCCGCCCGGTCGACTCCCGCTGGCGCCTCGGGACCTCCCTCGATATCGAAGCTCTGAGACCAGGAGGAAGTGAGGGGCGGATCGTACGTCCCCGCCGTCGAGACCACTCCGGGTAGGGAGCCGATCTGGCGAAAGAGCTCGGCATAGAATCCCGTCAGATCCTGGAGCCTGGGATAGCGTTCCTCCCGATGCTGCAGCTCCAGGCTGAGGACCCGGCGCGCGGTAAAGCCGGGGTCGACTCCTTGCAGGCGCTGCAGAGTCTTGACCAGCAAGGCAGAGCCGATGACCAGGGTGACCGCCAGTGCCATCTCGGCGGCGGTCAGGAGGCGGCGGAAATGGAGGCTTCCCGCCGTCACCCCCACCGACCGGCCGGCGCTGCGCAAGACCTTCTGAACCTCACCTCCTCGTGGTAGCCGGAGCGCCGGCACCAGCGCGAAGACTGCGGCGCTGGCCAAGCAGAGGATCAGGGCAACCATCCCGATTCTCGTGCTCAGGGCCGCCTCATCGAGTCGCGGCACGCCCTCAGGGCTGATCGCGGGAAGGATTCGCAAAATCCAGAAGGTTATAAGGCCTCCGCCGATCGTGCCCGCCGCCGCCAGGAGCAGCCCCTCGGTCACCAGGCTACGCCAGACCTGCACCCTCCCGGCGCCCAGTGCCGACCGCACAGCCAGCTCCTTGGCGCGCGCGTCGGTGCGGACCAGCAGCAGGTTGATGATGTTCACATAGGCGATGACCAGGAGCATGATAACGGCGCCGAACAGCACCCAGAGAGACGCCTCGATGTCGCCCACTGCCTCCTCGATGAGCGGCACGATCGTGACGCCATAACCGGTATTCGTATCCGGGAACTCGCTCTCCAGAGCATGGGAGATCGTCTGCATCTCAGAATGGGCCTGCCGCAACGTCATTCCGGGCCGCAGGCGCGCCAGCACGCCGAAGAGATGGCTGTTGCGTTTGGGCGACACCTCCGGCAGAGGAATCCAGAAGTAACTGTCCGCCGAGCCGACCTCGAGGCGGCCTGCGGGGAGAGCCCTCTGCGGCAGGATCTGCCGGGGCAAAACGCCAGTGACGGTGAACGGTTTTCCGTTAAAGCGCAGGGTGCGGCCCAGGATGGCGGGATCGGAGCCCAGATGCCCACTCCATAGCGCATGGCTGAGAAGCACGACGGGAGGCGCCCCAGGCTGGAAGTCCTCCTGCTGGAAGGCTCGTCCAAGGATCGGCTCGACGCCGAGCAGGGGGAAGAAGTCCGCCGTGACCGACGACCCGACGAGCTGCACCGGCTCCCCGGCACCGGTCAGGGTAAAGGTCACGAAGCGGAACAGGGCCATTCTGTCAAAGGATTTGGCGCGGGCCTGCCACTGCAGGAAGTTGCCGCCTGTAACCCGGAGCTTCTCGATACCCTCCTGCGGGTTCGAGTCCCAAAGCGCCACCAAGCGATCCGGTTCGGAGAAAGGCAACGGGCGCAGCAGCACCGTATCGACCAGGCTGAGCATGGTCAAAGTGGTGCCAAGAGCGATGGCAAGGGTGAGGATCACCACCAGGGAAAAGCCCGGGTTCTTGCGTAGAGAACGCACCGCGTAGCGGAGGTCTTGCACTGTCATGCCGTCATCTCCTCCTTCAGGCCTCAGGGGCCAGACCGTAGCTCAGCTCGCCGCCGACAGATCGCAAGCGCGCTGGCGATATCTTTTCCACTCGCTCCAGGCAACCCCGCAGCGACTCGGCCAACACCGCCACATGGGGCGGCGAGAGCAGGGTCGCATGGCTGCCGGGAACAGGAATGATATCGACACCTTCGAGTGCTAACAGCCCCCAACCATATTCAGGATCGGGATGGGGCTCGCCCTCCAGGGCACGAAAAACGGTAACCCTCCCGGAATAGGCGGCTGGAGTATACCAGTGCGCAGCACGAACGTTAGTCATGTAAAGATTAAAATAGCAGCGCACATCCTCGGACCCCACGTCGGACGGCAACGTACCAATTCGCTTCGCCTCCTCTGCCAGGTAGCGGATCTGCTCCTCGAGCCCCGCCTGCTGCGGGAAGGCCGGCAGCACCTCGGGCATGTGGTTCGTCACGAAGGCTCGGAGATGCTCTGAGTCATCGGGCTCTGCGCCGCGCGGCCAGATCCCCGTGTCCAGCATCGCCAACAGATCGACCTGCTCCCCCGCATCTACCAGCTGCCGCGCCATTTCGAACGCCACGTAGCCGCCAAAAGACCAGCCTGCCAGCAGATAGGGTCCGCGCGGCTGCACCTGCCGTATCGCCTTCAGATAAAAGGCCGCCATGTCCTCCACCCGGGAGAGTGGCTGCTGGTCGCGACGCTCGCCCAGCGGCTGCAAACCATAGATAGGCCGGTCACGACCCAGGCCCGCTGCCAAGTCGCGGTATTGGAGGACGCTGCCGGCCGCAGGATGGATGCAGAACAGCGGCCTGGCGGATTCCCCCGGCTGAATGGTGACCAGAGGAGACCAAGGGAAAGATTCTTGATGGTTGCGCAGCACCCGAGCTAAATGCTCGACCGTCCCCTCGGTGAACAGGGTGGCAAGGGGCAGGTCGGTGCCAAACCGGCTGCGCAGCCGCGCCATCAGGCGGACGGCCAGCACAGAGTGTCCACCGAGCTCGAAAAATCTGTCGCGGATGCCGAGCGGGCGGCGTTCGAAAAGTTCCTCCCAGAGATGGACGAGCTCGAGCTCCACAGTGTCCCGTGGCGGCACATACGGGGTTCGTGTGGCAGGCAGCGACGCGGAAGCCCCATCCGCCGCCATCTGCCGGATCTCCGCCGCCTCGAGCAGCAACAGGTCATCGAGGCGCCGTTCCGGCCCGGCCGCAAGGCCACGCAGCAGGACCTCTAGATGGGAAAGCATCCTGGCGACCGCGCTAGCCGCAAAACGCCGCCGCAGGTAAGAGACTTCCAGGCCGAGTCGCGGGCCGGGGCTCGCCACCAGGGTCACCGGGTAGCCGGTCTCCAGAGTGCTGAAACCGGACCGGACCTCCAGCTCGGGCTCGGGCCCCTCGCCTGCGGCCCCGGCCCCCGGGTAGTTCTGGAACACCACCAGGGTCTCGAACAGGCGCTGTCCCCACGGCAGGCCACTCCACTCCTGGATCTGCGCCGGCGCGTTGTGCTCGTGCCGCCGCAGCTCCTGCAGGAGCTGCTGGACCTCGCCCAGCCAGTCCCCGACCTGGGTTCCTCCGGGCACCCGGACCCGCGCAGGGAGGTTGTTAATCAGCATGCCGATGATCGCCTCGGCTCCGGTCAGATCCGCTGGCCGGCCGGAGACCGTGGCACCGAAGATCGCCTCCTCTCGGTCGGTGTAGCGGGCAAGCAACAGAGCCCAGGCCGCCTGCACCAGAGTGCTCACGGTGATCTGGCGCCGGCGGGCGAAGGTCTCGAGCTCCGTGGTCTCCGGCTCGGACAAATCGATCCGGCTGAGACCTGAGCCGGAGAGCTCATCCCGGCCGAGGTCCGGCCGGTCGAAGACAAGGGGAGTCGGACCGGTACACCCCGCGAAGGACTGGCGCCAGAAGGCTTCGTCGGCCGCCGGGTCCTGACGCTGCAGCCAGACGATGTAGTGCCGGAAAGGGGGGGCGGCAGGCAGCTCGAACGGCTCGCCCCGTCGCGAGCCCTCATAGAGCCTCACCACCTCGTTCAGCACCAGGCTCCGGCTCCAACCATCGAGAACCAGATGATGATGGCTCCAGACGAACTGCCAGGACTCCTCGCCGGTCCGGCAGAGGTGGAAGCGCATCAAGGGGGGAGAGGTCAGATCGAAGCCCTGCTCGCGATCGGCGGCTAACAGCTCGTCCAGGCGCCTCGCGAGATCTCCCGCGGCATCGCGCCAGTCCTGCGGCTCGAGCGACGGCCGGATGCTCCGGTAGACCACCTGCAGCGGCTCCTCGAGGCCCGCAAAGAGGAAGGCGGTGCGCAGGCTCGGATGGCGTTCGATCACCTGCCGCCAGGCGAGCTCGAAGGCCGCGACGTCCAGCGGCCCGCGCAGCTCGCCGGCCCACTGCTCGCGGCTCACTTGCGACGCGGGCAGGGTCACGGTGTGCAACAGCATGCTTTCCTGCAAGGGCGAGAGCGGATAGAGGTCCTCGACATCCCGGACCGCCCGCGGCGCCGGCCGGCCGGTCGCGGCGGCGAGCACGGCCTCGATGCGGCCCACCCGATCGGCGTCGAGCCGGGCCAGCGGGAAGTCGGAGGGGGTGAACCCACCGGCCTCTGGCGACTGGCAGTGACGGATGAGCGCCGAAAGGGAGGTGAGGAAACGATCGGCCAGATGCTCGATCGTCGCGGCCTGGTGGAGGCCGGCGCTATAGCTCCAGGTCAGGCGCAGCTCCTCTCCTACCGCCGCGGCTTCGATCTGCAGCAGCCAGCGGCGCGCCTGCCGGCGGCTCGACGACGGCCCCGTCGATTCCTCGGCGGAGCTGAAAGGCGATGCCGCCGATAGGGCCTGGTCGATCCGGCCCAGATAGTTGAAGCTCACCTCCGCCTCGGGGACCTCGCGCAGACGCTCGGCAAGGGGCCCTCCTCCCATGTAGCGCAGCAGCCCGTAGGCAAGGCCTCGGCCGGGAACGGAGCGCACTTGCTCCTTGATCGACCGGATCACCTCCCCCGGATTTTCGGCTTTGGAGAGATCGATGAGCAGCGGAAAGATGACGGTGAGCCACCCCACTGTGCGCGACACATCCAGGTCGGCGGCAACGGCAGCATCGCGGCCATGGGCCTCCAGGTCCACCCGCAGCGTGCGCTCGCCAGTCCAAGCAGAGAAGGCTTGTGCCAGGGCGCCGAGGAGCAGGTCCTGGATCTCCGTTCGGTAGACCGCCGGCACCTCCCGCAGGAGAGCGCGCGTCTCCGGCGCCGACAGCGATACCTGGAATCTGCGCAGAGCGCTCACCGTGTTGCGGCCGCCCGGGAGGTCGACCGGCAACCGGGAGGCCTGCCGATGGGCGGGTGACAACCAGTACGCCGCCTCCTGGTGGAGCACCGGGGAGTCGGCCGCCGCGGCCAGACGCTCCGCCCACTGCTTGAAGGAGCTGGTTTTGGCCGGCAGCACGGCGCCAGTCCCGGTCTCCAGCCCTTCGTAGAGGGTCGCCAGATCGTCGAGCAGAATCCGCCAGGACACGCCGTCGATCGCCAGGTGGTGGACGGTGAGCAGCAACCGCGAAGGCTCCGCCGGCCCGAGGCCGAACAGAGCGACCCGCAGAAGTGGTCCGGAGGCGAGGTCGAGGCTGGCCTGGAGGGCGGCGGCGGCGGACTCGAGGGCTGGCCGCATGGCCGGCGTGGGCAGTCCGGCAAAGTCGACGAAGATCACCGGCGCGGCGCCATCCGAGGGTGCGATCCGTTGCCTCCATCCGTCAACCTCACGGCGGTAGCGCAGCCGCAGGGCGTCGTGATGCGCGACGAGCTCACCGACGGCGGCGGCGAGAGGCCCCGGAGACAGAGGGCGCGCGACGCGCAGCATCAATGCCTGATTGAAGTGATGAGGGTCAACCGGCTCGGACGAAAAGAACCAGTGCTGCACGGGAGTCAGCGGAAC
This sequence comes from Thermoanaerobaculia bacterium, assembly GCA_035264905.1. GTDB lineage: Bacteria > Acidobacteriota > Thermoanaerobaculia > Multivoradales > UBA5704 > UBA5704. The sequence continues at coordinate 8,247 of DATFPH010000342.1, forward strand.
CTCGCCGCTGACCGGCCCCTGCTCCGCCACGACCTGGTCTTCCATTGTGGCCAGCGGCGCCAGCTCAGCGATCGTTGGATACTCGTAAAGCTGGCCAGGAGTGATCCGCAACCCTGTGCGCTGAGCCCTAGAGACCACTTGGAGGGCGAGGATCGAATCTCCCCCGAGCTCGAGGAAATGATCGTGGATGCCGACCTGCTCGACGTCGAGGAGATCGCTCCAGATCCCGGCCAGCACGCTCTCCCGGGGATTGCGCGGCGCCACGTAGGAGGTGCGCAGCTCCGGCCGATCCGCCTCGGGCGGAGGCAGCGCCCGGCGGTCCAATTTACCGTTGGCCGTCACCGGCAGGGTCGCCAGCGTCACGAAGGCGGCGGGCACCATGTAATCCTGCAGCCGCGCGGCGAGCAGATCACGGAGCTCGGTGACGCCCGGCGGCGCCGTCTCGCGGCGCCGCACCACGTAGGCCACAAGGCGCCGCACGCCGGGCTGATCCTCGCGCACCACGGCCACCGCGGCCTGCACCGCCGGATGCCCGAGAAGCTGGGCTTCGATCTCTCCGAGTTCGATGCGGAAACCGCGGAGCTTGACCTGGTGATCGACCCGGCCGAGGAACTCCAGTTTACCGTCCGGCCAGGAGCGCGCCCGGTCGCCGGTCCGGTACAGGCGGTTCCCCGGCTCCCAGCCGAAGGGGTCAGGGATGAACTTCTCGGCGGAGAGCGTCGGCTCGCCAGCATACCCCGCGGCCAGGCAATCGCCGCCGATGTAGAGGTCGCCGGCAACGCCGATCGGACAGGGAGAGAGCCGGACGTCGAGCACGTGATACCTGGCGTTCTGGATGGGCCGGCCGTAAGGGATGCTGACCCATCGCGGGTCAACCTCGCCGACCGGGTAGAAGTTCGACCACACCGTGGCCTCGGTCGCACCGCCGAGGCTGACGACGTGTGCCCCGGGGAAGGCACCGCGCACAGCATCTGGCAGTCTGAGCGGGATCCAGTCGCCACTCAGGAAGACGAGGCGCAACCGGCTGCGACCGTCCGGCACTGTGGGCAGGAAGGGCACCAGCTGCTGCAGGAGCGCGGGAGCCGAGTCCCAGAAGGTGACCGGCTCCCTGGTCAGTAGGGCGACCAGCCGCTCAGGGTCGCGCAGGTCGGATTCGGTGGCGACATGAATGGTGCCGCCGGCCGCCAAAAAGCCGAAGATGTCGTAGACCGAGAGGTCGAACGACAGCGAGGAGGTGAACAGCACCCGGTCCGTGGCGGCGATCCGGAGCTCGCGGTTGACCCACTCGATGAGATTGATCACCGGACGGTGACGAACCATCACCCCTTTGGGAGTGCCGGTCGAGCCCGACGTGAAGATGATGTACGCGACGTCGTCGGCTCCCGCCGTGCTCCCCAGCCGCTCCGCCGGGAGGACGCGGAGCCGGCTCTCCGTCCACAGCTCCCAGGCGGCACCGCGCGCGGCGCCCGGGCTTGCGTCCGCGGCGCCATGCTCCGGCTCGACGCATACGACATGCCGCAGGGCCGGCAGGTCGTCCAGGACCTCACGCAGCGGCTCCAGGCGTTCCGCCTGCGTGACCAGACAGCGGATGCCCGTCGTCGCGAGGATCCACCGCAGGCGTGCCGGCGGGAAGTTGCGATCCAAGGGGACATAGGCGCCGCCGGCCTTGTGGATGGCGAGGAGGGCCACGATGGCCTGGGGGCCGCGCGAGAGATGGACCGCCACCAGCTCACCGTGGCGCAGGCCTGTCGCGCGCAGCAGGTGGGCCAGCTGATTGGACCGCCGCTCCAGATCTCCGTAGCTCAGCCGCTCCTCTCCGCACACCACCGCCAGGGCCTGCGGCGCAAGATCCACTTGGCGCTCGAACAGCGCGGTGAGGGAATGGTCTTGCTTGAAGGCGCGTGCCGTGTCGTTCCACTCCAGGCAGAGTTGCTGCCGCTCCGCTTCGCCGAGCAGCGAGAGAGCGGCGAGCGGGCGCTCCGGCGCCGTGGCGCACTCCGCGAGAAGCGTCCCCAGCTGGAGCTTCAGGCGCTCGATGGCGGCGGCCGTGAAGCGCTCCGGGTCGTAGAGGAGCTTCAAAACGAGCTGGGACCCCGGACCGACGATGAGGGTCAAAGGGTACTCGGTCCTCTCGCGCCAACGGACCTCGTGCAAGACCCAGCCCTCCTCCGCTCCCGCCTCCCCTGCCGCCGCGCGGGCCACGGGGTAGTTCTCGAAGGCGAGAATGCTCTCGAACAGCGGCTTCCCGCTCTCTGCTCCGCTCCACCGACGTACCTGTGCAAGCGGCGTGTACTCGAGCTCGCGCACCTCGGCCTGGTTCGCCTGCAGCTCCCGCAACCACTCGATCAGCGGCGCCTCGTCGCGCACTCCGATCCGCAGGGGCAGCGTGTTGACGAAGAGTCCCATCATGGTCTCAATGCCGGGGAGGTCCGCCGGCCGCCCCGATGACACGATGCCGAAGGTCACGTCGCGCTCGCCGCTGCCGTGGGCGAGGAGCAACGCCCAGGCGCCCTGGACGAGCGTGTTCAGCGTGACGTGGTGGCGCCGGCCCACCGACTGCAGCAGATCCGTCGTGGCCGCCGACAGAACGAGATGGAGCTCGCCTTCGTCAGCACGGGGCGCACCCCGGCGGTCCCCGGGGAGGCGGTCGCAGGGCAGCGGGGTAGGGTCGGTGAAGCCGTTCAGGTAGGCACGCCAGAACCTCTCCGCCGCCGCCAGGTCCTGCTGCATGACCCAGGCGATGTAGTCGCGATAACGGCCCGCCGCCGGCAGCTCGGGCTCCATCCCCGCACGGCAGGCCGCATACACAGCCTCCAGCTCCAGCCACAGCACGGGCACCGACCAGCCGTCGAGCAGCAGGTGGTGATAGCTCCAGAGGAAGTAGCTCCGGCGCTCGCCGCGAGAGATGAGGACGAGGCGCAGGAGAGGAGCTTCATCGAGCGCGAAGCCGCGCTCCTGCTCTTCGGCGAGCAGGGCCTTCCATCTCGCCTCCTGCTCGGTGGGCGAGAGCTGCCGCCAGTCTTCGAGCCGCAGCGGCAGGCTCACCTCGCGTTCGACGACCTGCAGGGGCTCCTCGAGGCCTTGCCAATGGAACCGCGTGCGCAGGATGGAATGGCGCTCGATCACCCGCTGCCAAGCGAGAGAAAAGGCCTGGAGATCGATCTCCCCCTCCACCTCGAGGCTGAGCTGCCGGAAATAGGCGTCCCGTCCACCGGGCCGGCGCACGGCGTGGGCGAGCAGGCCCTGCTGCAGCGGCGCCAGCGGGTAGATGTCCTCGATGGCCGGCGAGCCGGCCACCAGCCGCTCCAGGGTCTCCTGATCGAGCCGCGCCAGAGGAAAATCCTCCACCCTGACGGTACCGGCGTGCGGGGATCGGCAGTGCTCGATCAGACGACGCAGGGCCGAGCTGAAGTCGCGTGCCCGCTGTTCGACCGTGACGCCCCGGAAGGCCTTGCGGCTGTAGGTCCAGCGCATGTGCAGCTGGCCGCCGGCCACCAGTCCGGTCACGTCGAGGAGATGGCGTACCGCCTGCCGCGCGCTCCTCTCTGCGCCGCCCGACTCCGCGGCCAACCGATAGGGAGAGGCCTCCGGCAGGACCTGATCGAAGCGGCCGAGGTAGTTGAAGCTGACCTCCGGCCGCGGCAGCTCGCGCAGCTGCCGCGCGATCTCGGGCTCGCCGCTCAGGAAGCGCAGGAGGCCATAGCCGATGCCGTGGTTCGGCACCGCGCGCAGCCGCTCCTTGGTCTTCTTCAGCTCCTCCTCCGGCCCCCGCGCGCTGGAGAGATCGAGCCGCACCGGGAAGACCGTGGTGAACCAGCCGATCGTCCGCGACACGTCGACATCGTCGAACAGGGGCTCTCGCCCGTGGCCTTCGAGATCCACCAGGACGCGTGGCACGCCGGTCCACTGTCCGAAGGCCGCGGCCAGCGCCGCCAGCAGCACATCGTTGATCTCCGTCCGATAGACGCGGGGGACCTCCTCCAGCAGGCGGCGGGTCTCCTCCGAGGTCAGGGTTTCCTCGTGTGCTTCCAGAGTGGCACCGGTCGCCGCGGACAGGCCCTCTGGGAAGTCCACGGGCAGCGGCTCCACCGGCCCTTCAAGCGCGCTCAGCCAGTCCGCGAGCTCGGCGCATAGCGCGGCGGAGCGGGCGTGCCCGGTCAGCTGCCCGGCCCAGCGCTGGAACGACGTCGTCTTCGGCGGGAACCGCAGAGGCTCGCCGTTGCGCAGCTGCTCATGACCTGCCTGCAGGTCCTCCAGCAGGATCCGCCAGGAGACACCATCGACCGCCAGGTGATGGATCACCAGCAGCAGCCGGGCTGGCTGGCTGGAGCCGAGACCGAAGCAGATGATCCGGGCGAGCGGTCCGCGGGCGAGGTCCAGACTGGCCTGGGCCTGCGAGCAGGCGCGCTCGATTGCGCCGCGCCGTACCCCTTCCGGCAGCGCCGAAAGATCGATCCAGGCGCATCCAACCGCCTCTGCCGACGGCGGGGCGTCGATCTGTCGCCATCCCTGCGCGCCGCGCTCAAAGCGCAGCCGCAGCGCGTCGTGGTGCCGCATCAGGGCAGCGACGAGCAGGTCGAGCCGCAGCGGATCGAGAGGCTCGGCCACTTCCAGCAGCAGAGACTGGTTGAAGTGATGCGGATCGGCGAGATCGCGCTCGAAGAACAGGCTCTGGATGGGAGTCAGAGGGACGTCTCCGGTCACCTCCCCCTGCTCTTCCAACACGCTGCCGCCGGCGCTCGTCGCCTCAGCTGCCAGGGCGGCGATGGTCTGGTGCAGGAAGAGCTGCCTGGAGGTGAGGTGGATTCCGTGCTGCCGGGCTCTGGACACCACCTGGATGCTGAGGATGGAGTCTCCGCCGAGCTCGAAGAAATTGTCGTGGATTCCCACCTGAGGACGGCCGAGAAGCTCGCCCCAGATCGTGGTAAGACGGGCCTCCACCGGGCTGCGCGGTGCCTCGGCGACCGTGCCGCTGTGAGCCTCGATGGTCTTCGGGTTCGGCAGGGAACGACGGTCCAGCTTGCCGTTGGGCAGCCGTGGCAGGCTCGCCACGGTTACGTAGGAGGCGGGGATCATGTAGTCCGGCAGGCGCTCGGCGAGGAAGCTGCGCAGCTCGTCCGGTGCCGGATCACCACCGGCGGGTACGAGCCAGGCCACGAGGCGTTTGCGCCCCGCTCCATCCTCGCGCACGTCCACGACCACTTGGCGGATCGCAGCGTGTTGCAGTAGTGCCTGCTCGATCTCCTCCAGCTCGATGCGATAGCCTCGCAGCTTCACCTGATGGTCGGCGCGGCCCAGATAGTCCACCTCGCCTCCCGGCCTTCGGCGCCCCAGGTCGCCGGTGCGGTAGAGCCGCGCGCCCGGCCGAGCGCTCCACGGATCCGGCAGGAAGCGCTCGGCAGTGAGATCCGGCCGGCGCCGATAGCCTATGGCCAGGCCGGCTCCGCCGATGAAAATCTCCCCCTCCATCCCGAAGGGCACCGGCTCCAGGAAGCGGTCGACCAAATGGACCTGGACGTTGGGGAGCGGGCGTCCGATCGGGACCCGCGAATCCTCGACGTCGCGGGCACAGGGCCAGCTGGTCGCGTCGATTGCCGCCTCCGTCGGACCATAAAGATTCCCGAGCTCCGCGGCGAGCGTCGCGTGGCACCTGCGACGCAGCTCCGCGGAGAGCACCTCGCCACCGCAGAAGAGGCGCCGCAGGCCGCTGCATGCCGCAGCGTCCGTCTCGCGCAAAAAAGCGTCGAGCATGGAGGGGACGAGTTGCAGAACCGTGATCCCTTCCTCCTGCACGCACCGCACCAGGTAGGCGGGATCGGCGTGCCCTCCCGGCCTGGCCAGGACCAGCCGCGCGCCGCTCCAGAGCGGCAAGAAAAGCTCCCAGATCGAGGCATCGAAGCTGATCGGCGTCTTCTGCAGCACACGATCGCCGGCATCCAGAGCCAAGTGGTAACGCATCCATTGCAGTCGGTTGCCGATCGCGCGATGACTGACCATCACTCCCTTGGGCTGGCCCGTCGAGCCCGACGTGTAGATCACGTAGGCGGTGCCGTCGACATCCCCGCGCCCGTCCGGGGCACCCGATGGATGCCCGGCGATCTCTTCCGCATCGCGGTCCATCAAGACCAACCGCGCCGCATGGGGAGCCAACCGCCCCGCGAACGCCGTGTGGGTTAGGAGGACCGCGACGCCGGCATCCTCCAGCATGAATTGGAGACGGGGCAACGGGTACTCCGGATCCAGGGGGATATAGGCCGCCCCCGCCTTGAGGATACCCAAGAGGCCGGTCAGCATGGCCAGCGACCGATCCAGGCAGATCGCCACCCGCGTCTCAGGACCGGAGCCGAGAGCACGCAGGTGGTGCGCGAGCCGGTTCGCTCGCGCATCGAGCTCCCCGTAGCTGACGGATCCCTCCTCGGAGGAGGCGGCGACGGCTTCGGGGGAGTGCTGCGCGATCTGTTCGAAGAAGACCTCGAGCCGCGCCTCGGCCGGCCATCCGGTGACCGTGTCGTTGGCCTCGAAAAGCAAGCCGTGGCGCTCGATCGGACCGGCCAGGGGGAGAGAGGCGACCGCGGCCTCCGGGTTGCGTGCGGCGCCTGCGAGGAGCGCCAGATAGCGTTCCAGCAGCTGCCCCACCTGCCAGGGCTCGAAGCGGGTCGCGTCAAACTGGATCTCGAGGAAGACGCCGCGGCGGTTGCTGCGGCTCGAGAGGTGGAGTTCGAACCGGTCGATACAGGAATAGCGTGCGTGGATCGCGCAGTGGAGGCCCGCGTCATTCCACTCCTCCACGGCCTCCTCGCCGGCCGAGCCGTCGAAGCCAAAGGGGAAGAACGGCTCGCCCGCGCCCGCTTCCAAGATCTGCGAGAGGTGGTCCCAGCTGAACGATTCCTCGAGCCCCTGATTGCGTCTCCAGGCCGCCTTCACTTGCCGGGCACACACGAGGAAGCTGCCCGCAGGGTCGAGATCCAGACGCATTGGCAGATAGCGCGCCAGGGGTCCGACAGCTTCCACGAGCTCCGCATAGCTCCGCCCTGGGGAGCGGACGCCGACGAGCAGGTTTGGGGCTCCGCTCAAGCGCTGCAGCGCGATCTGCCAGCCGGCGAGCAGACAGAGATCGAGGGGCAGGTCGGGCGCGAGCGCCCGCAGCCGCTCCAGAGTCTCGCTCTCGATCTGCGCGGAAACGCTCTCGGGACGGAAGGCGGACCGGCCCGCCATGGCCACCGGGAGCGGCGAGGGCATGCGCCCGAGCAGGGACAGGTCCTGCTTCTGCCAATGTACCTTCCCGGCGCTCGCGGCCTCTGAAGCGAGCAGATCGTCCTGCCAGGCGGCGATGTCGGCGAGATGGAACGGATCGTCCTCCCAGGCCGCCCCTCCCTGTCCATATCCGCGGGCGAGCTCGCGGCACAGGTGATCCAGGCTCTCGCGGTCGGCGCACAGCGCCGGCAGGGTCAGCAGCACAAGGTGGCGCGACGGCTCCAGAGCCACCAGAACGGCGTCGAGCATAGGCCCGCGCCCCAGGTCGAGGGGCATGACACGAGCCGCTCGCAGCAGAAGCGTCAGCTCGCGCTCCTGCTCGTCCCCCGGTAGGTGGCGGAGATCAAATTCCCGGAAGCCGGCGGGCGCAATCTCACTGCCGACCACTTGCAGCGGCAGGGCCAAGCCCGGCAATTGGGAGAAAGTGGTGCGCAGGATCTCGTACCGCGCCACCACGCCGTGCAAGGCGCCGGCGAGCCGGGCTCGCTCCAGCGGCCCTGTGAGCTGCCAGGCCGCCTGCACGCGCAAAGGCGCGCCCTCCAGCTCCCTCCCGAGCCTCCATAGATGCCGTTGCTGCGGTGATAGCTCGAAACCCTGTATGTCAGCGCTCTGCATGACCTCTCCTGGGTGGTGCGCGACGGGCGCCCGGTCAATCGGCGGCGGGCATCACGGCGGACCTGCGCCGCGCCCGCTGCAGCTGCCGCAGCCCGGTCGCGACGAGATCCTGCCTGGCGCCCTCCGCCAGCATCTCCTCCAGCTCTTGGACCGGGACGTCCGGCCGCTCGACCACAGTACGCAAGATCAGCTCGAACCCCTTCGCCATCCGGACCGCGGTGCTCCGGTCAAACAGCTCGGTGCTGTACTCCAGGACGCCCGACAGACCGCCACCCACCTCTCCCAGGCTCAAGTTGAGCTCATACTGCACGGTTCCCTTATCCACCTCCATCCGCGTCCAGACCAGGTCCGGCACCTCATCGCCCTGCGACGGCGCGCTCCCCAGCACGAACGACACCTGGGTCAAGGTGTTGTACGCCAGATCCCGAGGCAGCCGCAGGGTGTTGACCACCCGGTCGAAGGGCACGTGCATGTGGTCGAGGGCGTCGAGGGAGGTCTTGCGAACCTGCTCCACCAGATCGGCGAAATGGGTCTCCCCCGTCAGCCGGGTGCGCAGAGCCAGCATGTTGACGAAAAACCCGACCAGCGGCTCGAGCTCGGGCCGGCCGCGGTTGCCGGCTGGAACCGAGACCACGATGTCAGGGCTGCCCGAACGCGCAGACAGGAGCACGTCGAAGGCGGCGAGAAGGGTCATGAACAGGGTGGCCGAGCGGCGTCGGGAGAACACCCGCAGCTGCGCCACCAGATCCGCCGGCAGGTCGATCGGCACGTCGCTCCCGCGGAAGCTCTGAATCAACGGACGCGGGCGGTCGGTGATCAGCTCCAGCCGCGGAGGGATGCCGGCGAGCTGCTGGCGCCAATAGGCGAGCTGCTCCTCCAGCAACTCCCCCTGGAAGTGCTCCTGCTGCCAGCAGGCGAAGTCGGCGTACTGCACCGGCAGAGGCGCCAGCGGCGAGGGCTTGCCGGCAGCGAAGGCCCGGTACAGGGCCACCAGATCGCGTACCAGGACAGGGGTCGAGCCGCCATCCCAGATGATGTGGTGCATGCAGAGCCCGATGACGTGCTCTTCCGGAGAGAGGCGGAAAACGCGCACCCGCAGCAGGGGACCGCGCGCCAGATCGAAGGGGACGCGCAGCTCCGCGGCGATCAGCCGCCGGGTCTCCCCCTCGCGACGGTCGCTGGCCAGGCCCTCGAGGTCGATCCGCGGGAGCGGCAGAGGCGCCGGCGGGGTCACCACCTGGACCGGCTGCCCCCCCACCTCCGGGAAGACCGTCCGCAAGATCTCGTGGCGCCGGACCAGCTCCTCGAAACACTGCGCGAGGACCGTCAGGTCGAGCGGCCCACGGCAGAGCACCGCGTCGCAGCGGTTGTAAAATGGGTTGCCCGGCTCCAGTTGATCGAGAAACCAGAGGCGGCGCTGATCGAGCGACAGTGGAAGCTCCCGGTCCCGCGGCACAGGCACGATCGGCGGCAGCTTCAGGCCGCGCCCGTTGCGGCGCGCCTGTTCGACCCGCAACGCCAAGGCCCCTGGAGTGGGCGCCTCGAACAGATCGCGTACGGAGATCTCGACCTCACAGGCGGCGCGCACCGCGGCCACCATCCGGGTCGCCAGCAGAGAGTGGCCTCCCAGGTCGAAAAAGTGGTCCGCCGCTCCGACCCGTTCGAGACCGAGAAGCTCGGCCCAGATGCCGGTGAGAACCTCCTCGACCGGCGTGTGTGGCGCGGCGAAACGCTCCTCCAGCTCCGGGCGCGCCCCCTCCGGCGCCGGCAGGGCCCGGCGGTCGACCTTTCCCTGCGGCGTGCGCGGCAGGCGCTCCAGGAAGACGAAGGCCGAGGGCACCATGTGCTCCGGCAGCTTCTCTCCGAGGAAGCGACGCAGCTCGGTGGTGGTCGGTGCCGGCTCCCCGGCTGGCACTACATAGCCGATCAGGCGGTTGGTCTCGGCCGCGTCCCGCCAGGCCAGCACGACCGCCGCGACCACGCCCGGATGCTGGGTCAGAGCGATCTCGACCTCCTCCAACTCGACACGGAAGCCGCGCACCTTGACCTGGTGGTCGACGCGGCCCAGGAACTCGATCGTGCTGTCGGGCAGAGCCCGGGCCAGATCGCCCGTCCGGTACAGGCGGCTCCCCGGCCGGCCGGCGAACGGATCCGGCACGAAACGTGCGGCGGTCAGGTCGGGACGGCCGAGGTACCCTCTGGCCAGGCTCCCGCCGCCGATGTACAGCTCCCCGGTCACCCCGATCGGCAGTGGCTCCGAGCGCGCGTCGAGCACGTAGACCCTCGCACCCGCGAGCGGGCGTCCAAGAGGCAGAGTATTCGAGGGCGGGTTGGAGGGCACATCGTCCGCTCGGTAGGTGAGCACGCCGACCGTGGTTTCGGTCGGGCCGTAATGATTGAGGAATGTGCAGTGCGGGGCCTCCGCGTGGAGGATCCGCACCCGGTCCCAAGAGGAAGCCTCGCCCCCGACGAGTAGCAGGCGCCGGGGCAGTATTCTCCTTCCGTGGCCGCTCGCCATCAGGGCCGCTATGTGGGAGGGCGCGATCTTCAGGTAGTCCACGGGGCGGCGGCCGAAGAGATCCGCCAGCGCCTCGGGATCACCCAGCCGCTCCGGGGTGACCAAGTGCAGGACGCCACCGTAGCAGAGGGAAGCGAAGAGATAGGTGATCGGCGCGTCCACGGCAAGGCTCTGCTGCAGGGCGAAGGATGCGCCCGCCGGAGGACCGAGGCGCTCCAGGATGCCCTGAAGATAGGCGAGGAGCTGGGCGTGCTGTCCTACGACCCCCTTGGGCTGGCCGGTCGATCCCGAGGTGTAGATGACGTACGCCAAGTGGTCCGGCGTGGCGCCGGAGACCGGCGCGGTCTCGCTCTCCGCGCCGAGCCCCTCGCCGTCCGCATCGATCCGCACCACCTCCACCCCCAGGCCGGCCAGGCGCCCAGCCAGGCTCTCCCGGGTGACCACCAGCGGCACGTGCGCGTCGGCGAGCAGGAAGGCGAGTCGCTCGCCGGGGAAGGCCAGGTCGAGACCCAGATAACCTCCGCCCGCCTTGTGGACGGCCAGCATTGCCACGACCATCTCGATCGAGGGCTCGATCAGGATGCCTGCCACGGTCTCGAGCCTGACCCCGAGCCGGCGCAGACGGTGCGCCAGCTGGTTCGCGAGCCGGTCGAGCTCGGCATAGGTGAGCTGTCGGTCCTCGCACACCACCGCAAGCGCGTCGGGCGTGGCCGCGGCCTGCGCCGCGATCAGCTCGTGCATGCAGACGGACGGGATGTCCGTTCTCCCGGTGTCGTTCCACTCCGCGAGGAGCTGATGGCGCTGTGCCTCCGAGAGCAGCGGCAGCTCGGCCAAGCTCCTCTCCGGCTCCGCCAGAGCACCGCGCAGGAGCGTTCCGAAATGCAGGGCCCAGCGCAGGAGAGTCGGAGCGTCGAAAAGATCGGCGGCATACTCGAAGCTCGCGATGAACCCATCGTCGCTCTCGGTCGCCCGAAGTGTCAGATCGAACCGCGCTGTCTGATCCGGCATGCCGGCGCTCTCCAACGCGAGCTCCGACACGCCCACGGACTGGCGGGACGCACGGTGCAGAACCAGGACGCCCTGGAAGAAGGGGGTGAGCTGCAAATTGCGCTGCGGCTGCAGCGCCTCCACCAGCCGGCTGAACGGCAGATCGCGATGACCATAGGCCGAGAGCGCCACCTCCCGGGCATGGACGAAAGCCTGCTGGAAGCTCGCGTCCGCCGTCAGGCGGACCCGCAGCACAAGCATGTTCACGAAGAACCCGATCAGCTTCTCGGTCTCCATGTGGTCCCGCCCCGAGATCGGCGTCCCGATGCAGACGTCGCTCTGGCCGGTGAGGCGGAAGAGCAGCGTGCTCCAGACCGCCAGCAGGCCCATGAACAGCGTGCCGTCGTGCTGGCGGCCGAGCTGCCGCAAGCCTTCGCATACCGTCGCGGGAAGGGACCAGAGCAGGTGCCCGCTCCGCCCGCTCGGCACGGCGGGCCGCAGCCGGTCGGTGGGCAGCTCGAGGCTCGGCGGCGCGCCGGCGAGCTGTTGCCGCCAGTAGGCGAGCTGCTCTTCCAGAACCTCATCCCGGAGCCACCGGCGCTGCCAGGCGGCGTAGTCAGCATAGTGGACAGAGAGCTCCGGAAGCGGCGAGGGCTCGCCGGCGCGGAAGGCGCGATAGAGGCTCGCCAGCTCGCCCACCAGCAGGTCCACCGATCCGGCGTCGCTCACGATGTGATGCATGGTGATCAGCAGCAGGTGCTTCTCGCATGCAAGCCGCAGCAGGGCCGGCCGCAGTAGCGGGGCCTGCTCCAGATCGAACGGCCGGCCAGCCAGGGCCGGGCCGATCTGCGCCGCCGCGCTCTCGCCCATCTGCCGCGGCAGAGCGCCCAGATCGAGGACCGGAATGGGCACCGGCATGGCTGCCGCGATCACCTGGACCGGCTGGCCCGCCGCCGAGGCGAAGCTCGTCCGCAGCACCTCGTGCCGGCGGACGATCTCAGCGAAGGCGCGAGCCAGCGCACCGAGGTCGAGCACACCATTGATCTGCAACGTCTCACTCAGGTTGTACGCGGAGCTGCCCGGCAGGAGCTGGTCGAGAAACCAGAGCCTTTCCTGGGCGAACGAGAGCGGCAGCGGCTCCTCGCGGGACAACCGGGTGATCGGCGGCGGAGGCGTCATGCCGCCGCGCATCGCCTCCTCGATCCGGCGCGCCAGCGCGACCAGCGTCTGCGCCTCGAAAAAGGCGCGCAGCGGCACCTCCACGGCGAACGCCGAGCGCACCCGCGCCATCACCTGGGCTGCCAGCACCGAATGGCCGCCGATGGCGAAGAAGTTGTCGTGCAGGCCGACCTGCCGGATCCCCAGCACCTCCATCCAGATCTGGGACAGGAGCTCCTCGACCGGAGCCGTCGGCTTGCCGCCGTCCGCCGCGGAGGGCCGCGTCTCGGGAGCACGCCGCGCCAGCGCGCTGCGGTCCACCTTGCCGGAGAGAGTCCGCGGCAGGTCGTCGACCACCGCGAAGGTCGACGGGACCATGGACTCGGGCAACTGCTCCAGGAGCGCCGCGCGCAGCGTATCGACCGCGAGATCGCGCGGCGAGGCGACGAAGGCGCACAGGATCTGGTTACCGTCGGGACCGGGGCGGGCCACGACCGCGGCATCCGTGACTCCGGGCTGGCCGCGCAGCAGGCTCTCGATCTCCCCGAGCTCCACCCGGACCCCCCGGATCTTGACCTGCAGGTCTCTCCGGCCGAGGAACTCGAAGTCGCCGGCCGGCAGCATCCTGCCCAGATCGCCAGTCCGGTACACCAGGTCGTTGGGGTCGTTGCCGAACGGATTGGGGACGAAGACCGCCTGCGTCAGCTCAGGTTGTCGATAGTAGCCCAGGCTCATGTACGGCGTGCGCAGGAGGATCTCGCCAACCTTCTCCGGCGGGCAGAGACGGTTCATCTCGTCCACGACGAGCGCCTTCGCCCCGGGCATCGGCTTCCCGATTGGGACGATGCGGCGCTGGGCATCTCCGGCCTCGACGACGTGGAAGAGCTTCGTCATCGTCGTCTCCGAGGGGCCGTAGAGGTTGATCAGCCGCACACGCTCGCCGAAAGCCGCCAGCCAACCTTTGACGTCGCCAGGCAGCAACGCCTCTCCGGAGAGAAGCACGTTCTGGAGGTGCGGCAGGCTTCCCGGAGACAGGCCCTGGCCGAGCAGCAGGCGGAACACGGTGGGCACGCAGTGGATGACCTGGACCGCCATCTCGTCGAGCCAGCCGAGCAGCTGGCCGCCATCGAACAGCACCTCCCGGGACGTCGGCAGGCACATCGTGCCACCGTTCGTGAGCGGCAGGAAAACGTCGCGCAGGAACGCGTCAAAACTCGGCGATGTCAGCTGGCTTACCCGGATGCCTTCGAAGGCGCCCAGCAGCTCGCTCTCCCACTGGATGAAGTGATCGACCCCCTTGCGCCGGCCCGCGATCCCCTTCGGCACTCCCGTCGAGCCCGAGGTGAAGAAGATGTAGCTCAGATCGTCCGCGCCCACCGGCACAAAGATCCGGCCGCTCTCGCCCAAGCGCGCGGCCTCGTCGACGCAGACGATCGTGGCGCCGTCCGGCGCGCTGACGGCCAGCTCCCGCGCCACGTCCAGGAAAGCGGGCTCGGCGAGGACCCAACCGGCGGGAGCCTGGCTCCACAGCGCCTGCAGCCGCGGCAGCGGCAGCGTGGGCTCGAGAGGAATGTAGACGCCTCCCGCCTTCCAGATGCCGAGGAGCGCGGTGACGATCTCCACGGTATCGCTTGCGAGAACCGCCACGAGAGATCCCTTGGCGCAGCCGCGGGAGACGAGGTGGTGGGCCAGCCGGTTCGAGGCGGCCTCGAGCTCCTGATAAGTGACCCGCCGGTCGGGGATCGCCATGGCGATCCCCTCGGGAGTCCTCCCGGCCACCGCGCAAAAACATTCCAGCACGCTCACCTGGCTCATCCTTTTCTCCTGGCTCACAAAGGCAGATTGAAGTCACCGAGGAGAGCCTCGGCCGTTTCCGGCGCCATGCCAAGGAGGCTCTCCAGACTCTGCTCGGGATCTCTCGCCACGGTTTCGAGGAGAGTCGTGAACGACTGCTGCAGCCGCGCGACGGTCTCGGCGTCGAAACGATCGGTGCGATAGTGGAAGCTGCCCGCGAGATGGTCCTCCGCCTCCTGCAGATAGAGGGTCAGGTCGAACGGCGATACGCCGGTGGCGGCCTCTTCCGCCGCGAAGGTCAGGTCCGCCACCTGCTCGGTGGAGCCCGGCACGTTGTGCAGCTCCAGCATCACCTGGAAGAGAGGTGGCACGCCGGGCAGCCGCACCGGACACAGGTCCTCCACCACCTTCTCGAACGGCAGATCCTGATGCGCGTAGGCTCCCAGCGTCACTTCGCGGACCTGCTCGAGCAGGTCCGCGAAGCGCGGGCTCAGCCGCAGGTCCGTGCGCAAGGCCAACTGGTTCACGAAGCACCCGATGAGCGGCTCCAGCTCGATCCGGGTCCGGTTGGCAACGCTGACTCCCACCACCAGATCGCTCTGGGCCGTGTACTGGGAGAGGAGCGATTCAAAGCCGGCGAGCAGCACCATGAAGAGAGTTGTCCGGCGCTCCGCAGCCAGATCGCGCAGCGCCTCGCTCAGCTCCGGGGAGAGGGCGAACGAGAGGGATCCGCCGAGCGCCTCCGCCGCTGAGAAGAGCCTGCCGGTGGGTAGCTCCAGAACTTCCGGCGCCCCGGCGAGCTGACCCCGCCAGTAGAGTAGGTCCCGCTCCAAAAAGTGGAAGAGGCGCTCCCGCTGCCAGCAGGCGAAGTCAGCGTATTGCACCGGCAGCTCCGGGAGGGGCGACGGCTCGCCCGCGGCGAACACCTGATAAAGCGTCGTGAGCTCCCGGCCCAGAATGCCCAGCGACCAGGCATCGCACACGATGTGGTGCACCGCGATGTGGAGCAGGTGCTCCTGGTGGTCCAGCCGCAGCAGGCGGCTGCGCAGCAGCGGCCCGCGCGCCAGATCGAACGGCTGACGAGACAGCTCCTCCAGGAGGCGGCGGGCCTCGCATCGCCGCCCGGCTTCGCCGAGCCCCCGCAGATCGATGACGGGCAGGTCGAAAGCTGGCGCGGGGGAGATCCGCTGCCAGGGCCGGCCGCCCTCACCCACGGGGAAGGTGGTCCGCAAAACCTCGTGACGGCGCACGATCTCTTCGAAGCTGGGGGCCAGGACCTCCAGGCGGAGCGCTCCGCTCAGCCGCAGGACGCGGGGAAGGTTGTAGGCAGCGCTCTCCGGCTGCATCTGGTCATAGATCCACAACCGTTCCTGGGAGAACGACAGCGGCAGCTTCCAGTCCCGCGCCACGGGCACGAGCGGCGGCCCGCCAGGCAAGGCGCCGTCACCAGAGGCTTGGCCGAGGAGCACCGCGGCCAGATCCGCCACGGTCGGCGCGAGGAAGATCTGGCGTAGCGGCAGCTCGACGCCGAAGACCTCACGCACGCGCGAAGCCAACTGCGTGGCTATCAGAGAATCGCCGCCGGCGCCAAAGAAATCCTCGTCGACCTCCAGGCGCTCGCGGCCGAGCAGCTCGCAGAACATCCCGGTCAGCAGCTCCTCGGCCGGCGTGAGCGGCCTCCTGTGGGTACCGCGCGCATCGGGCCGGCGATCCGCAGCCTGGCGGGCCAGAGCCTGACGGTCCACCTTGCCGTTGGCGGTGAGAGGCAGGGTCTCCAGGAAGAGCCAGTCGGCGGGCACCATGTAGGCGGGGAGCTTGCGGCGCAGTGAGGAGGCGAGTTCCTCCTCCACCGCCGAGCCGCCGGCGGCCACGACGCAGGCAGCCAGCCGGCGCTCCGCCCGGGGATTGCCCAGAACGACTACGATGGCCTGAAGAACCTCCGGATGCTGCTCGAGGGCGGCCTCGATCTCTCCCAGCTCGATGCGGTGGCCCTGGATCTTGACCTGCAGGTCCTCGCGTCCGAGGAACTCGATGGTGCCGTCCGGCAGATAGCGCCCCAGGTCGCCGGTCCGGTAGAGCCGCTGCCCGGAGGCCGGATCGAGGAGGAAGCGCAGCCGCGTCTTCTCCTCGTCGCGCCAGTATCCACGCGCCAGGCCCCTGCCGCCGATATAGAGGTCTCCCGGCACCCACACCGGCCGCGGGGCGAGCCGGTGGTCGAGCACGTCCCAGGTCTGGTTGGCCAGGGGACGGCCATAGGGGACGCTCGACCAGGCAGGGTCAACCCGGTCGATCGGGTACGCGATAGACCAGATCGACGCCTCGGTCGCACCCCCGAGGCTGACGACCAGGACACCCTCGACCAGAGCCTTGAGGCGGTCGGGCAGCCCCAGGGGAATCCAGTCGCCGGAGAGCATCGCCAGGCGCAGGCACGGGGCCAGCAGCCCGCGGCGATCCGCGACATACTCGACGAGCATCTGCAGCAGAGCGGGAACCGTGTTCCAGAGCGTGACCCGATGCTGCGCGATAAGATCCAGCCAACGGGAGGGCTCGCGGGCCGCCTCGGGCTCGGGCAGGACCAGCGCACCTCCGGCGGCCAGCAGGCCGAACACGTCGTAGACGGAGAGATCGAAGCTCAGGGACGACAGGGCGAGGACGCGGTCCCCCGCGCTCACGGCGAAGCGCTCGTTGATCTCGAGGAGGGTGTTGACCGCCGCGGCATGCTCGATCATCACCCCCTTGGGCTGTCCGGTGGAGCCGGAAGTGAAGATCACATAGGCCAGATCGTCCGGACCATGCGCCGCCGCAGCGACAGGCTCCGCCGCCTCATTCTCCTCGGGTTTCTCCTCCTCTTCGATCCACAGCCGGCGGATCGTGGCTGGCCAGTCGACCGCCGTATCGACCGAGCGATCACAGAGTGCGATCTCGACCTCTCCCTCGGCCAGAAGGTACAGCAGCCGCTCGGCCGGCAACGCCGGATCGATCGGCAGGTAGGCCGCCCCCGATCGCGAGATGGCGAGCACCGCCACGACCTGACGCCAGCCCTTCGGCAACACCACGGCGACCAAGCGGTTCGGGCGCGCACCTAGCCGTTGCAGGCGGCGGGCGAGGCGGTCCGACCAACGGTCGAGCTCGGCATATGTCAACGTCTTATCGGGCGCCAGGACGGCCGGCTGCTGCGGACGCTGTGCCGCCTGACCGGCGAACAGACCATCGAGGGTCTGCCGGGGCAGAGGTCGAGTGGTGGCATTGACCGCCTGCCGCAGCTCCAGTTGCGCCGCGGGGAGCAGACCGCGTACCGGGCACCGCCAAGCCTCTTCGCCATCCGCCAGACGTGCGAGGAAGCGGCGTGCGGCGTCCAGCATGGCGTCGACCAGACCATCGGGGAACGCTTCATCCACCACGTCCCAGTTGCAGGTCAGGGCACCTTCGACTTCGTTGACCTGGAAGTCGAACAGCACCTGGGGAGTCTGGCTGATGCTATAGACGACTTCGCCGTTGAGGGCCGAGCCGATATCCATCGCCGGCCAATCGGCCATTCCCCCGGAGGGCCGCAGCCCCAGGATGCTGGTGAACACGAATGGCATCGCCACCTGGCCGGCGCCACCGCGGGCCCGGGCCAGCTCGCGGATGACCTGGACGCCGCTGACATAGCGGTGGTCCAGGTCCTCCCAGAGCCTGCTCTGCAGCCGCTGCGCCCGCGCTTCGAACGTGTCGTCGCCGGAGGCATTCACCTCGAGCAGCAGGAGAGAGGTGAAATCGCCGACCAGCTCATCGATCTGCGGATGCAGCGGCAGCCGGTTGAAGAGCGTCAGATTCAGGGTGAAGTACGGGTTTTTGCTCCAGACCGCCAGCACCTCGCCGAAGATCGTCAGCAGGAAGCCGGACGGCGTCACGCCGATCCGGGCGGCCCGTGCCTTGAGAAGGGTCCAGGAAGGCTCTTCAAGGCCGAAGACGCGGCGCGTGAAACGGGGGTGCACGATTTCCGAGAGCCGTTTGGCGAGCGGTAGCTCCGGGGCGGGGGGCAGGCTCGCCAAGCGCCCCTGCCAATAAGCCAGCGAACGTTGGTAAAGCTCACCCTGCCGTAGCTCGATCTCGGCGAGGACATAGTCGCGCTTCGACACGGTCAACGGCGGCAGCTCGAGCTCCGGATCGAGATAGAACCGGAACAGATCGGTGAACATGAGCACGAAGCTCCAGGCGTCGCCGAGCAGCAGATCAAAGCTCCAGTGGAAACGTGTTCGCCGCTCGCGCAGAAGCGAAGCGCGCACCTGGAACAGCGGCCAGCGGTCGCTCGGGAGGACCTGATGCGACATGAGCTCTCGCAGGTGCGCCAACTCCCCCTCCGCCTGCTCGGGGGTGATCGCCGTGAGGTCCAGCACCTGGATGCAATAGGGAGGTACCTGCGACAGGACCTGCTGTCGTCCGTCAGGCAACACGATGGCGCGCAACATCGGTTGGCGCTCGATGATCCGGCGAAGCGCGTTGTTCAAGCGCGCGAGATCCAGCCCGACACAGTCGATCTCCTCGTAAGCGTGAGTGGCGATATTGCCCAGCTCAACGAGGCCAGAGCGGCCCACCCAGTAGGCCTGCTGCACGTCGGTCAATGGGAAAGGCTCATACCAACGCTCCGGGTCGGGAACCAGGGTCGGGAAGAGCGGGGCCGCTGTCTTCTGGACCCCGCTACGGCGGATCTCGCCGACCACCATCGCAACTCCCGCCACCGTCGGCCGCTCCAGGAGATCGCGCAGGGAGAGATCGAGCAGGAAATGCTCACGCAGGCGCGCCACCATGTGAGTGGCAAGCAGGGAGTCACCGCCCAGCTCAAAGAAATCATCTTGAGCACCAAGCGGTGCGATGCCCAGCAGCAGCTCCCAGCACTCTGCCACGGTGCGCTCATCGTCGTTGCGTGGCAGCTCATAAGGGGTATCCAGCTCAGGGCGGGAATGGTCGGTAGCCGTGGACACCGCCCGCGGCGCGCTGACCGGCAGAGAGCCTGTGAGCGCAGGGGATGGATCTGAAGCACTGCTGACATCGAACCGGGAGGAGCGCTCGAGCCAATAGCGTTGCCGCTCGAAGGGGTAGGTCGGCAGAGGAATCCGCCGCCGGCGAGCGGGGGCGTGGACGTGCTTCCAGCGCACCTCGGCCCCGGCGAGCCAGAGCCGGCCCAGCGCGGTGAGCAGGAGCTCCGGCTCGGCACGCGCGGCGGCCTCCCCGTCGTTCCGCGCATCGAGCGAGGCCACCGCCAGGCCCTTGTCGGGGCGCGCCGGATGGCGCCGCGCGAGCATCGTGAGAGCTCCCCCGGGACCGACCTCGAGCAGGATGCGGTTGGGCTCCTGCCAGAGTGTGGCCAGACCGTCGCCGAAGCGGACGGTCTGGCGCAGATGCCGGACCCAGTAGCCGGGATCGGTCGCTTCTTCGCCCCGGATGAACGTCCCGGTCAGATTGGAGAGATATCGCAGTTGCGGCGGTCGCAGCCGGATCCGCCGGAGCTCGGCCTCGAATGGTCCCAGGATTGAGTCCATCAGGGACGAGTGGAAGGCGCGGGAGGTCCGCAGCCGGCGGTGCTGAACCCCACCCGAGGCGAGCTCCTGCTCGGCCGCGGAGATTGCGTCCTCGTCTCCGGAAAGCACCGTGCGTTGCGATCCGTTGACCGCCGCAAGGCACAGCCCGGGGCCGAGCAGCGGCGCCACCTCGTCCGGACTCAGCTCGACGGCGAGCATCGCGCCGGGGGCGCACCCCTGCATGAGGCGTCCGCGCATGGCGACCAGGCGCAGCGCCTCCTCCAAAGAGAACACCCCAGCCAGGCACGCCGTCACGTACTCGCCGAGGCTATGGCCCAGCATGATTGCGGGAGCCCCCACCCATTCCATCCACAGCTGGGCCAGGGCGTACTCGACAACGAACAGAGCCGGCTGGGCGAGATCGGTCTCCGCGAGCCGCCGCGCAGCCTCCTCCATCCCGTCCTCTGGAGGATCGAGCACCGAGCGCAGATCGAGCCCAAGATGTGGCGCGAGAAGCTCGGCGCAATGGTCGATCCAGCGGGCTACAACCGGCTCGCTTGCATAGAGCTCGCGCACCATTCCCGGGCGCTGCGTCCCTTGACCAGGGAAAAGGAAGGCCAGCGATCTCTCACCGAGCTGTTTCTGTTGACGGGTGAAGACTCTCTGGCCGTCGCGCGAGGCGAGCAGCGTCATCGTCTCCTCGCGGCTCCGGCAGACCACGATACGCCGGTGCTCAAAGGCGCAACGCCCGGCCTGCAGGGTGTAGGCGATGTCAGCCAGTGGCTGTTCGGGATGGCCGTCCAGATGAGCGACCAGGTTGTCCGTCGCCCGCTCCAGGGCCGGACCACTCCGGGCGGACAGCACCAGCAATTGCGCGCCGCGAGCCGGCTCGCAGGGTTCGGGAGGCGGCGCCTCCTCCAGTACCACATGGGCATTGGTGCCACCGATGCCGAAAGCACTGACGCCTGCGCGGCGCGGAGTGCCCTCCGTCTTCCAGGTGGTCAGTCGCGTGTTGACGTAGAACGGGCTTGTGTCGAAGTCGATCTGTGGATTGGGCTGCTTGAAGTGCAGACTGGGCGGGAGCAGCTTGTGATCGAGCGCCAGGACCGTTTTGATCAGACCAGCGACGCCCGCCGCCGCGTCGAGATGCCCGATATTAGTTTTTACCGAGCCGATGGCACAACGGCTCCGCGCCGCGGTACGGAAGGCCTGAGTCAGTGCGGAGATCTCGATCGGGTCGCCCAGCGGCGTTCCCGTGCCGTGCGCCTCCACGTATCCCACGGTCGCCGGCGCGACCTCGGCCACCTCCAAGGCAGCCCGGATCACCCTCGCCTGCCCCTCGATGCTGGGCGCGGTGTAGCCGATCTTCAGGTCGCCGTCGTTATTGACAGCGGACCCCTTGATCACGGCATAGATCCTGTCACCGTCCTCTTGGGCTTCATCGAGCCGCTTGAGAACCACGATTCCGAGCCCCCGTCCCGTGACAGTGCCGCGCGCCTGGGCATCGAAGGCACGGCAGTGCCCGTCGGGAGAGTGGATGCCGCCCTCATGATAAAGATAGCCGGCCGGCCGCGAAGCCGAAACGGCCACGCCGCCAGCAAGCGCCATGTGACACTCGCCGGCGAGCAGCGCCTGACAGGCCAGGTGGACGCTGACCAATGAAGTTGAACACGCGGATTGTACGGCAAGGCTCGGTCCTCGCAGGCCCAGCTTGTAAGAGACCCGCGTCGCCAGATAGTCCTTGTCCAGCGCGAT
This sequence comes from Thermoanaerobaculia bacterium, assembly GCA_035264905.1. Taxonomy (GTDB): domain Bacteria; phylum Acidobacteriota; class Thermoanaerobaculia; order Multivoradales; family UBA5704; genus UBA5704. The sequence goes on from DATFPH010000342.1 coordinate 29,829, forward strand.
GGTCAACTGCGTTCCGGGCAGAGACTCGACGATCTCGGGATGCGAGAACACATTGAAGGCGTAGAAGCTGGCATCCGCGCCAGCAAACACGCCCACCGCTCCCGTGTAGGAGCGCGGGTTGTAGCCAGCAACCTCGAGGGCTTCCCAGGCGCACTCCAAAAAGAGGCGATGCTGGGGGTCGGTGACTTCCGCCTCCCGCGGGTGCATTCCGAAGAAAGCGGCGTCAAAGAGATCAATGTCGGCCAGGAAGCCGGAGGCTTTGACGTAATCGGACCTGCTGCGGAGCTGAGGCGATACACCCGCCTCTTCCAATTCCTGATCGGTGAAGAAATGAATGGACTCCACTCCATCGCAAATATTTTGCCAAAACTGCTCGATATTGCTGGCTCCGGGGAAGCGCCCCGCCATACCGATGACAGCGATTTCCTGTCCCGTGAGTCCTCTCTCCATCCGGTTCTCCCTCATGAGTCGCGTCTTGTCTCGGAGCGCCGACGCAGGCGGTCGCGACCTTCCCGAAGCCGCTGAATGTGCTCTCCCTCGCGCTGCTCAACCTCGGTTCGCTGCGCTTCATCCTGGCCGCCCAGGTGAGAGGCCAGCGCCGCGATCGTCGGATACTTCATCAGCTCCATCAGACCGACATCCCGCCCGAGCTTGCGGCGCACCAGGCCACGCATGCGCAGCACCAGCAAGGAGTGCCCGCCCAGATCGAAGAAGTTGTCGTGGACACCGACCTGCTCGATCTGCAGCAACTCCCGCCAGAGCTCACTGATCGAGCGCTCGATCTCGCTGCGCGGCTCTACATACCCGGCCCCGTCCCGCCGCGGCTTGTCGGGTTCGGGCAGGGCCCGGCGGTCCAGCTTGCCGCTGGGTGTCAGCGGCAGCTCGGCCAGGGTCACGAAGGTGGACGGCAGCATGAACTCGGGGAGGCTTTCGGCCAGGAAGCGGCGCAGCTCGACCCCTTCGGGCATCTGTCCCGGCTCGCGAGCAACAACGTACGCCACCAGAGCGCTCGCGTCGGATCCGGGGTTGTGCAGATCGACTGCTGCCGTGCCGATCAGCGGATGCCGGCAGAGCGCCGCCTCGATCTCCCCCAGCTCGATCCGGTAGCCGCGGATCTTCACCTGCTGATCGCTGCGGCCAAGGAACTCGAGCTTGCCGTCGCTCAGCGAGCGCACGAGGTCACCCGTACGATAGAGCCGGTCGCCCGCCGCACCCCAGGGATCGGGTATGAAACGCAGAGCTGTCAGATCGGGCTGCGCGAGATAGCCGCGCGCCACTCCGCGACCGCCGATGAACAGCTCACCGGTGACGCCGGCCGGTACCGGGAGCAGGTGGCTGTCAAGGACGTAGAGCCGCGTGTTGGCGATCGGGCGTCCGATGGGGACAGACCCGGCCGCTTCGCCGTCCGCATTCGCTTCGTAGGAGCAGCAGCCGACCACGGTCTCCGTCGGTCCGTACTCGTTGATGATTCGCGTCGCCGGAGCGTTCTCCCGCCAGGGTGCCAGGCTCTCGGCAAAAAGCGCCTCCCCCCCTACGACAAGGAACCGGGCTCGCTCCGCCAGGTCGTCGCCGCCGAGGCTCTGGCCCAGGATCTGGAGGTGCGTCGGCGTCAGCTTGAGCACGCTGAAGCCCCGTTCGTGACGCAGCGCCTCGACCAGGCGTTCGCCCGCCATCCCCTCCTGCAGGAGCCAGACACGGCGGCCGCAGAGAAGCGGCAGCAGCAGGCTGGTCACTGTGAGGTCGGAGGCGAGCGGCGAATGGACCGGAGCCCCCTCGCCGGCCGCCATCTCGTAAGCGTCTGCCGCCCAGGCGAGATAGTTTATCAATCCAAGGTGCGAGATCAGCACTCCCTTGGGCTGCCCCGTCGAGCCCGAGGTGTACAGAACGTAGGCCAGGCTACCCGGATCGTGGTCCACCACTGGGGGACGGTGGCTCTCCGCCGCGACCTCCCTCCAATCGGTGTCCAGCTGGATGACCGTGATCGGACTGAGCAACGCGCCAGACTCCGGCCGGGGAAGGCGCTCGACGAGATGCGCCTGCGTCAGCAGCACCGGAGCAGGCACTCGCGCCAGCGCGTCCTCCAGCATGAAGCTCAGGCGTTCGCGCGGATAGCTCGGATCGAGCGGCACGTAGGCGCCGCCCACCTTGAGGATGCCGAGCAGCCCCACCATCATCTCGAGCGACCTTTCCATGGCGATCGCCACAGGCACATCAGTCCCTACGCCGAGCCGCGCCAGGTAGCGCGCCAGCTGGTTGGACCGCAGATCGAGCTCCCGGTAGGTCAGGCTACCGGGCCCTGTCGCAGTCTCTCCAGCCAGGATGACTGCGATGGCATCGGGGGTGCGCGCCACCTGATCTGCGAACCAGTCGTGGACCAGGCGGTACGGCACCAGCTCGCGGTCCGTATCGTTCCACTCGTGAGCTATCTGGTGGTGCTCGGCGGCGCTCAACAGGGGCAGGTCAGCGAGGAGTCGGTCGGCGCGGGAGCTCAGAGCCCGGAGGACGCTTTCCAGGTGCTGCAGGATCCGCGCGCCGGCGAGCCCGTCGAGGCGCTCGCGCTCATACATGAGCTTCAGATGCAGGCGGTCGCCCGGCGTCGCGAGGAGAGTCAGCGGGAAGACGGACCGCTCCTGTGCCTCCAGGCCGGCCACCTCGAGACCCTCCGGCGCCTCCTCCGTCAAGGCGTCTCCCACGGGGAAGTTCTCGAACACCAGCAGGCTCTGGAACAGAGGCAGGCCGCCCTCCATCTCGCTCCAGCCCTGAATCTCGGCCAGCGGAGCATACTCGTGCTCGCGAGTCTGGACCTGTTGCGCCTGCAAGATCTCCAGCCAAGCCGACAACGGGGTGGCGTCGGACACCTCGACCCGCACCGGCAGCGTGTTGATGAACACCCCGAGGATCTCTTCGAGCCCGGCCACGGGGGCCGACCGGCCAGAGGTCACGGTACCAAAGACGATATCCCGATGCCCGCTATAGCGGGCAAGCAACAGTGCCCAGGCGCCCTGGAGAATGGTGTTGAGGGTGAGCCGGTGTCGGCGTGCCACCTCCGCCACCTCTGCCGTGAGCGCGCCATCGATCTCGCCGAGGATCTGCCCGAAGCCGGACGAGCCCTTGGCGGCGACGCGCGTAGTCTCTGCAAAGGGCAGCGGTGTCGCAGAGCGGAAACCCTTGAGAAGTCGCCGCCAGAAGGCCTCTTCCTGCACCAGATCCTGCCGTCCGAGCCAGGCGACGTAGTCGCGATAGGGGCGAGGTGGCGACAGATGCACCTCACGCCCGCGGCGGGCAGCCATGTAGAGGGCGAAGACCTCGCGCAGCAACGGCGGCAAGGACCATCCATCCAGCAGCAGATGGTGATGGCTCCAGACCAGCCGGTAGAGATCGTCCGCGAGCTGGAACAGGGTCAGGCGCAGGAGCGGCGGCCGCGACAGGTCGAAGCCGCGGTGGCGGTCCAGATCCAGATAGACGAAGATCTCGCCCTGTTGCGCATCCACGGAGATCTGGCGCAGATCGCAGAACGACCAAGGGACCGCGGCGCGCTGCCGGACCACTTGCAGCGGCCTTTCGTGCCTGTCCCAGAAGAAGCCCGTCCGGAGGATCGAATGGCGTTCCACGACCCGCTTCCAGGCACTGTGCAGTGCCCACGGATCGAGATCGCCGCGCAACTCACAGCCGATCTGCTGGATGTAGAGCCCCGCCCCCGACCGAAGCTGGACATCGAAGAGCAGGCCGTGCTGCGGCGGCGACACCGGGTAAATATCCTCGACCGGCTGGCCTGACAAGGCCAGGATGGAGTCCAGGGTGGCCTGGTCCAGACCCGCCAGCGGGAAGTCGGAGGGAGTGAAAAAGCTGGAGCCTGCGGCCCGTGCGTTCCGGCAGTGCGCGATGAGACCGCGCAGCGCGGCCAGGCAGGCCTCGGCCAGCCCCGCGATCGTCGCGGACGCGTGGCGGTTGGCGCTGTAGGTCCAGGACGTCTGGAGACGCCCGCCGACGATGCTCGCCTCGACGCCGAGCAGGTGAGACCGTGGTTGCGAGCTCTCGCGCGACGGGCCCACCGACTCGCCCAAGCGGAACGGCGCGTCCTGGGGCAGAGCCTGGTCGATCTGCCCCAGGTAGTTGAACAGAATCTCGGCGCACGCCGGCGCACCGAGCGCCGCCTTGACCTCTGCCGAGCCCAGGTAAAGCGCCGCGCCGTAGCCGAGACCGCGGCCGGGCACCGCCCGCACCTGCTCCTTGACCGTCTTGAGGACCTCCCCGGGCGACACCGTTTCCTCCAGGTCGAGCAGGAGGGGGAAAATCGCCGTGAACCAGCCCACCGTCCGTGCCGGGGAGAGGTCGTCGAAGATCTCCTCCCGGCCATGGTTCTCGACGTCGAGCAGCACGCGGCGGTGACCGGTCCAGGAGCCGACGGCCTGCGCCACGGCCGCGAGCAGCAGCTCGTCGATGCGGGTGCGATAGACCGGGGGGACCTCCTGCAACAAGGCGCGGGTCTCCTCGGCGTCGAGCGAGCACACCTCCGTGCGCGCCGAGGCGACGTCGTTGCGGCCGTCCGCGGAGTCGAGAGGCAGCGGGGCCACCGGCCGGCTCAACCGCTCCTGCCAGAGGGTGGCTTCCTGCAGCAGAGCGGCCGACCGGGCATGCTCCACCAGCCGCTCGGCCCAGCGCTTGAAGGAGCTGGTCCTGGGCGGCAGCACCACCGCCTCGCCTCGCGCCAGCTGGCGGCCGGCGATCGCCAGATCCTCCAGCAGGACCCGCCACGAGACCCCGTCCACCACCAGGTGATGGGCGACCAGCAGCAGCCGGGCGGCGAGCCCCTGGCCGAGCGTAAACATAGCGGCCTTCAGCAGCGGGCCGGACGCGAGATCGAGGCTCT